>MPNP01000114.1 GCA_002239085.1 Rhodobacteraceae bacterium bin131 | reverse complement strand
TTGCATTAGCATTTGAACGCATACCAACCTCATAGCCTCAGTTTGTATCGGGGTATTCGCCCAGTTCCAACAACTGATTATTGCCTTTTTCGTCAGAACGGCTTTCCACCAGAGCTTTCAGTCAGGGATAATAATAGTGTTAGGCGACATTCTAAGGGACAGCTACTGACGCGCAAAATAGGTCTACAAATTATTGAGCGGCAATAATTGTCCTCATTTACTATTCCTCGATACCCGTACAAAAAACGAGAATTGTACTTTAGTATTTGAACATTGAATAAACCTAATGAAATTCTTACCCGTGTACAATTTGGCGAGTCTACTGAACACTATACAAAAATAATCCACTTTTGGTATCGCAAGTGGAAATAAGTTGTCGATGAACAGAAATTAAAAGGTATTTTCATGAATAATGACATCCCCAAGCCTATCGGTTCAATCTGGCGACCGGTTCCTGACCTTGACTCCTCCCTTCTTGAGTACAGGCACAATGGGGCTCGGGAAGCAGCGAACCTCTGGCATGAAGCTTGACGCAAACTGGAGGATCCGAAGATCAACCGAAGTTCCCTAGAAATCTGGCTCCAGTCGCAAAAGCGAGCATTTGCTATTGAGACCGGACAGTTCAAGGGGCTTTATTTGCTGCAACGGGGATTACGGAAACACTGATTTCCGAAGGGTTTGTTGAAGGGTCAGGAAGCTGCTCTAGAAATGATGTTCGCTCATGTAAGCGAAAACCGCTAACTGACGGCTCACGACCTCAAAGAATGGCATGCTCTGCTTACCCGTCATCAGGCGAGTGCAAGTGGTTTCAACCCAATCACTCGCAAGCTGGTAGAGGTAGATCTCCTCCGTGGGGAATTAAATCGATGGCCGAACAATCCTCGCCGGCGAGATGGGTTTATCCACGAATACTATCCCCCCCCCCCAGAACAGACTCGCTCGGAAGTTGACCGGTTTTTGAACTTTCATGAGAGGCATCAGAAGATGAAGTTGACACCAGAGGCGGAGGCCGCTTGGCTACATCATGAATTCGTTCGCATTCATCCTTTTCAAGATGGGAATGGTCGGATGTCACGAATGTTGATGTCCATACCCTTTATCAAGGCTGGCGAGTTTCCAGCAATAATACTGGCACATAACAAGAAAGAGCATATACTCAGTCTTGAAGCGACTGATGCGGGTTATTTCAGGGTGTTGGTCAATTACTCTCAGCGTCCTACAGTTGCGACAACGCTTGCCGACTTAATTTTGAAGGGGAAGACCGATTATCACCATGGCAATGATGGATTTACTTCCAATGGCATCTATCATCCCCCGGGCAAGTGAACCGGTCTACCTATTGTTGAAAAGCCAGAAGAAAATTAAATCCTCAATGACATCCCACCGGCATCATCTCTCTCCTCGCAATAGTTTTGAGCAATTTGTTGGGTTATAATAGTGACTTATTGGTCATGATGTATTACCACTTAATTCAAGTATTCATATCGAAACTAGCCATTTGAGGATTCTTTTGTTCTTCTTTACTCTATGAAATTTTTCCTCATTATATCCTTATTGACTCATGTGATACTTTTTCGACCCACCCCGAAAAAATGTTCATTTGAGTGATATTGACATGGGATTTATATTCTTGGTAAAATAAATCCCCACTGATACCTAATTTTATCTTGGTAAAATAGTTTTCGCCGAAATCAAAATTTTCGTCAAATTAATTTCTGACCCATATATTAACTTTGTAGCACTTCTATAATGCCTAATTCCATATTCGACAACTCTCCCCATAAGCGGCTGGGAGATTTTCTCAAAAGTGAAATCCACAGTGGAAATAACCTTTCTATAGTCTCAGCATATTTTACAATTTATGCTTATGAAGCATTACGAGCTGAATTAGAAAATGCAGGAGCAATTCGTTTTCTGTATGGCAACCCTTTAGGAACAGAGACCCCTGACCCTAAGCAGAGCCAGGAAATTCAATTCAACCTGAGCAAATCTGGAGGACTAGAACTCAAAAACGTTTTAATTCAGAAACCTCTTGCAAAATCATGTGCTGATTGGATTGAGAAGAAAGTCGATATCAAAAGTATCAAACAAAATAACTTTTTGCATGGTAAAATGTATCATGTTCAACGGAGTCACTCAAACGCCGCAATAGTTGGTAGTTCTAATTTTACCCAGCGCGGTATTGGTTATGGGGACTCTCCAAATATCGAACTCAATTTTCAGGTCGTTAGAGAAGAAGATCAGCAGGAGTTATTCAATTGGTTTAGCGAATTATGGAATGACAAAGATCGAACATTTAATGCAAAGGAGAGAGTGCTAGCTGCCCTTAATCGCCTTGGGAAAAACTATTCACCAGAGTTTGTATATTTTAAAACTCTCTTTCATATCTTTGAACAAGAATTGAATGATTATGAAGAGCAAAATAGACAAATTTTTGACACCAATATTAGCGAAACTGAAATTTGGAAAAAGCTCTATCAATTTCAGAAGGATGGTGCGACAAGTGCTATCAACCGCTTAAAAACACATAATGGATGTATTATTGCCGATAGTGTTGGTCTTGGAAAAACATGGACTGCACTAGCAGTAATAAAATACTTTGAATTGCTAAACGATAAAGTCCTTGTGTTATGCCCTAGCCGCTTGAGAGACAACTGGTTACAATATACTAGCTATGCCAACTGGAAAAATAATCCATTAGAGAGTGACCGACTAAACTATAATGTACTCGCCCATACAGATTTAAGCCGTTATGAAGGAAAGTCAGAGGGTCAAGATTTAGCCAATTTTAATTGGGGGGCTTTTAAATTGGTTGTCATTGACGAGTCACATAATTTTAGAAATGCCGTCCCAAATAAGACAGATGATGCTGGATCTGTTATCAGATTAAGTCGATACAACCGTTTGGTAAAGGAAGTTTTGCAAAGTGGGCCTTCAACCAAAGTGTTAATGCTTTCTGCTACTCCAGTAAATACATCATTGCGAGATCTGAGAAACCAAGTCTACCTTATGACCGAAATGGTAGATGATGCTTTTAAGTCTTCACTTGGAATAAATAGCATCAAAGAGTTATTTCGCCGCGCACAGATCCAATGCCAAAAATGGGAAAAATCAAAAAATACTAATCATCTACTAAACAAAGATAACTTTCTTGAAGACCTTGGGGCTGATTTCCTTTCCCTTCTAAACGCTATCACTTTGGCTCGTTCTAGAGAACATATTAAGCGATATTATCCCTTGGTTGCTAAGGAGGTTGGTGGCTTTCCTAAACGAGCTAAACCAAAAAACATCCATGTCAATGCGATTGGCACTAATTCCTTTACCTATCAGGAGCTGAATGCTCGCATTAGTGAATTTGATATGTCAATGTATAGACCTTCTGAATATCTCATTTCCGACACACAAAAGTTGGAAAGTCATTCTCATTTTACGCAATCTGATCGAGAGAAGTTCTTAAGTTCTATGCTAAGAGTAAACTTACTTAAACGATTAGAAAGTTCGGTTCACTCATTTAATCTATCTATGGAACGCATCATCAATAAGATTAATACATACCTTGAAGAAATTGATAAACGGCACTCCCCAAATTCAAATGATGCACAAAATAATGAAGTTGGTCCAGATATTGATGAAGAAGACAGCGATTTTGAAGTTGGCCCAGATATTGATGAGGAAGACAGCGATTTTGAAGTTGGTAAAAAGGTTAAATACAAGCTTAGCGATCTTGATACAGAAAAATGGCGCGGTGATCTAAAAAAGGACCGAAAGGTATTTCAAGAAATCTATTCTCAAACCGAAAAAATAAAACCAGAACTTGATGAAAAGTTGCTCAAATTAATGGATGAGCTCAGTCATAAAGTTATGTCTGCTCCTAAGGATAAGAAAGGAAAGAACAATCCTAAAGCACTTGTATTTACTACTTTTTCCGATACAGCAGAATACATCTACAATAATCTTAAAGAATGGGCAAAGCAGACCCAAGTTGAAATTGCTCTAATTACTGGTGGTAATGGAAATTCTAGTACTATTGGGCTGACTGATTTTAAAAAAATCCTCCATTGTTTTGCACCCCTTGCTCAAAACTATAGCGACACGGGTGAATCAGATAAGAAAATTGATATTTTGATCGCTACTGACTGTCTTGCAGAAGGCCAAAATCTGCAAGACTGTGATTTAGTAATCAACTATGACATTCATTGGAATCCTGTTCGTTTGATGCAAAGATTTGGAAGAATAGATCGTTTAGGTAGCCAGAATAAAGAAATCAGTATGACTAATTTTTGGCCAACAGAAGACCTTGATTTGTATTTGAATCTAGAAGAACGAGTCAGAGCACGCATGGCCTTGGTTGACGCAACTGCAACAGGTACAGATAACCCTTTGGAAAAAGAAGATCATGATAGGCTGAAGTCTGAACTTGCTTTTAGGGACAAACAACTGAAGTTAATTTTTAATGAAAGCCTTGAACTTGAAGAATCTGACGATGGGATAAACCTTTCCGATTTAACATTGAACGATTTTATTGCTGAGCTTTTTAACTTCATTCAGAATAATAAGGCTGCTCTTGAGGGGGCACCATTGGGAATTCATGCTACCGTACCAAAATCAGACTCAAGTGACTCTAATGGTCGTGCTCAAAACGCTAATCCAGGAGTAATTTTTTGCCTAAAATACGATGGTAATCCCAAAGAAATTACACCAAATAGCATTTGGCCATATTTCTTAATCTATATCACTGAAGACAACAGAGTTCGTTATACTTTCAAGCAAGTCAAGCAATGTCTTAAGATTTTCCGCGCACTGACCTCAGGAAAAACTAACCCAATTGATTTATTAGAAGATATTTTTGCTGAAGAAACCCTAAATGGGAAATGCATGGAAAAATACAACATATTGCTAGAAAAGGCTCTGGATAATATTTCAAGAGATTTTAATAAAGCTGAGATCAAAGATATATTGGCCGGGACAGGAGTAAAAATAACTCCCAAAAATGCATCAAAAAATCTGATTGAAGACTTCTCGCTGATAACCTGGTTAGTTATCTCTAGCTAAAAATGGACAAAATGGCAATATGACAGAATGTTTAAAAGAAAAAATAGAAGCATGCCTATTAGAGTTGAAGAGAACACCTACACTAAATGAAGGTGCGGTAAGATTGCTTGCAACACTAGGTTATTCAAGTCCACGTACATTGGATTTAGGCAGTGTTGATCAATTTTTAGAGAATAATTGTAATAGCAATAATTTAAGTTCCTCGCAAAAAGACATTGTTGATGATTGGAAAGAAATTGATTTAGTATTCCAACTTACTAAAGATGAAATTAGGGACATAACAAGTCTAAACCTGAATAACCAAGCTAAGTTTGACAGTGGTAGGTTTGACAGTTTCATTTTTCTCAGTTTGCAACTTAAACCTAAAAATTATACTAGAACCGAATTCATTCAAGCCACTCGGTTTGCAAACAAACTATTTCCTCATATACCTGTAATAATTTTATTTAGGTACTCAGATTTTTTGACTTTAGCAGTAGTACATCGTAGACCAAATCAAAAAAATCCTGATCGAGATGTACTCGAAAAAGTATCATTAATCAAGGACATATGCCTCAACAAACCTCATCCTGCGCATATTGAGGCATTGTCAAGCCTTGAACTTCGCGGGTTGCTTGATGCGAATAATATCAAAAGTTTTGATGAACTTCATTCATTATGGGAAAAGAAACTTGATATTGAGGCCTTGAATCAGCGCTTCTACTCAGAATTGTTTAAGTGGTTTAAGAAAGCCGAAAAGGAGTGTATTTTTCCAGACTCAAAGGTACATCAAACAAATACTACTTGGCAAGTAATTAGATTAGTTACCCGACTACTTTTTATTTGGTTTTTGAAGGAAAAAAAGCTAGTACCTCAAGATTTATTTTCTGAAAATTTTGCTCTAAATCATGTCAAAGGTCACTGCCCCTCAAGTACTAACTATTACCGTAGTGTTATCCAAAATCTGTTTTTTGCGACCCTAAACACTCCCATCAAAGAGCGTCATTTTTTTAATGATTTTCCTCAGCAAAAGAATTTCTACAGTTATCGTTATTCCAATTTGCTAAATGATCCCTTTGGATTTAAGAGCTATCTGGACCAAGTACCATTTGTCAATGGTGGATTATTTGATTGTTTAGACACTGATGAAAATTTGGTGGATGGTTTTTTTGATGAACTTGAAGGTGATTCGGGTGAGCTCAATTTACCAGCAAGGTTGCTATTAGACCAACAAGAGGGCCTTTTCCGTCTCTTTGAGAATTTTGTATTTACTATTGAAGAAAATACTCCTGTTGATGTTGAAGTTGCTCTCGACCCTGAACTTCTTGGATTGACTTTTGAAAACTTACTTGCTTCGTGTAACGAAGAAACGGGGGAAACTGCTCGAAAAGAAACTGGTTCATTCTATACCCCAAGAAAGGTTGTTGATTACATTGTCCGTGAGGTTATTACAGAAGCGCTCACTGGAATTACCAAACCAGTTGAAACTGAAAAGGAGCACTGGAAAGATTCTATTGAGTACTTACTAGATTGGGAAATTTCTAATGAAGATGCCAAGGATTTCTTTGGCGAAAAAGAAACCAAAATACTAGTTGAAGCAATTGCGGGGCTTAAAATTCTCGACCCAGCTGTTGGCTCGGGAGCTTTTCCAATGGCGGTATTACAGTCCTTAACTCTTGCCTTACGACGACTTGACGAAGATAACAAATTATGGCATGAGTATCAAAAAAAGCGCATTACACATTATACAAATAAAACCTTTGATTTAGAAAATAAAAGCGAAAGAGAAGAAGAGTTAAAGAAATTTAATGAATTTTTTGAGTTATACCGAAAATCAGATTTTGGTCGCAAATTGTTTCTAATTCAGAACTGTATTTTTGGAGTCGATATTCAGCACATTGCGTGTCAAATTGCGAAGTTGCGTTTTTTCATTTCATTAATTATTGAGCAGCAAGCTTCTTCTTCCAAAGAAAACCGTGGTATCAAGCCACTTCCAAATTTAGAAATGCGGTTTATTGCTGCAGACAGTCTCCTTCCCATATATGGAAAAAATAATACACCTATTCAGACAAAGAATACATCGGAATTTATAGAAAGATTAAAACTATTACGTGAGGAATATTTTTCCGCGGTAGATAAAAAAAGCAAACTAGAAATTCAACAAAAAGATGGTCAAATTCGACGTTGTTTGTCAAATGAATTGAAAAGACCAGATTGGGACCAATCGGCACAAAAGATAAGCGATTGGAATCCCTATGACCATAATTCTTTTGCAAACTGGTTTGATAAACAATATATGTTTGGTGTAAATGACAATGATGGTTTTGACATAGTTCTAGGAAACCCGCCCTATATCCAACTTCAAAAAAACCAAGGATCCTTAAGCAATAAATACAATGGTGATAAATATTCCTCGTTCAGTCGCAGCGGCGATATTTATCAACTTTTTATTGAGTTTGGCTGTAACATTCTTAAGAAAGATACTGGGGTTCTTGGATACATTACCTCAAATAGTTGGTTAAGAGCCAAATATGGAAAGAACTTACGTGATTGGTTATGTAAGCATCATACCCTAATTAAACTTATTGATCTTGGGGGTGGAGTATTCCATAACGCTACTGTCGACACTGCCATTTGCATTATTCGAAATGGAATTGAATGCCAATCAGCTGATAAATTTTTTCAAGCAAATCAAGTTGTTGAGATTACTAAGGGGCAAATTTCTTTTCCGCCCAATCAAAATGATTTCAATCAGTTCAAACCACAGGTTGGGAGCCCATGGCTCATCCTTTCATCGGTCGATAGTTCAATCATCAACAAAATGAAAGAATCGGGGAAGCCTCTCAAAGATTGGGATATATCCATTTACTATGGGATTAAGACAGGATTTAATGATGCGTTTATCATTAGCCAATCCGTTCGGGATCGTTTAGTTGAAGAAGACCCGAAATCAGAGGAAATTCTAAAACCGGTACTGAGGGGACGCGATATAGAACGTTATCAGGTAATGTGGGCGGGGAAATGGCTTATTGACACTCATAATGGTTACTCCAATACTCCCCCAATTAATGTGGATTTGTATCCTATGGTAAAATCTCATTTAGACAAGCATTTTGAGAAACTTGAAAAGCGATTAGACAAGGGTATGACACCCTACAATCTTCGTAATTGTGCTTACCATGA
>MPNP01000113.1 GCA_002239085.1 Rhodobacteraceae bacterium bin131 | reverse complement strand
TCCCTTGGGTCGGAAGAAAAGTTTTGATCACTTCCCACTCCTCATCGGTCACATCATATTGCATATAATTGTCAACGCGCTTATATTTATCTCGAGCGGCCTTGTCCCACGGCATGGTATACCTCCTATTTTAGACAATATTTGAAGGTGTAACATATACGTATTCAAGGCCGTTTACTACCTCATAGACTTATGGAACAGGTTCTTAGTTCATTAGCCAATTCAATTAGTTTATTTTCGTCCGTTCCGGATTGAAAATAATGAATCAACTTATGTGAAATTTCTGTAATTAAATTACTATAAGGCCCCTTTGATACATTGAAGTCAATTGCGAGGTCTGGATGCAACATCCAGTGCAAGAGATATTCCAAGCCCCCGCCACCTAAATCTAGGCTATTTCTTGAAATATTTTTTACCAAAACTGATGCACTTCCAGGAAAATCACAAAGGTAATAGGAGGCAGAGCCAATAAGCAAAAGGTAATCACTACGTGATTTATTCAATTTAGTTTGAAGATAGGAATCAAAAAAGCGGGCAGAAAAAATCAATTCTTTTTTCAGCAGCGAAATGCTTTCGTTCTCTGTCTCCCCGCGGCTAATAGCAGCAGAACAATCCCCTAGCAAACCAATAGAAATAGTGAAGAGCTTGGCTGGGTCTTTATATAGATTTATGTGGTGGGCTTCAGGAACACTGTACTCGTACATCTTGGCCTTTGACCTTGTAACTTTGAGTAGGTGATCAGATTCCCCTTTCGGCTTCATCTGCAGCCCTCCTGTAAAGATCGTGTACCAATTTCATCATCCTAGGACCCTTGATAACCAAGAGTGAAAGGTTGTCTTTATTTCGATGTTCGCTGGTATTTGAACATTTCAATCTATCGGCATCAAAGCACTCCGTAGAAAATATTGCCGCAGCACCGTAGGTTTCTTCGTAAGGGTGATCTACAGGATTCTGGAAACGTTCGATTTTTTTAACTTTTTCTTGATCATTATTTTCAAAGAATTTTTGCTTAATGTAATTCAGGGACTCATCTTTTCTAATCGTATCTTCACTAGAGCTATTTATTGCGTCCTGTAGAAGATTGTTATTATTTCTACCAGAAAAGTTAGTCTTGGATTCAAAAATAAGCAAAACATCCTTAGCGGAGGTTTCCCCCTCCTGATTGTGAAATTTAAACCCGATTACATCGCTTCCCTTGGGTGATTCATTTTTAACATATTTTGATGACCATCGTAATCTAGGAACCCAACATTTATGTGTCCATTCGAGAAAATCAGCCACCAAAATCTCACCAAAATCTCCAGCACGTATAGAAGGTCCAAGTTTATTGGATTTACAAGGAAACTTAAATTTAGTCAAATATTCCGAACGTGAATGTGGATATCGGAGAGAATCTATAACCTCATCAAGGCAATAGTGATTTCGAAAATGTTTGGCCCAAGCTGAAAGTACAGCGGCATCGTTTTTAGGGCAGAAATTCCAAACCTCAACATGTTTGCCATCAGTAGTTTTCAATAGAATTTCAGTCTTAACAAACCATTGAATATGCTTTGATGTCCAAGGCTCTCTCTTTTCTTTCACCAAAAAGAACCTCTATAATCTTCTAAATTTTGAAATCACTTGTTTTAACATTGAAAAATATCTTCTCCTAGGGGTACATACCTATCGTCTTCGCAAACTGGAAAAATAAAACCATTTTTTCATAGTCATAATGCCGCTAAGTCACGTCAGGCAATATAATTGAATCAATTTTACACAACCACTTGGAAGTAGATTGTACATTCTACCAAAAAAATTACTGAACACAATAAATCTGGGTGTATTATATTGAGCGACAATCAAGATGATAGGAGGCGACCTCGCGTGGTTTGTGAAATATAATGTTGCTATTGGCGAGGCTACCATGGTCAATACGGATTCCAGTTTTGGTTATCGCAAGCTCCCCAATCACGACGCGGTAAAAACACTGTGCCAACAAATATATCCGTGGCGATGTGCTTACCAATGGCATTGAATCAATGTAGGCGATGTTCAAATGAGTCCACAAGGGTGTCAATCACAAGATGAGCTCCAAGCATTGACAACGAAACGTGGATGAATTTACTTGGCAGCAGAATGTCCGGCGTGAGGATATGATTGATATCATGGCTCATCTGCTTGAGGTTCTGGTTGGGTAACGGTTACTTTATTGGGGCTTGGTTGCTGACAATGGCTTGAGTAGCGGAGCACGCTCATCACCACACTCACCTAAAAATTCGGTTACTCCGTTAACTGAATAATTCCCCAAAATAATACTGTTGAACAGCAAACACATATAAAGTATAATATCACGTCAAAACATAACTAACTTTACAATTGAACCCTTAAAAAATGAAATGAACACTCACTCAAATAATTCCAGCTCAATTGAAGTCTACAACTTTGGTCCAATTTCAGAGGCAAAAGTAGACCTCCGGCCGCTTACTGTTTTGGTTGGACCAAATAATACTGGCAAGTCATATTTTGCAACTGTGCTCTATGCATTACAGCGTGCCATTAAGTACACATTTAATGATATCAATCCTACGACCCATGGTGTTTCTGTTCTCGAATTTGATATTTTGATGCGAGATACTGCAGAGCGATTACATTCACAACTAACACAAAAAGACCCTAAACAACTTGAATTTGGTGACAATTTTCACGAATACTTAAGCTGTGTGTATAATCAAAAACAATCCACATTAATCCATGAATTAGAACAATGTTTTGGCGTTGTTGATGTTAACTCCTTATCTCAGAAAAACCAAAATAATCCTACTAAAATCAAAATCAAAATCAAACCCTCCGAGAAATACGGGAAAAATCTTGAAATCCTCTCAATAGAATTATCAACAGATCCTCATTACAATTTTACTATCCCCCCGTTCTTCCCTCTACCCAAAGATCATAGCAAGGTCCAAACACTCATACGATTAGCAAACAACTTAAAAAAACGAAATCCAGAGACCCCCCGATCATCGGAAATCGATTTGAAATATGAGATTTATGAATATTTTCAAACATTATTTGATAGCCTAATCCTTCCGTTTGAAAGAACTTTTATTCCGTTTGCATTTTATCTACCTGCGAGCAGAACAACCCTTATGGAAATTTACAATAACTTCCGTAGCCCCAATATTCATATTTCTACAAAGACTAGAACTTCCGTACACCCAACAATGGATGAAACACGTGCCGATTTTCAAAGATATCTGCTTGAAATTGACCCTAACCAACCAAGAAACAGGGATAGAAATGGCGACTTGAGCAAAGGTATTGAAAAAGAAATTTTACGAGGAAGTATAAACGTTAAGCTAGATGAGAAAAACAATAAACCTAGTTTTTTTTATCAATCTATCGGAAGTAAAGAGGAACTACCATTAGCAAATACTTCGTCAATGGTATGTGAGCTGGCTCCAATAGTTTTATTCCTCCGATACAAAATCAAACCAGGAAGGTTATTAATTATTGAAGAACCTGAGTCTCATCTTCATCCTGACTTGCAGGTTAAACTAACAAATCAATTAGCAATATTAGTTAATGCAGGTATTAGCGTAGTTGTGACAACGCACAGTAGGTGGTTGGTAGAAGCATTAGCCAATATTGTTTATCGTTCGGAAATCCCCAAAGATAGCAGTGAAAAAGTAACCAATGGGAAAATCAATCTTAAACATGACCAGGTTGGGGTATGGCTTTTTCAAGATAACGAAGAAAGGCATGGGACAGTTGTGGAAGAAATCAAACTAGATCGTTCAATTTATGGACAGTACCCTACTAATTTTGATAGAGTTGCTATAGATCTTCATAATGAATGGGCAGGAATTTTAGAAAGGAAAAATTTTTGATGCCCTGATCTGTGATCAAAATATTCTTTCCGACAGGGTTTTATCACCCACCCATTGACCATTTGAGCAATCTATTCTATGGTTAGCGTCATTTGCTGTTCTCATTTAGAGTGTTCTTATATTTGGCAGACATTATAAGTGAATATTTTTATACAATTTCCCTAGTCAATGACAAAATAATGTATTAGAGAGCAACCACTAACAAAGTATTATCCAATTTCAATACATAGCTTCTTAACTTTCTTCCCATTAGAAAATAGAAATGAATAATCACTCAAAGAGTGCGGTTACAATTGAGGTTAACAACTTTGGTCCAATTTCAGAGGCAAAAGTAGACCTCCGGCCTCTGACTGTATTGGTTGGACCGAGTAATACTGGGAAGTCTTATTTTGCTATTTTGGTTAATGCACTACATCGCACCTTCTCTTTAAGAAACCACTATCATGGCCGATATCCATCTAATCTTGCAATTAACCGTATTTCCAATCCTGAATTACCCGATATAATTAAAAAAACTGTTTTAAGCTTGCTCAGTCAACTTAAGAAAAAGGATCAAGTAAATTTAGAGTTAGATCATGATTTCCATGAAATTATGAAAAATGAATTTAATGAAGAAATATCCTTTGGTTTAAATCAAGAAATCTTGCGGTGCTTCGGTCTTCATGATGTTAATTCCCTGTCTCAAAAAGGGCAACCAAATTCTGCTAAAATCAAAGTGAAAACATCGGCAATGTGCAGGGATACTCATGAAGCTCATTCATTAGAATTATCTGCCAAACCCGAATGTAGTTTTTCCTTTCCATCTTCTATACCATTTCCTCAAGATAAAGAAAAAATCAGAAATCTCATAAATGCAGCAGAATATTATTTACTAAATTCAGTAATACCTCAACCTAGGAAAAAAAACTCAATCTATGAAGATTTAAATTTTATAGATGCTGTTATTTCCATGTTTATGCCGTTTTTGGTCGGACCTTTAGATTCGCGAGCATTTTATCTACCGGCTGACCGAACTGGGATTATGCATGCGCACACTGTCATAGTCAGTTCTCTGATTGCTTTGTCTCCGATGGCCGGACTTCGTCAAACAACACGACATTCAACCATGACAGGAGTACTTGCCGATTTTCTCGAACAGCTGATTGAAATTAACTCTTTCCATAAAGGAAAGAGTGGTCAAAAGGGAGACTTGGGTAGGGGTATTGAAAAAGCAATCTTACAAGGGAGTGTAAACATTAAGCGCTCCAAGGAAATCAATTATCCCATTTTTTCTTATCAACCAAATGGATGGAAAGAGGATATACCTTTAACAAATGCATCGTCAATGGTAACAGAGCTGGCTCCTATTGTTTTATTCCTCCGATATAAAATCAATCCAGGAATGTTAATTATAATTGAAGAACCTGAGTCTCATCTTCACCCAAGTATGCAGGTTGAACTCACTCGTCAACTAGCAGAATTAGTAAAATCAGGTATACGCGTAATTGTCACAACACATAGTGAGTGGCTAACTGAAGCATTAGCCAATATTGTTCATCGTTCAAATATCCCCAAAGAAAAGAAGGGGGGAAAATCAAGGGGGAAAATTGAACTCAATGATGACCAGGTTGGGGTGTGGTCATTTCAAGTTGACGAAGAAAAGAAAGGGACAGTCGTGAATGAAATCAAACTAGATGAAAATGGGCAATATACTATTGATTACGATGATATTGCATCAGACCTTCATAATGAATGGGCAGAAATTACTGAGATTTTGGTAAATAGTTAATTCCGGCATCATTAAGCGAATTACATAAACTTCTGGAAGAAAAGTACAAACGGTGTATTGAAACAGGCAAAACAAAGCTGGAAATTGAGGTTGTAAAGTAAATGATAACTGTTCCGATGTGATTCATTTAAATTAAGGAGGGACACTATCACCGATGACTCATAACGCAAGAGGACCCGCCCATAGTTTAAATAATTTGCTATTTTAAGAAGGGGGATTATATAGTTGACTAAGAATAGTCATGTATATACCCCCCCCAAATATTGTGTAAATGCAGCAACTGCATTTAAAGTTAAATTTCAATGTCAATTGATACCAAATTAACAATTGACCCCTTTAGAAAATGAAATGAATACTCGTACGAATAATTCAGTCTCGATTAAAGTAAACAACTTTGGTCCAATCTCAGAGGCAAAAGTAGACCTCAGGCCCCTTACTGTATTGGTTGGTCATAGTAATACTGGGAAGTCTTATTTCGCTACAGTGATTTATGCCTTACTACGTAAACTAAAGTATTCTCATAATGACTTACTCCCTACAACACATGGTATTTCTTATTCTGAATTTGATAATTTAATGCGAGAAACTGCAAAAAGATTACATTCACAACTTTCGCAAAAAGACCCTAAACAATTTGAATTAGGTGACAAGTTTCATGAATACCTAAACACTGTTTACAACAAAAAGCTATCCACATTACCACTTGAATTAGTTCGGTATTTAGGAGTTGATGATGTTAGCTGCTTGACTCAAAAACACCAACAGAATCTAGCTAAAATAAAAATGAAAACCTCTGCCATGAACAGAGAGCATCTTGAAAAACACTCAATAGAATTATCAACAGAACCCAAACACAAATTTTCCTTTCCGCTGTCCTTACCTCTACCCCAAGAGGTTATTAAGATCGCAATGCTTAAACAATCAACAAACTATTTGATGCAAAACCAAAATGACTCTAATTCTTCAGAAGATGTTCTGAAATTTGAGGTTTATAAATTTTTTAGAATTCTTTTGGATACTCTGATCAGCCCTTATGAAGAAACTTATTGCTCGCAAGCGATTTACTTACCTGCGAGCAGAACAGGAATTATGAATACGTTCAATGACCTCGTTAAGTCATCAATTCGTTTTTCTTCTAGCAATTTAGTGCCTCCATCTGCTGACGAATCTAATTTTACTAAAATAATTGCCGATTTTCTAATAAATTTGATTCAAATTGACCCTGAATATTCAAGAAATCAACAGCTGGGAGGATTTGAGAAAGGTATTGAAAAAACAATTTTAAAAGGGCGTGTTAACATTGATAACACTGAAGAGTCCAAAATTCCCAACTTTTCTTATCAACCTAATGGTTGGAAGGAAGGAATGCCGTTAGCAAGTGCTTCGTCCATGTTTTCAGAGCTAGCACCAATCGTATTATTTCTCCAATACGAAATCAAGCCCGGAATGTTATTAATAATTGAGGAACCTGAGTCCCATCTTCATCCCGCCATGCAGGCTGAACTAGCAAATCAATTAGCAAAATTAGTTAATGAAGGAATTCGTGTAGTTGTGACAACGCACAGTGAGTGGGTGGTAGAAGCGTTAGCCAATAATGTTCATCGCTCAAAAATTAAAAAAGAAAACAATGTAGAGATTTCTAGAAGTGCAATTGCCCTTAAAAAGGATCAGGTTGGGGTGTGGTTATTTAAAAATAATCGAAAAAAGAAAGGAACTGTTGTGAGAGAAATCAAACTAGGTAAATCCATTGCTGAGCAATATCAAACAGGCTATGATCGCGTTGCTATAAATCTTCATAATGAATGGGTAGGGATTGCCAATATTGTAGAAAATAGTTGATGCCGTTATCATTTTTCGAAAAAAAGTACGAAAACTGTATTGTAAATAATACTACTTTAAAGAAACAAGAATGTAGCATAACAAACATACCTCAATCCGCAGTTGTGGTCGACTTGGATGAAGCGGGGTCACCTCTTTTAAAGAAAAGCCGCTGTGATTATCTAGTTATTTTATCAAACGGGGATAGTGAAATTACTGCTTTCGGAATTGAACTGAAAGGAGGTAATTTGGATGCTTCCAAAGTGGGTAAACAGCTTAGATCGACTACTACTTATGTCAACGGCTTAAATTGTATAAATGATTTCTTTCCAATAGTTCTTTTTAAATCTGTAAGTCATCCATCCCAAATGAAAAAAATCAGAAATATAAAACTAAAATATGGTAGCGAAGACAAGCGTATAATTCTATGCAAGTGCGGTGATACCTTTATGAAAGTTTTATCTGAAGCAAATAAAACCAAGAATGGAACAATAAAGAAAGTATCTGCTTCCAACAATAAAATGATCTAAAAAAGAAGAGGTATAAGGAGCTTCTTTTAATACAATACATGATATATTCGGGATTAATTGAAGAAATTTCCCCAATCCACATGGGCCTTAAGTGAGCCCATTTTTTTTGACCAATAGCCAATAACTGTAAAACAATGGTGTTTCTGTAAATTTTTAGAGCTCTATTTGAGTATATCCTCCACTTCCTGATATACACTGTCTTCAATTTTAACGAGCGGACGGAAAGGAAGGATAGATTTCTGCTCAGGAGTTAAAGCCTGCA
>MPNP01000112.1 GCA_002239085.1 Rhodobacteraceae bacterium bin131 | reverse complement strand
ATACGGCATCTGGTTTAAGAGAAACTAACAGCCAAGCCAAGCTTCTTGTTTGCGATGAAGCCCATCGAACTGCAGGGTTTCGGCGCATAAAGAAAGATAATGAAGAATTCCGTAACTTTACTTTATGTCATGATTCAGACGCTTTTCCAGCCAAATATCGCCTTTACCAAACCGCCACCCCACGCATTTTTGAATTCGCCAATACCAAACATTCAATGTTACCTGAAGATGATGCCAATTGGGACATTAAGTCTATGGACGATGAAGACACGTTTGGATACGAGATGTATCGCCTCAGTTACAAAGACGCGGTCAAAAAAGATTTGCTGTCTGACTACCGAATTATTGGATGGGGTATGGGTGATGAAGATATACACGCGGGACAACGATTAGCTGATGAGCTAAATTCAGAATTCAAAGAGAAAGGTGGGTTCCGCTGGACCAAAGATCTTGCGATGAGAGTTTTAATGCTTGCGGCTTTCCTCGCTGGAGCACATTCAAATAACGAAAGTGACAGCGTTAGATCAGTCATAGCATTTGTGAACAGAGTTAAGTTTAGCAAGGAAATTGCAAAAGCAATTAATTCAGAATCAGTACAAAAATGGCTGGAGACCTATTTCAAGCGTCTTGGGGTAGATAGAAATCCAAATGAATTCTTGGTTGAACATGTTGACGCATCTCACTCAATCACGACAAGAAATAAGCATTTACGCAAACTGGCCGGAGCTCAGAATTCCTCACCCTATTGTATTTCCAATGTAGGGATTTTTGGCGAGGGTACTGACTCTCCAGATCTAAGTGCAGTGGCGTTTCTTGCCCCCAGAAGAAGCCCCGTTGACGTTATCCAAGCTGTTGGTCGTGCGATGCGAAAATCCAAGCATAAAAAGTTCGGTTACATTCTCGTACCCGTATTTATTCCACCTGGGCGGGACGCTGAAATTTTCCTGAGCAATTCTAATCCTAAAGAGGGCTGGGAAGAACTCGGACAAATTTTGCTTGCACTGAGAGCTCATGACAGTCGGATAGAGGATAAACTCCAAGACTTATTTTCCTGCTACATTCTCCCAGTGCAAAAGCAAAATTATGAACGTTTAATTGTATACAAGGAGCCAAATAAAAAGGAAAAAATATTCATGCTGAAAACCACCGCTTCTTCAATTGAAAGAGTCATTGCACCATTGGATAAGAATGACAAAAGCTCCGTCCTGGAGCGGTTAAAGCGAAATAATAATAAGCTCATAGAATACGACGATTTAGAAAAGATTCCTAGTGACTCACTTCGTTCATTGACTGCCGTTAAGGTTGATAAGGAAGGATCTGTTTATGCGAGGGACTTTAGCCATAAAATACCCATTCTTGATTCTTCTACAGACACGAATTGGAATCCAAAGGGAGCAATTGAGGAGGTAATTGATTACATTAAAAAAGATGCAAAGAAAAAGGAGGGGACTATAAAAGTGGTACCTCCAATGCCCCCACGTCCAACATCAGGCCAACTCCTCGTAAAAATTGGTGGTGAACAGTTAATTCAATCTGGTATCCATTTCAATCTTTTGGAAAAATCAGGTATACTAAGTGGTGCTACACGAGATGTAAACCTTCTGCAAAACATAGTTAAGACTGCCGCTCGTAAGTTAAGGGAAGAAGGTCTTGAGGATGTCTTGGCACCGTATCTAGATATGCAAAGTGTAGCTGAAACATCAACTAATACGAATACTGCAGATGCATGCACCGTTGCGGCCATAATTTGGACAAATGCAGTAATTATGCAAGCAAGGTTGGAGAAGTCAAATATAAAAGAATTATCCAATATGCCAAAAGTAAATGATATCATTAACAATGTCGTTCCGGCTCGACCTTTGATGAGGGCCTGGACAGAAGTGCTGACCAAAGATTATAAACCAATTTTTAAAACTGCTACCGATCTTTTACAGGAAGTTGCATTTCAAAAGCTGGAAGGAGTCTCTGACGCACTGCACTGGATCGCGAAAGAGTCGCTTATAATCGCTGATGATTACGCCAATCTAGGTATGGACCATGCAGGAGAACTGTTTAATAAAGTTATGGGTAACCAGAAGTCGGATGGGGCATTCTTTACTCAGCCGCTCGCAGCCGCAATGTTAGCAGAGGCAGCTTTACAATCAGGTATCCCGAAAGAGTTTGACTGGCTTGATGAAGAGAACTGGGATCAATTTATAACCTTTGACCCCGCTTGTGGGAGTGGAACCATATTGGTGGCAATGCTTACCGCGATCAAAAGACGCTTAATTGATAAAGGTGCTGACGAAACAAAGTTAAAACGTTTTCATAAATATGCAGTCGAAAATTTGATGATTGGTGCTGATATTAATCCAGTGTCTTTACAACTCGCGGGATGTCAATTGACTCTTGGTGACTTATCAGCTGACTATGACAAACTCAATCTAAATTTGATGGAATATGGTGCACAAAAAACTGGGTCAGTTGAGCTGCTAACAGATTTAGGTATTTTACCTCCGAAACACAATATGCTTGATGTTCGGGTTTCACAGTCGAATCTAAAACTTGATCAAAAAATAGAAATTGATCGATCCTACTTAGGTGATGACCTGATCAATAGGCCTCCAAAGTTCATACTTATGAACCCTCCTTATACCCCTTGGCGTGATGTTGGGATAAAGTTTAATGAAGAAATCCACAAAAAACTTCGAAAAAGACTTTCTGTTATTTGGGACGGAATTGCCGAAAGTGAGCCATATTTAAAAACAAAGAAGTCCTCAATTAGCTTGCTGTTTGAACTATTAGGATTGAAATTAGCTGAAAGAATCAAAGGTGTTTTCGGGATGGTGATGCCATCTACAATACTGACTGCTGAAAGTCGAAGAGATGGACGCAAATTACTTGCTAAATACTTGCATTTAGATACGATCATTACATGCCATCATCCTAATTCGTTCAATATGAGTTGGAATACCAAAAATAGCGAATGTCTAATTATATTCTCGGCATTTACCGAAAAAAATCAAAATGTCCCCACCCGTTTTATCAATTTATACAGATTTCCCTCTAATTTAGAAGAAGCGATTGGGGTAATTGCAAAAGCATTTCATGGAAAGCAGTTTAATGGTTCATCTGAATTTTGGGATTATCAACTTGTGAGAACTGGAGATTGGACGCCAGGAGTTTTCCCAGAAACCGAGATGGTGAATATGTACCATGATGCGATAAATAACAACAAGCATTTACGTACTGACCTTCTCAGAATGGATGAGAGCAGAGAATGGCACGTAGGGAGGTTTGATATCTAGAAGTTCTCGGAATCGAGCATGTGGATATAGGAGAAACTTTAGGATGGCTGGACAACCAAACAAAAAATATGAGCATTTTGATCATCAGAAAGAAAATTCTATACCAGTAATCAGTGGTAGTGGAGGTGGTGATTCAGGACAGACCATGCTTTCAGGTAAGATAAACAAATGGTTACGACTCAGAAAACTACCTGACGAAGACGATAGTTCATGGGTTAAACGAATTATTGAGGATCAAAAAATCATTGATAAATACAGTTCCCATCTTCTTGTTGCTGTATCATTTAATACTAGCAGTTCGCGGGTTACAGCAATTGCCTCTGCCCAGAAAAATATTGGAAACTTATGGATGCCGGTCATTGGAACCAAACCACCTACATTCATCGAGGCAACAGCTTGTGCCGTCTGGTTAAACTCGACTCTTGGACGCATTGCTCTTCGAAGGGTAAGTGCTAGGAGTATAAATTGGCCTAGATTCAGACCTATAAACTTCAATGATGTACCTTTACCAGACGTTGACAATCCAGATATAATAGAACGCTTATCTCTCGCTTATGAAGAGACCTGTAACGAAATTGTACCAATATTTAGGGATGGAATTTCGGGAGTTAGAACAATCTGGGATGACGCGGTTTCCGAAGCACTTCAAATTGACCGAAAAGTAATTTATCGTTGTGCAGAATTGCTGGCTCGTGACCCCTATGTTTCAGGAGAGCCTCTCCAATAAGTGCTCTAATTTTGGAGTTATTGGATTCTCATTTCCCAAAATAAATGACGGGAAACTTACTTAACTCTACCTTAAACATATTATCACCAATCCAGAATTTAGGGGAAACAGGGATTGGTTACATATTCTCCAAATAATATTACCAGCTTTTTCTTGGCTTCCCTGATTTTTTTGAAGGACGTGGTGAAATAACCATCATCTAAGTTAACCACCGAGTGCATTAGCTATAAATGTAAACGAATTGGAACCTCCCCAATTCAAAATTACTTAGAAATAGCACTGGGGAGTACATGCTCAGAAATTTGGAAGGAAGAGGATTATGAAAAAGATTGTTTTAGTTTTCATTGTACTGATTACAGGGACCATTTGTGTTTTCGCAGAAGAAGAACTTGAGGAATTTAAGGAGTATGGAAATAATTGCGCTGTATTCAACACTGTTGATATATTCACAGATGAAGTGAGTCATATTTTTAGTTGTCGACAGTCAGAGTTCCTTGATGAAACAATAATTGAATTTTTTGTGAATGGCTCCAATGGACAATTTATTGTTGCTATTTCAACGGGGTTTCAAAGTAGATTTGATGAAGAGGTGGAAATAGCGATTAGGGTTGATAAAAATCAATTAAGGACGGGCGTTTGGAGTTATTATAGCGAGCATGATTTTGCCATATCGCTTAACGACTTAACTTTATTTAATGACCTATTACTTGAGATTGCTAGGGGTAATCGGCTCGCTATTCGTGTTGGAGACAAAAGCGGTACTATCTCTCTAAAGGGGTCTGCAAATGCTATCACTGACTTCACTAAGCGAATTGCCCATTTAAATATCTTTAATGGAGTTGAGTAAATGGATGACAAAAAAGGGCATTAGTATTACAGGTGTGGTAAGTTTACAAACTTTCCATCCGAAATATACAGATATTTATGAATTCAATAACTCTGCAAATAACAAATGCTATATTAGTATCGCAGATTATCTTGAAGTAAGTTTCATAAGCAATTTTAACGATATAGAAAGACCTATCTAGTGCCAACTTTCAGGACACGTGCTCGTACCCTTGATATGCTTGGTCGCCAACAGATTGCTGGGATTTCAACCGCCATCAGTGAACTGTTTAAAAATGCCCATGACGCCTATGCTGACCATGTAGAAATTGATTATTACCGGTCCGATGGTCTCCTTGTTTTAAGAGATGACGGTGTGGGAATGAGCAAGGAAGACTTTGAAAACCGATGGTTGACTGTAGGGACAGAAAGTAAGTTTGACCCCGACAGATTACCTCCCCGTTTTCCGAAAAAGAAAATACGTCCTATGCTTGGAGAAAAAGGTATAGGAAGGCTTGCGGTTGCAACTTTAGGGCCCCAGCTTCTCATTCTATCTCAAAACTTTGAAAGATCTGACCTTGTCGCAGCTTTCTTGAACTGGGGCATATTTGCATGGCCAGGAATAGACTTAGAGGACATAACTATACCACTGAGAACATTTCCAACTGGAACTTTACCAACTATGTTAGAAGTATCTGAGATGGTTGGTGAATTTCGGAACTGTGCTACTCGAGTGAGTGACAAAGTTAGTTGCGAAAGCTTCCATAAACTCATGGAGGAGTTGGATCAATTCAACATCGATCCCGTGGACATTGATTCTTATCTCCAAAAACCATCGCTAAAGAATTATCAAAGCGGGACACATTTCATCATTAAACCCGCTACATCCTTATTGAAGGAAGAGATAGACGGGAATCTCATTACTGAAAAAGTAACTCCGCTTAAAAAAACTCTGCTAGGATTTTGCAATACCATGAATCCTGACCAAAAGGCCCTGATCAAAACAGCATTCCGGGACTACAAAACAGAAGAATTATTTGATGATTTGATTTCTGATGAGGAATTTTTTACCCCCAAGGAGTTTGAGGATGCTGACCACAGAATCCTAGGAAAATTTGATAAATTTGGTCAGTTTCAGGGTGAAATCTACATCTATGGCAAAAAACAGACTAATCGTCATGTGATACCTTGGTCTGGCAGTAAAGGAACCCACACTGATTGTGGTGGATTTAGTGTGGATTTTGCGGC
This sequence comes from Rhodobacteraceae bacterium bin131, assembly GCA_002239085.1. Classification (GTDB taxonomy): domain Bacteria; phylum Pseudomonadota; class Alphaproteobacteria; order Rhodobacterales; family Rhodobacteraceae; genus MPNP01. Next base: position 2,223 of record MPNP01000112.1, on the reverse strand, counting down.
TTTTGAAGGGGAACCTAAGTATTCAACTATTCCTGATGAAGAATATTCAAGATTGAGTAGAAAGTCAGATTGGTTGGGAGGTTTATATATTTATCGCAATGGAATCAGAATTTTGCCTTACGGCAGCTCAAACTTTGATTGGTTAAATATTGAATTGAGGAGGTCAAAGGGCACAGGATACTACTATTTTTCGCATAGGAAGATGTTCGGATTCTTAGAAATTGACTCCAGTGAAAATAAAGCCCTTATTGAAAAGGCAGGTCGGGAAGGTTTCCAAGAAAATAAAGCCTTTCGCCAATATCGCTCAATCCTTGAGAATTTTTTCATTCAGCTTGCCGCGGATTTTTTTCGAAAAGAAAGTGTTTATTATGGATATGAAGAGAAAAAGAAAGAATTATCCAGAGAAGAGGCGGCCAGAAAAAAGAGAAAAGAAAAGGTAAAAGAAGTAAAAAAGCAATTTATCAAAGATCTTAATTTTTTCTTTGTTCAGTGTGATGACGACAAACCTCAAGAAGAAGCAAATGCTTTGAAAATGGACTTGAAAAATAAGTTGCTAGCGGTAAGGGAAATATCTGAAATACAATCCGCAGCTAGCAAGATTATTATGCTAGAGCAAACTAAACACTCCGAAATCAGAGAACTAGAAGGCAAATATAAAATTTCTCGTCCCCGAATTGGATTGAATAAGGAAATTTTAAGAGACTGGGAGGCTTACAAATCATCCTTTTCCTCCTTGCTTGAAAATGTATTTAATCCCCTCAAAAAACGAGTTGATGAATTGATCAGTGATGAAATTAAAATGGCATCAATAGCATTAAATCGTCAGGTAAGAACTGAGGCAGCTTTGGATGGTCTTAATAAAGAAGTTCAAAAGAAAACAAAAGAAACTGGAAGTGAAGTGCAGAAAGAAGCAAATAAGGTTGCTTCAAAAGCAAAAATGGTGGCCACTCAATCTCTCATTGAAGTTGAATCCGAATTCAGGGAGGTTATGAGCGAATTCCAACGTATGGACCTAGCAAGTATGCCTGATGAATCATTTAAAGAATCACGGTCAAAATTTGAAGAAAGAATTCAAAAGGTCACAGAGAAACAGGGAGCATTGCTGAGGTCATTAAAAGAACAACTAGAAGCAATTGAATTTTCTGATACGATTTCAACTGTTGATCAATTAGGGGCTATAGAGCAGCGCAATATTCTTTTGGAGGAACAAGCTGAGGTCGATTCACAGTTAGCTCAATTAGGAATGGCTATAGAGATAATTGATCATGAATTTTCAGGCACAGTTCGGTCAATTCGGACAAATCTGCGTCAACTAAAGGCATGGGCAGACATTAATCAGGACCTGGAAAAATTGTATGAAAATATGCGCAATAGTTTTGACCACTTAGATGGTTATTTGACATTGTTTACTCCTTTACAGCGGAGACTTTATAGAAAAGAAGTTGAAATACATGGTCATAGATTGAGTGGTTTTATTCAGGAATTGTTTAAAGCAAGAATGGCACGACATGAAATTACCTTAACGACCACTAAGGCTTTTTCTAACGCAATGATAATAGGATTTCCTTCAAGTTTTTACCCTGTATTTGTGAATTTGGTTGATAATGCAATCTTTTGGGTATCACAAAAAAATCCATCAGAATCTCGTGAAATAAAACTCGATTGCCAAAATGATATTCTGTTAGTTTCAGACAATGGACCAGGAATAGATCTCAGAGACCGTGAAGCTATTTTTGAACTTGGCTTTAGCAGGAAACCCGGTGGAAGAGGGATGGGTCTTCACATCGGAAGAGAAACTCTGCGTCGAGTGGATTTCGATTTACAGTTAATTGATGGGGATAGCGGAGCAACGTTTGGGATTTTAAAAAATAATATAATTAACACAGGAAACTAAATGAGTTCAATGGAAACAAAGGAAATTCCAAATTATGTAAAGAATTTCCTTCAGACAGCCGTTATTGTTGACGAAAAGGCTTTCTTTTCGGTTGGTCCAAATATTAAAGAACACAGCGATATAAAAGTTCCAGGAAGGCATAACCAAGAACTAGCTGAAAAAAGTTATGTTAAGATAGATTCATCTAGTGAGAATCTAGATGCATTAGATACCGCTTCCATTATTAACTCTTTTTTAAAATATGGAATATTCTGTGGTGTTATTAGCGATTGGTCATCAGACTACAATGAAACCATTAAAAAAGCTGACATTGTTGTTTTAGACTGGTA
>MPNP01000111.1 GCA_002239085.1 Rhodobacteraceae bacterium bin131 | reverse complement strand
AAAGAAGTTTAAAGAGTACATAGATAAAGGTATTGTAACACAGCACGATACGCTTGTCATTGCCATAAATATCAACCTCACAGATGGAGCTTATATCTATGATATTTTTGATAGAGCACTTTATTGTTTAGGAGATCCAGATATAGAACTGAATAAATACACCAGAAAAATTAATGGAGTTGGTCACAAAACATTAATCAAAATTCCAAAGTACTCTGGAAAAAAAGTTGAACTAGGGTCCTTTATCAATGGAACCATGCCTTGTATTTCGTGTGTACTTGCTTTTTCAGGAAACCTATTAATGTATGGGTCTAAGTTAGGTGATGACTGTGTAACTTACCCAAATTTAACAAGCGATAATAAATGGATACAGGGAAGTATCCCAATGGGCATTGATTGGTCACCGGAGGAGAATGAGAACGGTTGGAGCTTGACCAAAATAGAGTATTAAACTCTAATCCTAATTATTTTTTAATCAGATTCTTTCTAGTCCCTAAACCAAGTCTGCTCATTAACTAAATTCATTCCCCAACTTTATCATTTATAGACATGACGACAATATAGAGGTCCTGAATCAGGTCAGCCCAACTTTCTTCTATACCCAAGGCTATCGCTTTTGAATTTTTTCATTTTCATTCAGTTGTACTTTTGCCCCTATTATAATTTCCCGCAGATAGTGATTGTTCCATCCAGCTCGTTTCAACTTGCTTCGCATGGAGGATTTTTTCTGCTCCGGCACCACGCGTGCCATAGTGACCGCCATGCGTCGCATTAAGGCCATATTCTTGGCCCCATGGCCGGTTCGGGTCCGTTGCTGGTCCGCATTCATGGTTACATTAAGGACCCAATGCAAAGCGTTCTCAATCCCCCAGTGCAACCGTACTTTGGTCAGCTACTGATCCGGTGCAAGAGTTTCGCTCAGCCGACAATACCGGGTCTCAATGGTGGTCTGGCCCTTGATCAATCGTTCGGCCTGCACCGCACCAAAGGCCGCCAACCCAGGCCATTCATGGCGCTCCTGCACCCAGTCAATCTCCGTCGTTACCTAAGCCCGGCAGTTTCCATCCGCCTATGACCTCGTTCAATCACTGCATCCGAAACCGCCATCTTGGCCGCTGAAGATGGGTCTTCCATAGAGAGACGGACATACGCATTCAGCGTCCTCTGGTTGCCCTTGAGATCCAGAACATAATATCTTTTCTGAGTCAGAATCACCTTGACCGTACTTCTTTGAGTGTGCACGGCATCAAGGGTGACAGTCTTCCCCGAAATGAACAAAAGGTCCAGTAGTGCAGGAAGAGCGGTCATTTCATTGGATGTGTCCGAGACCCGGACTTGCCCAATAACCACACCTGTTTCCGTAGCAGAGGCCTGTACCAGATGAAGGGGCGAACGCTTGGACGCTACGGTCAATGATCGACGTCAGGCTGTCTTGTCAATAGCCTTCACATCGTCTCCGAAATCATCCTGCCAACCTCCAACCAAACGGAGCAAAGCTGTTTGAAGCCCCTTGGGGTCAATGCTTTTGAACAGGTCGGACAACGCATCATGGCTGGAAATACCAAGTTTTAACTTGAGACACGGCCGGAGGAAATCTTCTTTTTCACGGCTCAAGACAGCCATGTCGACCCATCCTTCACCACCACAGATGATGGGCAGGAGACCGATGAGCATGAGGTCATGTCTGGTACGAGGGTCTACTACTCCCTCGAAAAGATCGGAAATAATCTGCATTGTTCGGCCTCAAAAGTTGCTTTTTTGATAGTATCGCAGAACATTCAGGTGGAAACAACTGGACAATTTCAAAAGAGATTGCCTTGGGGGAGGGGAGTTGACGGTATTGAAAACACGATAAAAATGAACGGAGATGTGATTCAATCACCGGTACGAATGGTTGGAAATCAATCAAAGATCCATCTCATACTTTAGACGCTAGCATTAGACAGGGTGGCCTGTATTGGGAAAGGTACGCTCACTTGAGAGCAAGGTAATTGTTGTACTTTATTCTGAAAAGTTGATTTCCCAATCAGAAGGAGTTGAAAGTGGTGAGACAACGCCAACAGTATCGGTAACACTGAAATCATGTTTATAATTTTAAGTGGTGGTGTTAAGGACCTTGAATAATTTAGCACTGTAAGTGAGAATTCAATAGTACTTATTTCATAATTCACTGATCATAAATTTAATTAAAGGATAATAAGAACGTTGAAATTCACAACAAACTAATTTTTGGATGAAAATGTGTTAAAGATTGTCAATTTGTTCTTGCTTTAAACAGTTATTTATCTCTTGTAAATCAGATATGTACTAAAATATCACCTCACTTACCCCTTTATTTCACTCTCATCTCTTTAACTGCTTTATATTTTATAACCGTTTAATTCCAAGAGGCTCCATGAGACTATTTCCTAATAAATCTATTCAATTGTATAAAGATGGCTTTGAGGAAGATGATATTCTCCAACGAAAAAAAGCTGGAAAGGCCCTCACTAAACTTCTCAACAAAATTGAAGAACCTCTAGTGGTTGCTATTGATGGAAATTGGGGAACTGGCAAGACTTGGTTTCTACAACGTTGGATTGGGGATCATATAAGCACAAGCGAGATAAAATCTAATGTAGTTTATTTTGATGCTTTCGCTCATGATTATCACAGCGAACCTCTCCCTGCCTTGGTTTCGGCTTTGACCAACCTTGATAGTGGCAATAACTGGAACATTCGGCGGCTAAAAAAGATAGCGTTCAAATTGGCGAAACCTGCTTTGCATAAACTTGCACGGGTAGGTACTGCAGTCGCCACGTCTGGAGCAAGTGAGGTGATTGGGGTGGGTATCAAAGCCATTGGGGACGAACTTGAAACAAAAATTGATAAATACTGGAAATCTGAAGACGGGAAAACCGCTGCTATAGATCAATTCAAAGCAGCTCTTAATGAGCTTTTAGAAAAAAACGAAATCAATAAGATCATTTTCGTCATTGACGAGTTGGACCGATGTCGGCCGGATTATGCCCTTGAGATGCTTGAGATCATCAAGCATTTCTTCTCTGTCCCTAACGTACACTTTGTCCTAGGTGTTAATCTAAAAGCACTAGAACAAATGGTCAGGGCTAGGTACGGCTATAATAATGATGCCGTCACTAATGATGCCACCATCTATCTAAGAAAATTCATCCAGGTGATTCTAAAACTACCTACTGATATTGAAAATAATGATCTTGATGTAAACCTGTACCTAGAACATCTCTGCGAAGAAATGAATCTACCTAATTTTATTTCTAAACAATTGAGCAACCAGTTTAAAACTGTGAGTCAAGCACTTGGCAATATTATTTCTTTAAGAGATGTAGAAAACATTGTATCACTGGTAAATTTGTCTGTAAATTTGACTAATGATCCAATCCTAACAGATCCCAAAAAACCATTTGATCGACGAATTGAAGTAATGATTGATCTAATCATATCCAAGATTGTCGCCCCTGACCTTTATGGAAAGTTTGTGAATGCATCAATTTCAGAGCAAGAGATAAAAAAGTTTTTTGGTGTAACAGACAGCTTATTGGGAAATAATAATACTGACCCTGAACATGATGATCTTCATCAATACAAAACTTGGATGGTGATTTCCAATAATAGTTTTCCCAAAGATTTTGATCAATCTATCGAATATTATAGAACTACTTTTGGACTCAAACTTGATTTAAACAATATAAATGTGGGAAATAAAATACAGCGAAACGATTTGCCCGCAGCGATTGAACGTAAATGGCTTGATCCATTTAAATATTACATTCCTTAACCCTGAGTCTCAACTCACCCTACATGGCTAGTGAAATCACTTCAAATATGAAGTAGGCATACCGCTAAAGTTAGCCGCTCAATTATTAACTATTGAGAGTCAATCATTTAGACATCTTACAGCTTTAGGTTGAATGCAACACTACATACTGAAAAGAAAACCACCTTCAATATTACTCTTACTTGTTGCAATTCAGTTCTCTAGCCTATCTTTATCATTTAGTTCAGAAATAGTGTCCGCTAGAAAATACCTATATTTCTGATTTTTTTGGTAGAAGTTAACCAAACTTATTAAGGGTCCTTGGCTTTAATATCAAAATCATTTCTGTTGTAATTTCGGTCCCCAATCAGGAGTTTTATTACACAATTCTTGCACCTTTTGAGCAAATTCAACCGCTTTAGATTGGAATAAAGTGGTAAACAAAAACTGGTCGGCTCATTCTATAGCAACATTATGACAGTTTCAAATCTAACCTGGCGCGGAAAAAGGGATACATTACAGGGGTTTGAGCGAGGCTGATAGATAGAATTCTGCGTGAAGTTCCGTTTAAGCACTCTAGCCCACTTGTGTTTCCGAGTGGAGCAAACTCCCTTTTTACAGAGGTTTTCCAATTGACGTGACACAATCAACACCTACAGTCCCTTGCGGTGAAATGCCTATAGGTTCAAAGTATCAATTCAATTGAAAAAAGTCTTTCAGGTATCTCGGTTTCAGAGATGTAACCACCTTTTCCTTTGTGAATAATACTCCCTGATTTCATTGGGTTCCTCCATCCTTCTGACATGAAATAGAAGAAAAGCGGGGGTAGGAAAATTTCAAAAGGGTATCATCCGATTGAACAAAGAAAAAGTGATTTGAGTATTTTGGAATTCAATTCTGAGGAATCAGCTTAAATTTCAGAGTTTTACACCTATATCATTATTCTAATTTCTTCTTTTCCCTCTCACTTAGATTGCTCCTGAATAATAAATTGATTATTGCACTATAGTTGAATAATGAGTTTCCAGGAAAAACAGACGACAAATGAAGATCTAAATGATACTCAGTTAAAAATTTGGGAAACTCTCAATGGGCCTAAATATCATGAATGGCCTTTGGGCAAATGTTATTTGGGGGCAATTCGAGTCATTGATAACCAAAATAACCCCGACCGCTTTGCACAGGCAGCCCACTCCTTAAGAGAATTGTTTGAGAAATTACCTCAAGCCAGTAGTGGAAATGTACAAAAGCAACCTCCTTTTGACTTCAAACAGAAGGCAATACATTGTCTTATTTGCTTAAACAAAGATAAAGAAAGATACTCTAGTGGGTGGGAAAAACAAACTATTGACACTGAATTAATTGCAACACTTGATTCAATTTCTTCCTTTTTTAATAATTACATTGGTCCTAGTAGAATGGATAAAATTATACTAGCTTATCAAAATAATCCATCATGGTTAAATGAATCTAGCCCTGAAGAATTTAAAAAAATATGGAATAAACTACAGCGCATCGCTCACCACAGTTCAGATGAACAATCCAAATGTGAGCAGCTTTTAAAAGAATGTGATATATTTCTTAATAGATTGCTATGTCCAACGACTGATTAGGAATAAGTTAAAATTAAATCTTAATTGAAAGCCAACCCAATGCTAGAAAATACCTCTGATGCAATTGGCACTCTGAGTAGCCTTAATTCAATCGGTGACCTGAATGACTTGACTGATGAAGAGCTACTTGACTACATAAATTGTTGGGACGAAGAAGAGTCGGATAGTCAAAATATTGTGGATACATTCCAGTCTATTTTCGAAACACATATTATAACTGACAACCATCGCCTTTCCTTTTGGTTGCAAAACCGAACAAGAATTCACCACATGGTATATGTCAAAGCAATCGTTGAGGGTCTAACAACAAAAATTTATACACAATGCGTCTTTAAACTTGAAGATTTGATTGAGTTTTGCGATTGGGTTTTATCTCTTTCAGATACCTCTACCCAAAGGGGAAAGAAAGAACAGTGTCAATTGACATCTGTTCATCCTGACCTTGAACCATCTCGAAAAGCGGTGGTCAATTTCATTGACGGTTGTATGAGCAACTATGTTCCAATTTCGGCAAGGGATGGTCTTGCTGGACTCTTAGATAAAGTTTGTAATCAGGCTGACACGGGACTTGATAACAATAGTTCGGACTATCCTAACGTTAAGTCCCAATTAAATGAAGGCCTAATCAATTCCCGAAGTTATGGTCTTAAAGTCCTAATCAATTTCGGGGATTGGGTTCGTCGTCAAGTGCCTAATGACACAGTTCCAGAAGTTACAGATATTCTATCAAAGCGTATCGTTAGGCAAGCAAAGATACCATTAACGGAACCGGAATATGCTATTTTAGGACAGAATTTCGGACGTCTCTATGATCTTAATCCAGATTGGACTTCTCAGCATAGAAAACTCATTTTCCCACGCGAAAACAAATCCAACTGGAAGTGTTCTTTTGGAAACTATTTGTGTTATAACCCACCAATGGAATTCTTACTGGATGAATATGACTATGCTTTAGAAAATTTACAAATATTCAATCACGATAATGACCAAAACGAAAATATCACTAATTTAGGGGTGGGTGTTTTCTTCTTATATCTTCAAAAAGTCTATGATTTGACAAGCGAAAATAGTTTGCTGAATAAGTTCTATACAAAAACTTATGATCATCCCAAGCTTTGGAAATTCCTCTTTGTTACAATTGGTCAAAATTTTATTTTTGGCCCCGTGAAGAATTATAAAGACCGAGCTGTTGACTTTTTAAATTGGCGTTTGGAAGTAGGTGAATTACAAGAACTTCATAATTTTTATGGTTGGATGGAATCGGATTGTCTTGAACCTTCTCTCCGACTGAACTCATATCTGAAGATTCTCAATCTACGAAGCAATGAACATTTGGATAATTTTATTGATATGAGAACTCTAATAACTCTGCATCAAAAAGAAGAATTATTAGTTGTTAAATGTCTAGCAAAAATTGCTGAGATTTCCCCTCCTCGTAATCACTTTAGTACAAGCGAATTGAGGAAATTGGTTTCTATTTTACAAGCAAGTCAGAAATCAAATAATTCTGAAATTAAAGAGCCGGCAAAGCTTGCTATGGAAAACTTTCTTAAATCTGGAATGATTAATCACAAGCATTTTCCGCAGGATGAAATCCCTTAGACCCACGCTCTCACTGTTGAATATCAACTCGTTTAATGAAGCTAAAGTTTGTTACATGTAGTTCCGTCTACACTTGAGGGCACCTCTATTTAATCCGAAACCAGGATTCACCTGTTTTCGCTCTTGAAACAATTTGATTATACTGAATGATTTCTTCTCCTTGGTGTCACATTCATTCAATAATTTTCACCAAAAAAGGTAATAATAGTCCCTTTTTCATCATTTTCTCGACCACACGGCACACGGTCCTACAGTGGCACAACTCAGACACTTCCCCCCCCCCCCTTGATTAGACCTCGGCGACCGTTTCCAAATAACACAACCGGTAGTGACATTTGGCCCTGAACAAGAAGGAAAAGGGGCAAGGATGATTGAATGAATGAGACCCCAAGGAAGATACAATGATTCAGAATCATCAGTGTGTTCAATGGCAAAAACAGGTATCCAGATTGTCAGATTGGATAAAGGTAACCTTAAAACAGACTGACAGAGTTTAGTGTGATAAGTTGATAGGCGGAGCCCCGGTCATAACTTGGTTCTCCGCTTCAAACATCATCGTGATGATACTCTGCGGTGTCTCCATAACCCGCTGGTCCCGGCCACCAACAATCTGGCTGAACGCGACTTCTGCCCGTTGAAACTGAAGCTGAAGAGCTCGGGGAGTTTTTTGAACCAAAATCGGAGCACGTGACTTCGCGGTTCTACGCAGTGTGTTAGAGACCGCGCGTAAATGCCGGTTGAACGCACTGGATGTCTTGGGAACCAATCCGGGTGAACTGATGGGACGGCTTGCTTTCAAGGCACCTGCTCCTGAGACTTGAAATACTAGTCCTCCACAAGATTCCTTGTTCATCCGATGCGGCTATACTCATCCGTCACTGATACTACCTGAGTAGTTACCCTTGATTTAATATCTCGCTTACTTAATGTGCCCAATCGTCCTAGTAGAATGGATAAAATTATTTGTGCTTTTCAAAAAAATAGACGTTGGAAAGAAGATTCTAGCCCTGAAGAATTTAAAAAGATATGGGATAATCTAGAGAGTGTTTCTCACCACAGTTCAGATGAACAATCCAAATGTGAGCAGCTTCTAGACGATTGTGATAAATTTCTTTATAAATTGCTATGTCCAAGTTACGGACAAGGAGCAAGTCAAAATAAAAACATAATTTAAGGCCAACCCAATGCTAGATAATACCACCGATGAAATTGGCACTCTGTTAAGCCCTAATTCAATCGATGGTCTGCAAGACTTGACTGATGAAGAACTACTTGACTACATCAATTGTTGGGACGAAGAGGAGTCGGATAGTCAAAAGATTAAAGTGG
>MPNP01000110.1 GCA_002239085.1 Rhodobacteraceae bacterium bin131 | reverse complement strand
GTATGACCGGCATCGCGTCCTCCTCAATCTTTTGCCACGCCCAGTGGGTTTCCTGCAGGAGCCGTTGCAGTGTCGAAACCGAGGGCATCATGCCACCCGCCTCGTGCAAGAACTCCTGACATTGACGGAGCGGCAGTTCCGAAATCAGACTCATCGCCAATTGAGCAGCCGGCCGGGTCACTCGACCCTCTAACAGACCCAACGTTTCATCCACCGGACACAGCGAATTCTTCTTCCCACGACCCCGATACCGCGAACGAGTATAATCAACCTGACCAAGCAACGTCATCACCGCACCGCGGCTCAAGGGAAGCCGGTAATAGGAACGGCCATCCCTTGTGATGGAACTGTCCCCGGTATCCTGCTTTTCAATACAGGTCCTCATGAGGTCTAGACCGAGCTTCCTGACATGCGCAACCGCACTCAACTCAACTGTCGCAAAATCAGTGGTTTCGGGGTTCCACGCCGCAAGGTCATTGGCGGACTCTATAAAGTGCTTGAGCTCAGATAAAAAAGTCGGGTCTAAATGCTTAAAATTCTTGGCTAAAACGTTGAGGATACTTATATGTGTCAACATCGGGAATGCTGCATTTTTTTGTGTCATTAAATGGTATTCCCGATGCTTCCGAAAAAGTCCTTGGCTGCACATTTTTGACTTCCGAGATAGAAACAACACAAATTCGTGCAGCGGCCATAAAGAATCAATTCTTAAAACACGAAAATCACCAAATTAAGCCACTTTTCTAACAAATCATGTCGTAATATCTAAAACACACCAAAGCCGATGTCCTTTCAGGGCAAGGTATTTGATTGGTTGGAATCCATCCAGCTCAAGGTGAGGCATAATCTGTCCGATGAAAGTGCCCTGTCCAGTAAGTGCAGTTTAAGAAATTGGATTAAACTCCCATGAATAGGGGACAATTACTCAGTTACTGTTCAAGAAGTTCGTATTAGAAAATAACTCAACTCAAGATAAAGAAAATATTGATAAAGAGAATTTCGAGTCTTCAATTAATCTAGCAAGTCGATGAAAAATGAGGCATTTTTGTGCTGATATAATGTACATAATAGCATTTCTTCTCATTCTCTTGTGTCTTATTGTCGGAAGTCACGATTAAAATGTCTTTTTCGTACATTCAACACCTTTCTAGATAATTTGACTAACCTCCACAATCTGCTTTTTTTCTTGTCTCGTCGATAATGGAATGGTGTTTTATCTAACCTGTTCCAATTCATGTCAGGGGGATAATTTTCCCATGCAGATAATTTAACATATCCCATTTGCTTTAAGCTTAAGGAGAAATAGCTTTGGTCATGTCTATTCTCTATAAATCCATTAAAATTGGGAATAGTAGACGGAACGTCATTAAATAAATGCGGAAAATTTTCAGTGTCTTTGATCCAATCTTGAAGAAAAGACCTTATCCTATTTGTATTTTTTACTGCGAATAACCCACCCCCAACTTGGGGAGTCCATGCATGTGGATGCTTTTCATTTATTCTGAAGTGGTTGAACATATCTCCTTTTGTCCAATATGCTTCGAGTAATTCGATATTGGGATTAAATTCATCAAAAGGATGAGATGTCTCGGAAGACGCATGAAATGCTAATATGTCATGCTTGGATTCATGCAGAAGTTGAACATATTCAAATAGCCTTTCTACCCCCCCCCCTTCTGATATGTGAACCGGCATCACAATAGAATAAGATATCCATGTCAGGATTCTTCTTTAACTCATTTAATACAATGAATGGCTTCCAGCACCAGTAACCAAATCCACGAGAATTTTTTGAAAGCAATTTACGGTTCTTGTTGAGATACTCCTTTGGTAGATCTAATTCAGAATAGACTGCGACAACGTCGAACACGTCCATTGATAAGGCCATGGATTTAAATCGTTCCAGACTTTTGTATAACCGCATGTCGGCAAAGGAGCAAATACCAATAATTTTATCTTTAATCATTAAAACCTCTATTCAATAAATTTTTTCCGTTAGTCGACCGCCCAGTAAATTCAGGGAGTTTAATTATTAGCAGAAATAACTGAATATACCGGAACAATGCTATTTGAAACTAAAGAGATAGATACCATTTAGGCAGGAACAGTCATAACCATATTCCATAATTTTCCCTGAAGTATTTTATGCAGAATTTATATAGATTTTCCCTGTCAAGGCCATTAAAAACAGCTTTATAAAGTGGTTCAGATTCATTTGCACCGGGGTTTTCAATATAATGATTTTTGTCTCTTCCATGGCTCCAAAAATACTTATCCAACCAGATTCCGATACCATTGACTTCTAAATGGCCTGATAACCAGATATCGTCATGAGTCCAAAGGAGAGAGGGTATTTCAAACACTTCTTGAGTGAAAAAATCTGGTGAAACCGATACTCCTCCACACCCTTCTGCGATGTCAACATATCCCCCTTGGTAAAGCATATTTGGCTTTTGTAGCGTTCGATTTTGAATTTGATAAGCTATTCGTGATAACCAAAAAGGAATGTTGGAAGGTAAATTTTTTATTCCTCCATGACGAGTAATTGGTCTGGGTAATCTAGCAAACTTTCTTTTAAAACCAAACATATCTACAGTCAAACCCATCGCGACTATGCAATCCTCAGGACGGATTTTAGTCGTATAAATGAGTCGCTTGAGCCAATACGGAGGATAGCTCCGGTCATCATCGCAGTATATTACGCGGGTGTTATGTCCCCTGTAATTCTGTACACACGGCAACACTTTTGTTGCTGGCCCTAAATCATTCTCAACCACTTTGACGGTGATACCATCAGGAACCTCAGGGACACAAAAACTATGCTCCTGAAAGCGTCGATAGGTTTTGGGGATGTAGAGTTCTATTTGCTGGGCAGGAAAATCTTGATCTAGTAGTGACTGTAATGTTTCGCCAACGAGTTTAAATCGAGGCGGAGTGGTTGTCAATGAAACCACTACTTGAGTTGATGAATCCATCTATGAGCCTATATGACCTGTATCCAGAGTATGAATTATTTCAGATGAAATAAAAATTAGTTCCGATATTTTTGGATAAGAGTAATAAAGATTGTAAATTAGTGATAAGAAAACATTTTCAAGTTTCCTGTTATATCTGACGCTAATCTTATTTTTTACTTATATCAATTGAGCTGGTTCAGAAAAACTAACCATCAACGTACAAATCAAATTTGACCCACGAGTCCGAAAACAGCACTCCAAATTGCAGCACACATGATCCTTCCATCAGTGTGGTAATGGTCGTTCGCAATGAAGAAAAGAATATCTCCGAGGCAATCCAATCCATCCTTGGTCAAACTTTCAGTGATTTTGAGTTCATTATCGTTGATGATAATTCTACTGACCGTACTAAAGAGATAATCGGTTCTTTCTCCGACCCCCGTATTCAGCTTTTTGATAATCCCAATAACCCTGGTAGGCCAGGTAGTTTGAATTTTGGGTATGCACAAGCACGGGGCAGGTACATTGCACATACGGATGGTGACGACATCTCACTTCCTAACCGCATTCAATTGCTCTATGAATTTATGGAAAGCCATCCAGAGATCTGAGTATGTGGAGGTGGGATGTTATTTTTCGGTGAGAACTATAAATCTTGGGAATTTATTCCTGCAACTTCTCACGATGAAATATTTTACAATCCCTTTGAATTTTCAATAGGAAATGCATCAGCACTATTACGAGTATCATCAATACCAAGTTTTATCAAATACAAAGATGAGTATCTTGGTGCCGAGGATTTAAAATTTTATTTTGACCTATCTCCTTATGTTAGATTTGCTAATATAAAATCCTGTGTATATCATTACCGAAGGCATAGTGAACAGTTAAGTACTAAGAACATTGATTTTACAAAATCATTAGCTTTTAAAGTTGCAGCTGATAATTTTCAAAGACGTTATGAGGCTCAAGAGATAGAAGGAGTACCCCAATTTGTTAAATTTCTTCGTGGGGAGAATAGCACCGTTAAACTTTCGGAATTAATACTCGCATTTGAATTGGCACAATTCAATCCTGAAAAAATTCACAAAATGATTAGAGGTTTTATAAAAGACAATATACAAGGAATTAGAATAGACCTCAGAAGTTTAACTACACTCCGTTTTACACTTATTTGGGTTCGTTATAAGACAAAAAGTTTTGTAAAACGCTTCTTTCCAACTTAAACTTTTTTAAATTAGGTTTACTTATTTGTTCGCTTCTGGGGTTCTGTAGAATATCTACCCTCAGTGTGCTCAGTTCAAGAGCAGATAAAATTTAATCTTTTCAGAATAAATAGGTGAATAAATGGACCCTGAGACTTTGACATGCTTAGTTATCAATCTGGATAACCGTGTTGAGCGCATGGAATTCATGTCAAAACAGCTTGAATCCCTGGGCCTTGATTACACAAGAATTGAGGCTATAAAGCCTGCACAAGCAATGAAAGCAAAAAGTCCTTCCTATTGGGATTCTTGGGAAAGACCATTAAGAGGGTCAGAATGTGCATGCCTTATGAGCCACCAGATAGCTTGGAATATTATCGTAAAGTCAGAAACACCAATGCTTGTTCTTGAAGATGATGTCCTTCTCTCTCAGCATTTACCAGAAGTCCTTGCGAATTTAAAATCACTTAATGGTATAAATTATCTTTGTGTTGAAGCCAAACCACAGCTGAAGTATGTTTGTCTGAAGCAACCGCCTTTGCATATCACAGACCATAAACTCATCAAACTTATTCTTGATCAGAGATGTGCTGGAGCTTATGTCCTCTGGCCGAGTGGAGCGGAATTGCTTTTACAACAAACCACCAATGCTGCAGCACCTGCAGATAAAGTACTGGGGATTTGCTTTGAGTTACAAAGTTATCAGTTAGAGCCCGCTGGGGCCGTGCAACTTTGTTTTGCCCCTGAATTTGGTATCTCTGCCCCATTCCAATACCAGTCAGATGTGTTCGTTTCCATGATGTCCAAAAGTTATCGGTTAAAACCAAAGTATATGATGCGCCGGTTAAAATCCGGCATTAGAAAGGGGGTGCGAGTGCTAATTTCTCAATCTGTAGGAAAGCAGATTTCGGTTAATGCCGATGATTTTAATCTAAGTTGCGTGCGAAACAATTAGCTACATAATAACCGTCACCAAATAAGGAGTGGTATGAAGATATACTATATCAATCGCGACCAATCAACGGTAAGGCAAGATTGGATGGAGTCACAACTTTCTCAGTTAGCGAATGATAAGATTCACTATGTGCGCATTTCTGCGGTGGAAGGGGCGATACTTTCGGAAGCTGAAATCAATGCGGTCACTGATTACGATAAAGGTACCACTCGTAAGTTATCTGCGAATGAGGTGGGATGACTTTATAAGTCATCGAAAGGTTTGGCAACGTATTAGCGATAGCACAAATGAATATGGTGTTGTCATGGAGGATGATGTTTTGCTTTCCAGCAAAGTGGACTTGTTTCTGAGTAACACCAACTGGATTCCTAAAGGAACTGCTTATATTAGGCTAGAAGTGACCAATGACCTAGGACTTAGATTATTGCAATGCCATCGCAGGGGGAGAATTAGAGATGTGAAATACGAATTGTTTAAATTTACCAATGGTGCTGGTGCTGGTGCTTATGTCCTTCATAGAGAGTTAGCTAAGTGGCTACTAATTCATTATGCAATTATTAGTATTCCAGTTGATATTGTATTGTTAGATCCTGACTTATTTGACAAAGGCGTGCCAAATCAATTGCCAGAACCACTTCGGTTACAATTAGTCCCAACTATTGTTGTACAACAAATTTGCAGAAAAAAAAGGTTTTTACCAATTGAAGCAGAGGTAAGTTCTATAGAACCTGAAAGGGCTAGAGCGAATTCAAAATTCGAACTGGACAATAAGGATTCACTATCCGTATCAAGAAAAATGACTCGTGAGATTCTTAGATTATTTTCAATAAAACAATGGAAAAGATTCTATAATGCAATAATTAGTCCCAAAATCACTTTCCTTGAATGGATTTGACATTGTTTGTGCTCCGGCATCTGCCTTTGATAGTAGCTTAAGTAGAATTTTATCATAATAAAGATCCAAAATGCCCCTTTTTGTGGAAATTAGATAAAAATCCAATTTATCACTCTATGCCCATTAGTTTAATTTCTAGCTCCTTTACAATCTCGGTAGTATCATAACTCACCGCTCAAGTTTGATTGTTCAAGGACAAATTATTGGAAACTGAATGACTATTAACGCACATATTCTCACAGATTTACCTACAATATATTTTACTCGGCAAACTCCGGGTGGATTGGATTATTGGGAAGGTGTTAAGTTTTCGTACGGCTTGAAAGTACCTCAAGAAATGGATGTGTTGATAATTTATAATAAGAGTTGTTGGACTGTAAAAACAAAACTGCCATTAAATCGGTTAGCTTATGTTTCAGGAGATCCAGAGGATTATATTAAGCACTCACCCAATTTCTTAAATCAGTTTAGTCTTGTTGTTGTTAGTGGAGAGCACAATCTAAAAACTACGCGCCTTAATGAATCAATTGCATTACCTTGGTTTGTGGGATTAGAATTTTTGTATCCCCTTATCCCTAACCCCGAAAAAACAATCTTTTTTGATGAGATGATAAATTGGGAAGTGCCAGAGAAAGATGACCGAATTTCTATCGTTACTTCAAATCTCAGCTTCCTTCCATATCATAAAGTTCGATTAAATCTAGTTAATCACCTCAAGAAAACTATACCTGACCGAATTGAGTTTTATGGGTGGGGACATAACAAAATTAATGATAAGAAGGACGCTCTATTACCCCACAAATTCCATCTTGCTTTAGAGAACAACATTCAAACATGGGGGTGTTCTGAAAAACTCACTGACCCTTTATTATGTTACAGTCTGCCAATCTACGTCGGAGCCCCAAATGCAGATTCAGTAATATTCTCCGATGCCTTTGTGAAGATTGACCCATTTGATCTTGATGGTGCGGTTAAAACAATAATTTCTACAGTGGAAAGTGATGAATGGTCTAAGCGTTTAGAGGCAATCAAAGAAGCAAGGAACCAAATTCTATATCACAACAATATAATGTCAGTATTCGCCCGAATAGCCAAACGATTAATGGCTCAACCTGTTGCTGGCCCGATGGTAACAATTCGCTCAGAAAAGTCTTTTCCACCAAGTGAAATAAGTAACCATTCGTATTGGAAATTTATCGGTAGGCGTATTATCCAATTATTTAACCCAGAATGGGAATTAAGAAGGCATAAATCCTCATATATTCCAGAATTACAAAATCAAAGATATAGAGGAAAGCATACTAGAGAAATTAGAAATTAATGTTCCCCAGACATACTAACAAACAATGAAATAATATGAATAGAACAACCTCTAATGGAGGCCAAAGATAATTTGAAAAGCTCTTAAGTAAGTTTGAACCGTTCTTTACTAATAATCACTTTTCGGAACAAAATCAGTGAACTTTGCATTCCCCTGCCAATAGTCCTCCCGATCCATTGCATATGCTTTCGGCACTAATCAGTTCACAGCGGAGGAGTAACATTTCCAAATAGATCTTGGGACTGTATTGGCAAATTATGCATCAATTTTAGTTGGGGAAGGGCATTCTGCTGTCAGGTAGATTCACCAACATATCTTATGGTCAGAAATCATCTCGTAGTGAACGCTCTTCAAGTCAATGGACCAGTAAAAGTTAGTATCTATGGTTAAAAATAATTACAAGATAATATTGGGAAATACCAATGGTGAGTTCAATGTTAACGAGCAATCCTGTAAAACACCCTTTCACTCATGTAAGCTCGCATTCGAAACTCCCCATAAACCCAAAATGCCCCAACAGCATGATAATTAAACCATAACAGTATCTATGACTCCTTGTTCCTATTCATCCCACATGAAATGCTATGAGAGCAACGTTGATACTTGTCGACCGGATACTACACCGATTTGGAGTGGGGAATATCTTTACTTTTCCCTCGAGTATTTAAACAATTTCCCGATGTTTCCCCACCGAAACTTCATTGTGTCGTTTATTGTTCGAAACGAATGAATAAACTTTATCTGTAGCCGCCACTCATTTTCTATTCTGTACTTTTCAGGTTTTTGACGGTATTTACGGTTAAATGCTTCACTTGGAGTAAGTTCATGGTCAACTTCAATAGTCTTTCCGTATTCCATCTTAAGCCAACCAACCTCGACAAATTCAGTATTTAGCAGTGCTTTTCTAATCTCGTCGCGCAGTACTTTTGGATTTTGGACTTCAAGCAATCTATGTTTTTCGCTACATCGACCAAAAGCCCGAGCCCCCT
>MPNP01000109.1 GCA_002239085.1 Rhodobacteraceae bacterium bin131 | reverse complement strand
GGGGGCAAGAAACGCCACTGCACTTAGATCTGGAGAGTCAGTACCCTCGCCAAAAATCCCTACATTGGAAATACAATAGGGTGAGGAATTCTGAGCTCCGGCCAGTTTGCGTAAATGCTTATTTCTTTTAGTGATGGAGTGAGAGGCGTCAACATGTTCAACCAAGAATTCATTTGGATTTCTATCTACCCCAAGACGCTTGAAATAGGTCTCCAGCCATTTTTGTACTGATTCTGAATTAATTGCTTTTGCTATTTCCTTGCTAAACTTAACTCTGTTCACAAATGCTATGACAGACCTAACGCTGTCACTTTCTTTATTTGAATGTGCTCCAGCTAGGAAAGCCGCAAGCATTAAAACCCTCATCGCAAGATCTTTAGTCCAGCGGAATCCACCTTTCTCTTTGAATTCTGAATTTAACTCATCAGCTAATCGTTGTCCCGCGTGTATATCTTCATCATCCATACCCCACCCAATAATTCGGTAGTCAGATAGCAAATCTTTTTCAACCGCGTCTTTGTAACTGAGGCGATACATCTCGTATCCAAACGTGTCTTCATCGTCCATAGACTTGATGTCCCAATCGGCATCATCTTCAGGTAACATTGATTGTTTGGTATTGGCGAATTCAAAAATGCGTGGGGTGGCGGTTTGGTAAAGGCGATATTTGGCTGGAAAAGCGTCTGAATCATGGCATAAAGTAAAGTTACGGAATTCTTTATTATCTTTTTTAATGCGACGAAATCCTGCAGTTCGATGGGCTTCATCGCAAACGAGAATCTTGGCTTGTCTGTTAGTTTTTCTTAAACCAGATGCAGTATTGTGGGCGGATTGATAAGTAGAGAACAATCCAATGAGTCCAGGATTAGCATCTTTGCGAGTTTGCTTCTCAATCCATTCTTTAACCTGTTGAGCGTTTGTCGCTGTTTCACCGACTATTTCGTAGGTATGTGTGTGACTCACATCCGCTGTTGGGTTTTTGTCAATATCTGCCATGTTGTCAGACATTCTTGGTTCTGTTATTCCCGCAGTCTTATCAGAACAGACTGCAAGTGTTCGCATTGATACCCCAAATCTCCTTGCTAGAGTTTGATAATCACGCTTAATCTGAGAAACTAATGCAATTGAGGGTACAAGAACGACGAAAATTTCACCTGCATTGACGATCTCGGTAGTTACCCTATACGAAACCCGTGTCTTTCCAGTGCCACAGGGCATAATGAGCCGACCACGAGACTCGCCAGATTTCCAGTTCTTTCGTCCTTCCTTTGCCCGGGCCTTCAACCCACTAACGACGTCACTAACAGCTTTATCTTGTACTTGCGTTAGAAGCTCATCGTCACTTTCATGACGTTCATCTTCAAGTCTGGCAAGAAACTCTACCGCTGTAATAAAGTCAACAATCTTAATTCGATTGTTTTCGTCTCGTGAGAGATTTTGTTGATGGAGGTTGTTGGCAAAACCGACATTAGTGACAACCCACTTTTCAACCCAAGTGGTGTTGTCAGTAATGGCAATAAATGTTTTTAAATCAGCAATAGTAAGGGTACTATCTCTACCCCCCCCCCCCCAGATTTTGGCGTGCTTTACATTGAATGGCTATGTTACTGCCGTCATAGCGTTCGCCAACAATATCAATTCCTAAATCCTTATTTGATGATTTAAGGTCGGGATTAGCTGGGTACCAATCCTGCCATTTCATAGCCTTTTTTAAATTCCATTCGGGGACACGACAAGCAATATCGCAGACAAGATCTTCAAGCCACTTACCATCGCCAGCATTTTTTGATTTTTGCTTGATTATCTCAAGCCAATCAGAGGCTGATTTCATTTGAGAGTTATTTTGCATTCGTCAATTTCAACTACTTTGGTGATATTTCAATGATGAGGTAAGAGGGTTTAATTCAATTTTATCCAAGTAAAAGACTTTGGAATTTGTTTGGATTCCAAAAAATTACAAACTCAAATAACCAAATTAAAAATAATATGCAAGAAAAATGACTTGACCTGCAAAAACAAAGATTTTGCTGGATTATTCTAATAATAAAAAACAATCCTCCTAAAATAGAATAAAATTTGTACAACAGGGTGAATCTTCTGAACTATTATGATATAATCAGGAAATTAATACTTAAACTCATGACTGCCAAGATATACTATTATCTCTATAAGGAGACTTCAGGTATAGCGAACTAGTGTACTAATTTAACTTAAAGGAGACTAGAAAATGCCGTTGACAAAAGGGTTAGAGCCCGTTGTTGATGATCAATCACGTATTTTGATCTTGGGGACCTTGCCAGGAGGCGAATCATTAAGAAAGGGCGAATATTATACAAAAAATAGCAACCAATTTTGGCGTATTCTTTCCCGCATCCATGGAGAGCAAATTAACTTGGATTACGAATCCAGACTGGAGTTTCTTCACAGACACGGAATCGCCCTATGGGATATAATTAAAAAGGCTAAAAGAGTAGGAAGCTTAGACAAAAACATTTCAAAAGCAGCATTGTCCCCAACGATCTTGTAAGCCTGATTAAGAAGTACCCGTCTATCAAGGTAATTGGACTAAAAGGAAGGAAAACCGAGAAACATTAAATCGAGAATTTAAAAATAAATCAGTTTTTTATTCTCTAAAGTCAGAATACATTAAGTGCTCTAGCTCTTCCAACCCTCAGTCGTTTGAAGAAAAGGTAGAAAATTGGAAGAAACTCTTTGTGGCACAAACATAACAGGTTTGGGGGTATTAGAATTCTCAACCACCAAATAAAATTTCGTGTGTAAGCAGTGTTATGTAGCTGGTGAGAATATAAAAATATTGAGAATTCTTATGAGCCAAAATAGCAATACGTAATTAATACCCGCAATACTTTATGTTCAATTGAATTGGTTGTTTTTCACTAATAATACGCTGCTTAAATCACTAAATCAGGAAGAAGAATTCGTAAATACTCTGATAATCTTAGTTTACCCGCTGCTGAAGTAAAAGATCCTGCGGCTCCGTTTTTTCCTGCCCTCCAAAAATCTACACCACTCACTGATTCTCCAAGTCCATTTCGACCCTCCAACTCAAGCAAGGCATCATTGAGGAATGCAGCATAAGATTCTGGTTTAAACAATGAATCATTGTTATTTCGAACATGATCCATAATTATTAGAAATATTGAATGCATAACATCCACACCTACGCCTTTTTGGATACTGAATTTAGAAGGCTCGTCGAATGCATCGGGAAGAATTCGCCTAATTCCTTTCCAGTATGAGTCTAGGATTTGTACTTGCTTATTGATATCATTAACACCCGAAAATAGTGTGGTTGTGCCCAGTAATGGTTTTAAAGATCGAACAAAAGAAGCCGACGGAACAATTGTTTCTCCCTTTGTTGTATTTGGTAATCGGATACGCCCTTTCCAAATGGTATTTTTCGATGTAAGCATTTCTGTCATTCTCTGCGCATCAACTTGCCATTGCATACCAGTCATTTGCACCACTGATTTAAATTCGGGATCCTTATCATACCTCGCTTTTAACAATTCTAGGGCTAAATCGGTGGGAACAGACTTGGCATTTGAGTTTACTATGTGGAATTGTTCCATTTCACGAGTTTCGTCAGCACCGACCATGCAAACGAATGGTATCTTGATATTAGAAATATCCGCATCAAAATCGTTAATTGCTTTCTTGAGGGCCCGAATTCTGTGTTGACCATCAACAACGTACAACCGGTGTGAATTTTCAGCTTTGTGAGGATCAAGTTGAAGTATGTAATTATCGTTTGGTTTTTGTACTAGAACGTCATCTGATTGTACATTGCGTAAATTTAAGAGTACCGAAGTAGGCAGGTCTACTTTTTTGTTCGCTAAGTCATGAGCAAGTTTTGATATTCTATTTTCAATTGGATTGCGTTGGTACCCTTCTTGTTTTAAGACATCTCTGTGAGGAACATAATGATGCAGTACAAGTGTTGAAGCAGGAATAATGCCAACAACAGTAATTATTCCTTTATTAATTGTGGGTCCACGAACAACCCGGATTTCAGAAAAACTCATAAAATCAATACTCCTAATTTAAAAAAAGAATCTATGGTCAAACTTTATGGTCAGCAATTATGCTTTCAAAATATAATCACAAAAAATATTATCATTTATATTGAACTTTTATATATCCTCTCAATTTTTCACTAAACTTCCTGACCCTAAAAATGGTTTATATTAATTTTGATTCAAACCATTCCAATAAATGACACCATAAGATTCCAGCTTGATTTTTTAACAACTCAAAAGTATTGTCTTGGATTCTAGTCTAATTCTGAGTCATGGAATGCAAAGGTAAACCTTACTAAAGGATTAACCTTCTTTTTGGTCTTTGTTTCTTCCAAAAATATATATTCAATCAATAACAGTGTCTAATGGTTTAATTTCATGAGTACATTGCGTTTCGAAATATTTGACATTTATCCTACTTCTAGTTAAGTTGTAAAAATTTGCTGGAAAAATCCAACAATGGCTAACCGAAACATACTCCTTATTGAGCCCGGCTACAGAAACAAATACCCACCACTGGGGTTAATGAAAATTGCACAATATCACGGTCCATTAGGTAAACGTGATAATGTTCGATTCATTAAAGGAGAAGACCAATCAGCTAGGTATACTCCATGGGACCGCGTTTATATTACAACTCTCTTTTCGTTTGAATGGTCTCGAACTGCGCGAAGCATTGACTTTGCTCTTTCGTTAGTTGGAGGACAAGCCCATCGAGTTTTTGTTGGGGGTATAGCGGCTTCACTAATGCAAAAAGCATACCTTGAAGAGCCGAGATGGCGAGGTGTTCGCTTTATTAAAGGTTTACTTGGGCAAGCTCCGGCTGTTTCATTACAGCTTGACCCCTTTGAGGAAGAACTTTATTCCAATGATGTTGACGGAATACCTATTGAAGATCTTATTCCAGACTACAGTATACTGCCCCATATTGAATATCAATACCCCGTTTCCGATGCCTACTTTACTTACGCTTCTAGGGGTTGTGTTCGCAAGTGTGCCTTTTGTGGTGTACCAACTTTAGAAGGTGCGCAGCGAGATACTAATTCTCTTAGTACAGTAATCAAAGGGGTCGCGAATCTATACGGAGAAAAACGTGACCTAATCCTCATGGACAATAATGTCGTTGCATCTGCCAAGTTCAAAGATATTATTTCTGAGATAATTGATCTCGGCTTTGAGCACGGAGCAACACTTCACCGAGGCAAACAAAAGTTGCGTCGACGAGTAGACTTCAACCAGGGAGTTGACGCTAGAATACTATGTAAAGATCCAATGTACTTGCGCGAGTTGTCCCGTATTGCCCTGAAGCCACTTCGCATTGCCTTTGATCATCTTGGTCTCAAGAAACCATACTCACAAGCCGTCATGTACGCTGCAAACTCTGGGATTTATAATCTGTCCAACTATATGCTTTATAACTTTCATGATAGCCCTGCCGACTTGTTTGAAAGGATGCGACTCAATGTAACTCTCAATGAGGAACTGGGGATTCGTATCTATTCTTTTCCGATGCGATATCAGCCCGTCAATAGGAAGGACAGAGGGCATATTGGTAAGAACTGGAATTCATATTTTTTACGTTCTATGCAAATTATACTTCAAGCAACTCACGGAATCGTGAGTGGGTCTCCAGACTATTTTAAAGTAGCTTTTGGTGACACATTTTTGGAATTTGAAAGTATACTCTTTAAACCTCATCACTATATATTTAATAGATTTTGGTATGAGCATTTTGATGGAAAGGCCGAACATGAAGCATTTAAGATTTCATTCGGGTCCTTGTCTACTGATGAAAAATCTGAATTACTACAATTTCTTTGTACTCGGTCAAGTAACAGATACAAAGAGGATCTCAGTATGTTATCACTAGGGCGTCTCAGGGACGCTGCGAGTTATTTTGTTCCCATAACAAATGAACAAGAACAAAAAATTTGGGGTCAACGAAAAGATCTAAACATTTTAATTAATCCTAAGCTGGTTCCTGAAGATGAACGAATAGAAGACGCCGCTTTGACTGACCAAGACTTCCTTCCCTCTTCAAAAACCACGCATTTGCAACTCAATGCCTCACCAGCTGTATAAATTTGAGTATTTTTCTTGACCCAAGGGAATTTATTTGATGGGCCTGTAATAATTGGCAAAGATTTACTTGAACTACTGAGTAGTTCTATGTACACCAACCCCTTAGTTGTTTTCCGTGAGTACGTGCAGAACGCTACTGACGCTATAGATGATGCGGTTAATCTAGGTCTTCTTTCAAATACTGATGAAGGTAATATCAACATCAGTTTAGATTATATTAACCGCCGAATAGTGGTCCGTGACAATGGGTTGGGCATACCTAACAACGATTTCCCCATAAGAATGCTTTCATTAGGTGCGAGTATAAAACGAGGTACGGATGCAAGGGGCTTACGTGGGGTGGGTCGCCTCTCAGGCCTTGGCTTTGCTCAGAAACTAATTTTCCGTTCTCGTTCTATCATGGATAAACATGTTTTGGAGGTTTCTTGGGACTTAATGACAGTTAAGAAATTGCTTGCATCTGAAAACGATACTGACCTACAGACCATAATCCCAAAAGCTGTGACATTCAGAGAGTGTGAATCTTTAGATTACCCTTCTCATTTTTTTGAGGTTGAACTCTCGAAACCTCGTAGGATTGGTAATGACTGTTTGCTTAACGAGAGAGAAATTGAGTCATATATTAGCCAAGTATGTCCTTGCCCATTGCAAAGGGAGTTTAAACATAGTTTCGAGATTGAAAAGATGTTGGCTAAATATGGCCGACATGGAAAATCCTACAATATTTACATTAACGAGTCTTCAGTTCCAGTTTGCAGGCCATATTGCAATGAAATTAACTACTCAGAAAAAAAAGTGGGACTCATTGGAGAGGAAGTGAAGAAATTCGAAGTGCCAAAGCACCAAGGTGAAGGGTTATCAGCTGTTGGATGGTATGTCCACCATGATTACCAAGGTGCAATACCAATTTCTACAGGGGTTCGAGGCCTTCGTGCAAGAATTGGCAACATCCAAATTGGAAACGAGCGCCTTCTTGCTGAAATCTTTCCAGAAGAACGGTTTTGTTCTTGGGCCATTGGAGAAGTGCACGTACTTGACGAATTTATCCAGCCTACAGGTAGACGAGATGCTTTTGAGACAAATATTTATTTTGACCATCTTATAAACTATCTTCGGGGTATAGGCGCAGATATTGGTCGTGGGTGCCGATTGGCTTCCAAAAAACGTAATCTCCATCGTGCAGTTGAGTTTGGTATAAATGAGGTTAGCAAGAAACTCGAGATTATCAAACAAGGGGCAGTCTCATCCAAGTTCGTTCAATTGACTAGCAGTGAGGTTCATGACCTTCTCAATGAACTGCTGGAAAATTTGCACAGTAAACAGTTTGAAGAAACCGAACGAAACAAATACAAGAGTCAAATTGAAAAAATTGAAGCTGAAGTTAAGACTTTTGCTAAACATAATGAAAGTGATAAAATAGCGTTTATTCCAGAGGAAAAGAGAGAAGTTTACAAGGAGGTTTTTGAACTGATTTATTCTTGTTCAGTTAATCAATCTTCTGCAAAAAAAACCATTGACAGTATCCTAAAGCAGATATCAAAATCATATGCTTTAAACCCATCAACAAATGATAGTAACAAAACCATTTAAATCTTGTTTTTATTAAGTATTTCTGGCGGTCATAGACTATATCTTCAGGGTTTAGAACGGATAATATTTGAGAGAACTATCAGGGTAAGTCCAAGGTTTTATAAAAACTAATTTGGTGATGCTCAAACTCAAATTGAAAAAAAATTGGTCTCTCTACGAGGATTTATTTATTATAACTGTGAACCAATATGAATGGGTGTTTAAGGTTAATAGGCTGGGGATAATTTAATTGTAGAGTTTCGGAGGTGGATTTGATGGA
Source organism: Rhodobacteraceae bacterium bin131 (assembly GCA_002239085.1). GTDB lineage: Bacteria > Pseudomonadota > Alphaproteobacteria > Rhodobacterales > Rhodobacteraceae > MPNP01. The sequence goes on along the minus strand of MPNP01000109.1, from coordinate 485 downwards.
AGAAAAATATGTGACTATTGAAGTTGAGAAAATTTCTTTTGATACAGAAAACCCAAGAATAAAAATGGCTTTGGAGAAATATGGTGAACAATTAAATGCTGACAGGATTCATTTCGCTTTAAGTTCAGCCACAGAAAATTCCAATGGCACATCATCATTTTCGGGCCTTAAAGATTCAATTCGTGCCAGTAGTGGTATTATCTCACCAATAAACGTAATTGCCAGGGATAGTGATTATATTTGTATTGACGGTAATACAAGACTTGCCATCTACAAGCAGTTCATCAAAGAAAAAGTTCCTGGGAACTGGTCAAAGATTAAATCAGTCGTATTAAAAAATGCTACTCAACGAGATATAGAGACAATTCGAGTCTCCGCTCATCTTATTGGTTCCCGTGAGTGGCCTGCATATGAAAAAGCCAGATATCTTCATTATCTTCGAAACACAAAATTTATGGATTACAACGAAATGATAGCTTTATTGG
>MPNP01000108.1 GCA_002239085.1 Rhodobacteraceae bacterium bin131 | reverse complement strand
CTGTTCACCTGATTAGTAAATTGAGGTGCATAATATCTGACAAAATCGTCAAGTGCATTGGATATTGCCGATTCCCACTAGTTCTGTTCGGACTCCGCCCTCACCTAAATTGCCGGAAATCGGGATCTGATAATAAACCTGCTATGCAAATTGACTCTCAATAGCCGTGGCGACAAAAAGTACAGATGCAGAGGCTGATACTGAAATTATTTTGAAACCAGCATAATCATGGTCTGAACTGTCATCTGGATTGGCGTTTGATAAGTTATAAAAAAAGGGACCCGAAGGTCCCTTTATTTGATTAGATTAGATGATGCCAATTACATCATTCCACCCATTCCACCCATGTCTGGGGGCATGGCAGGACCGGCAGCATTTTTAGGCTCGGGTTTATCAGCAATCATTGCTTCAGTCGTGATGAGCAATCCAGCAATGGATGCAGCGTCTACTAAAGCTGTGCGGACAACCTTTGCAGGGTCAAGAATACCAAATTGGTACATATCGCCATACTCTTCAGTTTGTGCATTAAATCCAAAGTTGGGATCATCTGATTCTCTCACTTTACCGGCTACAATCGCAGCATCAACTGCAGCATTTTCTGCAATTTGTCGGAGTGGGGTTTCTAGAGACTTGGCAACGATTTTAATGCCAGCATCTTGATCACTATTTTCACCCTTTAACTCACTGAGAACTGAAGTTGCATTAATCAACGCTACTCCGCCACCAGGAACAACACCTTCTTGAACTGCTGCACGGGTTGAATTCAAAGCGTCTTCAACACGATCTTTTCGCTCTTTCACTTCAACCTCGGTTGAACCACCAACACGAATAACTGCAACACCTCCAGCTAATTTAGCAAGACGCTCTTGAAGTTTTTCACGATCGTAATCGGAAGTAGTTTCATCGATTTGTTGCCTGATTTGGTTTACACGAGCTTCAATTTCACTCTTTTCACCTGCTCCGTCAACAACAGTTGTTTCGTCCTTGGTGATTGAGATCTTCTTGGCAGTACCAAGCATCGTCATGTCAACATTTTCAAGCTTCATACCGAGATCTTCAGAGATCACTTGACCACCTGTCAAAATAGCAATGTCTTGAAGCATGGCCTTGCGACGATCACCAAAACCTGGAGCTTTGACAGCAGCAACTTTCAAACCACCTCGGAGTTTGTTCACAACGAGAGTTGCCAAAGCTTCTCCTTCAACATCTTCAGCGATGATCAGAAGTGGCTTTGTAGTTTGAATGACTTGCTCAAGTAACGGAACCATAGGTTGCAATGACGAAAGCTTTTTCTCGTGCAACAAAATATAGGCATCTTCCAATTCAGTTGTCATTTTGTCGCTGTTAGTAACAAAATATGGTGAAAGATATCCACGGTCAAACTGCATGCCTTCAACAACATCAGTTTCTGTTTCAAGTCCCTTGTTCTCTTCAACAGTGATAACCCCTTCGTTGCCAACTTTCTGCATCGCATCAGCAATTTGACTACCAATTTCGGATTCACCATTGGCTGAAATCGTTCCGACTTGGGCAACTTCAGAAGAATCGACTACAGGCCGAGAGTTCTTCTTGATTTCCTCAATGGCGGCTGAAACAGCAAGGTCAACACCCCTTTTTAAGTCCATGGGATTCATTCCGGCGGCAACGTACTTTAAGCCCTCACGAACAATTGATTGTGCTAGTACAGTCGCTGTTGTGGTTCCATCACCCGCTTCATCGTTAGTACGTGAAGCGACTTCCTTAACCATCTGGGCTCCCATATTTTCAAACTTATCTTCAAGTTCAACTTCTTTGGCAACCGTCACGCCATCCTTGGTGATACGAGGAGCACCAAAAGATTTATCAATAACGACATTGCGACCTTTGGGACCAAGCGTGATTCGGACGGCGTCTGCAAGGGTATTTATTCCCTTGAGCATCCGATTGCGCGCATCAGTATCAAATCTTACATCTTTTGCAGACATTATTTTCTCCTAATTTGCTGATTAATAAAATTACGATGACTTAGGAAATGATCCCAAGCACATCACTCTCTTTCATGATCAAGAGCTCTTCACCATCAATAGTGACTTCAGTTCCTGACCATTTGCCAAACAAGATTCTATCCCCATCTTTGACACCCATTGCAATAAGCTCACCAGAGTCTTTTCTGGCACCCTCACCGCAAGCGATGACCTCACCCTCAGCGGGCTTCTCTTTTGCTGAATCCGGTATGATCAAACCACCTTTGGTTTTTTCATCACCTTCGATTCGGCGTACTAGAACACGATCATGAAGTGGTCGAAAATTCATTAGAATTCCTCCAACAGTTAAAAATTTTAAAGGTTTAATGATTAGCACTCACCTAAGACGAGTGCTAACAAAAGGATAAATAGAACCGTGATCTTGTGATTCAATACTTTTTTTTCATATTTTATTTTTTTCGGAAGCGCTATAATTTCAAAAAAACGAAACAGTCAAACAGTGCTATATTTAGGAGCAGTCCAATGACCAAGCATTTAAGCGGAATGAAACAAGTCGGTCCGCAACATTTTCAAGAAGATCCGGGTCTGAGTTTTGAGGATTTTGCAATTGGTGACTTGTACGAACATTGGCCAGGTCGAACGATAACTGAAACCGATAATATTTGGTTCACTAACCTGACAATGAACTCACACCCATTACACTTTGATAACCATTTTGGTTCTCACACAGAATTTGGAAAATGCCTGATCAATTCAACCTTGACGGTGTCAATTGTCGTCGGCTTATCCGTTTCTTCAACAAGCCAGAAGGCCGTTGCAAATTTAGGTTGGGAATATATTAAACTTCCTAATCCAGTCTATGCGGGGGATACGATTTACGGAGAATCCACAGTTTTAGAAAAGAGAGAATCCAAATCGCGTAAGAATTGCGGAATCGTCAAAGTCAGGCATGTTGGTCGCAATCAGAACAATACAATTATTTGTGACATGGTACGTTCCTTTCTCGTTCCAAAAAAAGGAAAATCAACTGCCGAAAAGATGCAAAATATCACACGAGTAAGGAATAAAATTATCAGTCACTCAGCCTGCTCCATACATTTTTGACCTACAGGCAATTGTTGGTCGCAATCATGTCAGGTGTTTGAAGTTTTTATCGTGCGTATTGAAATCCAATGCCGCGGCTTAAATATGCAGTAAGTATAAAACCCATAAACAGGAAATTACTGTGATAAAAATTTTTGGACATAAATCCCCTGACACCGATTCAACCGGCTCGCCCATACTATGGGCTTGGTATCTTACAAATATTGAAGCCGTGGAGGCAATGGCAAAACTAACCGGCCCGCCTAATAATGAGGCATCCTTCGTATTGAATTATTGGAATGTTAAACAACCCGAAATCATTGATGATGTTGACGATGGCGAGGAAGTTATTATTGTCGATACAAATAATATTGGTGAACTTCCTCGTAACATTGCCAACGCCAAAATAGTTGGTATCATTGACCATCATCTTCTCCAAGGTGGCTTGAAAACCAATACCCCGATCAACATTACTGTACGGCCATTAGCATGTACAGCGACCATAATGCTTGATCTGATGGGACCCAAAACTGTTGCTCAACTTCCTAGAGAAATGAAAGGAATTGCTTTGAGTTGTATCCTTTCCGATACTTTAGAGTTTCGCTCCCCCACAACCACAGCACATGATCAACAAGTCGCTGAAATGCTAGCCCGCGATCTCAATGTTAATATCCCTGCCTATGCAAATGAAATGTTTGCCGCCAAGTCCGATATGTCAATGTTCAGTGATTCTGAACTGTTAGCGGTGGACTCAAAACAATTTGATATTAACGGAAAAAAACTGAAAATCTCAGTCCTTGAAACAACATCTCCAAAACAAATACTTGATCGCAAAGAAACCCTCATTGACTCAATGGCTGCTTTTACTACTCAAGAATGCGTCGATGAAATTCTTTTATTTGTCGTTGATATACTGAATGAGTCTTCAACGCTCCTCATTCAAAATGAAACTGTCCGATCGATCTGCCAAAATAGTTTTGGTGTTGTTGATGAAGGTGATGCCATTGAACTCCCTGGTATTGTCAGCCGAAAAAAACAAATCATACCTAGCTTAAAGGTTTAGCACGCTAATCCATGACCCAAATCATTAATTCCTTTGAGGAAATCTCATCCCGATATGATGTGTTATTTTTTGATGTTTGGGGGTGTCTTCATAACGGTATCCGACCTTACCAAAAAGCAATAGACGCCCTGCAAAAGTATATTGCCCGTGGCGGAAAAGTTGTTCTCCTTACAAATTCACCTCGGCCTAGCTTTGAAACCACCAAACAGATTGATTTGGTTGGCGTACCGCGTAATGCTTGGAACATAATAGTCACATCAGGGGATGCCGCACAACACTCACTTTTCTCCGGTGATGTCGGACACACAATCTATCATATAGGCACCCATGATGAGAAATCCTTTTTTCAACGGAATCCTAACCTTGAATTGTTTATTGAAATTAATTATGCTCTACTCAATCAGGCTCAGGGGATTGTGTGTACTGGTCCCTTTGAAGATGAATCCCTCACTCTAGATGATTACCTTCCTAGTTTGGAATATGCCAATTCACAGAAACTTCCGTTTTTATGTGCCAATCCTGATTACATGGTCTATCGGGGCGACAAATTAGTGATTTGTGCTGGTGCAATAGCCCATCAATACTCTCAACTAGGAGGCAAAGTGCTTCTTTTTGGTAAGCCTTGGGAACCAATATATGAATTAGCATTATTACGGTTAAGCCATTATTACGAGGTCAATGACAAAACACGTATTTTATGCGTCGGTGATGGAGTGTCCACGGACATTAAAGGTGCTATAGATAACGGTTTTCCTTGTTTATTTGTTACTGGAGGTCTTGCCATTGAAGAAACTGGAACAGTCGAACAGCCAAATCCCGCGATGCTACAGTCTTATCTAAATAAGTGCGGAGTAAATCCTGATTTTGCTATAGGGCATTTTTGTTAGACAAAATATTCTCGTTCAGTTCATGGATATTCTTCGGTCAATCGACACTATACCTAGTAATTTTAATGGGTCAGTAGCAGCTATCGGTAATTTTGATGGAGTTCATCTTGGCCATCAAAAAGTGTTTCAAACTACCAAAGAGATAGCAAATCTAAGTCAAGCTCCTTCATCAGTCATCACTTTTGAGCCTCACCCAAGGGAGTACTTTCAACCCCAATCCAAGCAATTTAGATTAACAAACTCTAAATCGAGGGCAAAGGAATTAGAATCTCAAGGAATTGATATTCTTTTTGAACTCAGCTTTGATTCGAGGCTGGCCAATATGTCGGCTTTAGAGTTTATTAACGAATTGCTCCATAAGACATTGCAACTTAGCCATGTCGTTGTTGGTAAGGATTTTAAGTTTGGCAACAGACGCACCGGCGACTACAAGATGCTTGAAGCCCAGGGCAAGCTTTTAGGCATAGGCGTCTCCTCTTTAGAACTACTTCAATTTGACAACACAACCTGCTCTTCAACCTTAATCAGGGAAGCAATTACCAAAGGAGAAATGAAAAAGGCGGCACAATCACTTGGGCGTTGGTTTACCATTGTGGGAATTGTTCAATCAGGTTATAAAAGAGGCCGACAGTTGGGGTACCCAACAGCAAATTTAAATCTAGAGAGAGTAATACATCCCCAAAATGGAATTTATGGGGTAATGGTAAACGTTATGACGGGTCCGTATATTGGCCGATACAAAGGCGTTGCATCAATTGGTACCAATCCAACTTTTGGAGTCCATAATCCAAACCTTGAAACTTATCTATTTGATTTTGATGGCGATATTTATGGAGAAGAAATAGAAGTCGCCTTGATTCACTACCTTCGTCCCGAGATAAAATTTGAAACTTCAGAAATGCTGATTGACCAAATGAGAGTTGACTGCCAAAATGCCCAGTTAGTTTTAGGTGAAAATCAACTTCAACTCTCTCTTCAAAACGAATAATACAACTGGAGGTTTAATATTTCTGAACACATTCGTAAGGATTTTTGGCAACGCTACAAGCTTGCAGAACTTAATCAAGCCGAATGGGAGGCTCTTTGTGATGGATGTGGCCTATGTTGTCTGTTTAAGTTCACCGAAGAAGAAGATAATACAGTGCTTTACACCACAATAGCCTGCCGATTGATGGATTGTCAATCGTGTCAGTGCCAACACTACGAAGCTCGTAATGAAATTGTCACTGATTGCGTAAAATTAACTTATGACCGGCTTGAAGAAACCCAACACTGGTTGCCACCCACATGTGCTTATCGGCTATTATATCAGGGCAAACCTCTTTTTGATTGGCACCCTTTAATTTCAAAAAACCCTTTGAGCGTTCATGAAAATGGTATCTCCATTAAAGAATGGGCTATCTCCGAAACAACAATAAATCTCAATGATTTAGAGAATTACATAATCGAAGAATTACCGCAATGAATTTCGGCTCTGACAATTGTGGACCTGCACCGTCCGAAATCATTGCCTCCATAGTTGAAGCCAATAAAGGGTATCAAAGTTCCTATGGCTCTGACAGCCTTATGGATGAGGTGAAGTCTCATTTTAAAAACCTTTTTGAGCACCCCGATTTGAGTGTCTATCTTGTCGCAACTGGAACTGCTGCCAATGCCTTGTCTCTTGCCTGTATCTGTCCACCTTGGGGAACCATTTTTTGCCACCAAGAATCACACATTCAAGTTGATGAGTGCGGTGCACCGGAATTTTTTTCGGGCGGCGCCAAATTAACACTCCTTGAAGGGCATCATGGAAAAATTGACCCAATAAAACTCAGCCAAACAGTTGCCAATACCGGGGTGTTGGGAGTTCACAATGTCCAAAAAGGTGCTCTTGCACTTACTAACACCACTGAACTCGGTACGGTTTACACTCTGGCGGAGTTAAATGAACTCACTTCAATAGCCAAAAACAATCACATGCAAACTCACCTTGATGGTGCTCGTTTTGCTAACGCACTTATAAAATTAGGTTGCTCACCTGCGGATCTTTCTTGGAAAGCAGGTGTTGATATATTAACATTCGGCGGCACAAAAAACGGCTTGTTAGGAGTTGAGGCTGTTGTTATCTTTGATCCTAAGTTGGCTTGGGAATTTGAACTCCGAAGAAAAAGGGCTGGTCATTTGTTTTCTAAACATCGATATCTCTCTGCACAAATGCTGAGATATCTCTCTGATGGACTTTGGGTCAGGCTCGCGGAAAAAGCAAACCAAGCTGCAAGAAAGTTGGCCGACGGATTGGCGGCAAACCCCAGCGCAGAAATCAAGCATCCCGTTGATGCCAATATGATATTTGTCAACTTACCTCGTGCAACTCACAAAAAGGCCTTTGTTAATGGTGCTGCATATCATTTGTGGCCGCCCAATCAATCCCTTGGGGGTGACGACCAAGAGCCATTATTGTCAAGGCTGGTATGCAACTGGTTCACAACTGATACGGAAATCAATTCACTGCTTGCCGTTGTTTCATCTGAGTGAAGTCCACTAATTATTCTATGATTCCACTCTCACTGCATTGCCAGAAATCGGTCCTTGAAAATCACCCTATCACCCTAACAACTTGAGCGTCGGTCAAGCCAAAAACTAGGAGAAATCAAATTATAGCAGCGCTACTTTACAATTTTCAGAGTTCTCCCCTTAAGCGGTTTCTACTTATTAATGGAAGTGTTAATATTCTCACCCAGTATTTCATATTTTTTTCAGCATTTCCCTGAAAGCAATAACTCCTGCTATACTGAATTCCTGACTATATCCTTTTTACTTGTTTAGTTATCCAATGCCAACACCGGATTCCGTCTTTTCATTGCTCTCCCCTCAAGATGCCATCATCGCAATCATGATTGGGGCAACACTTTCGGATGAAACTGTATCCACTTCCGAACTGCTTACGATTGAAAGGACTATTTTTCACCTGCCAGCCTTTCGTAATTATGACGCGGACCGGATCCCACTACTCTTCCAAGCAGTCGTTGAATTGTTTCAAGAAGAGGATGGACTCGATGCTTTCTTGGGTTTGATTAAGGATGGCCTGCCCGAGAGGATGTCACCTACCGCTTATTTATTAGCCTGTGATGTTATTGCTGCCGATGGACGTTTTAAAATTGAAGAATCACGCTTTTTAGAGGAGCTGGCTCTAGCTCTTGAGCTAAACACATCGCATACTAGAGAAATGCTCCGCTCAACAGCGTATCGTTATAGAGCATTAGAGTGAAGGAAGATTTGCTTTCCAACTCACAAACATTTCAACAAAAACCTGCTGTAATCAGAAATTCAATAGTGATTTGGATTGTCACTAACCACCAAAGTCATTATTCCTCAGCTCATTGACCGGTATACTATACACTGATAATAAAACTCAGTACCAGAAACCTATCCCTTAAGCCAGGGCTATCGCATTTAAACTTTTTCAATTTCTTTCAGTTGTATTTTGGCCCCTATTATGAGTTCCAGTAGATAGCTATCGTTCCATCTGGCTCGTTTCAACTTGCTG
>MPNP01000107.1 GCA_002239085.1 Rhodobacteraceae bacterium bin131 | reverse complement strand
GGACGACCCGAACTCTTAAAATCCATCCGCGGCTTAGATGTTGCTGGGCACGAATCGTCCGGCCCTCTATGGTCTGTTGCAGGCCCTTTGCAACAAGTAAGAAAAGAATCCAGAAAGACCTGTCTGAGAAATCCTGGGATTTTACCTTTACAAATAACTGTTCATGCCGGGGAAGATTTTAACCATCTTCTTACTGGATTGAGATCTATTCATGAACCATTCTGGTGGAAGATTATGCAACGAGGTGACCGGATAGGTCATGCGATGGCTCTCGGGTGGAATCCACACGAATGGTGTGCAAACAATCCAATTGTTTATCAACCCAGAATAGAACGAATGATGGATATTGCTTGGATGTTGGATTTTATTGCCGATAAACAGATTAAAAATATCTCCCCGACCTTGATCGAAAAAAGCAAAAATGAATTACAAAAACATCTACAGAAGTGGACCGGTGGAGGGAGTTGGAGATATCAAGACTTTATTTCTATAATAAAAAACATGGGGAAGGCGAAAGTTTGGGAAAAAATAGGTGGTGCACTCTGGGTGTATCATCAGTTTGAAGGAAAATGGAAATTATTAAAAAAAATTCTTGACGATTATGATGGACCCAACAATGACATGGTTGAAGTCAATACTGAACAGGAGTGTGATTTGCTTTTGAGCCTTCGTAATGAAATAGTCAAGATTTTGGCGAGGTGGCGGACTCCTTTGGAAATCAATCCATCATCCAATCTACTCATTGGAAATTTGTCGTATCCACTTGCTCAGCCTTTGTTTGGTCATGATCCTTATGACCGTAACGAACCGCTAGGGTTAGTTTTGACCTTAAGTGCGGATGACCCAATTTGTTTTTCCACTTGCCTAGCAGATGAATATGCATATGCTTGGGCAGGCTTAGTCATACAAGGAGAGGAATCTCCAACTTTTGCCCACGAATGGTTAAATCGTGTCGCTCAAGCGAGTAGACGTGCAGCATTTGAAAATTGATTTACTTTACTTAACTATCTTTATATAATGAAACCAATTGAAAAATTTGAATATGAGTCTATGACTGTAAACCTAGAAACAGATTTAGAGTTCCTTGAAGCTGGTCAATTGGCAAAGGAAGCCATTATAGATATAAATCCTGACGAATTGGACAGTCCTGCCATAAGGCGGTTAATTCAGGATATACAGGACAATACTCCGACTTTGGTAGGTTATAATCGGATGCATAATCGACATAACCGCGGTAGGTAATTTACTTCACAATATTGGCAAAACTTGTGAAGTTAGATACTGTACTTCTAAAAGTAGCTAGTCGATGTAATCTTGATTGTAGCTACTGTTATGTATACCACTCAAGTGACCAAGGGTGGCGTAGCCAACCTGGTCGTATGTCCTTGAAAACAATTGATGCTGTAATAAAAAGGCTAATAGAACTTAAGGAAAGCACTCAACAACCATTATCGGTAGTCTTGCATGGGGGTGAGCCTCTATTACTCGGAAATAAACTCCTTGAGAAACTGTTGCTTGAACTTCGTTCCGGTTTAGGCGCTGAATCCCGAATTGCTCTTCAGACAAATGGCACCTTACTAACAGATGAGTTAATTGAGTTATTTGCAACTACTCAAACAGCTGTTGGTGTGAGTATTGATGGTCCTGCAACGGTTAATGATAAATTCAGACTCGATCATTTTGGCAAATCAACTTTCAATCCAACCCTAGATGCCATTAAAAGGCTTCGTGATCACCCTAAAAGTTCTGAATTTTTTTGCGGTACCCTTTCTGTCATTGATCCTTTTTCAGATGTCGAAGACATTTATCAATTTTTTAAATCCCTTAGAGTTCCCAGCATGGATTTTCTCCTTCAAGATGGAAATCATGAAACTCTTCCCTATGGGAAAGGGTCATTCAATACATTAGAATATGGTCGGTGGTTAACTCGGTTATGGGAATTGTACACTGCGGACCCAGAACCAGTACCCATTGTTGTGCTTGATAATATTTTTTATGGGCTTTTTGGAAAACAAAGTACCAAGGAAGGTTCTGGTGTCAATGACTATGGCATCCTAGTTATTGATACCGATGGAACCATTAAAAAAAATGATACCTTAAAAAGTTCTTTTGATGGTGCAGATTTATTTTCCGAGAACTGGTCAATTCACAGCCATTCTATTGTAGAAATTATTGAATCGGAAGAATTCAATCGATACAAAGCCCAACAAAAAACGAGCCACAAAGAATGCCTGAACTGCCCTTACCTTTCCTCCTGTGGAGGTGGAATGGTTCTCCATAGATGGTCCCAAAAAAATAAATACGACAACCCATCTATTTATTGCCAGGACCAAAAGCTAATCTCAAGCAAGATGGTAAAGGGAACTTTAGAATCTTTAAAATCCTTACCTGATTTAAGTCATTCCCGAAGTTTCAATAAACCATTTCCACATGCCTGGATTCCCAGCCCTTTTCCTTCAGGTTTGAACAACAAGATATTGAACTGGCTAGAATGTACCGACTTATGGAAGTGTATCAAAACTGATTTTTACCATCAGTATGAATTTGATCTGAAGCAGATGAATCTTCCGAATGATCTTAATATTCTAACTTCTAAGGAAACTCTTTCGCATTTTGAATCTTGGCTACAGGATACCTTCAACACAACAAAAATCGAAATCACAGAAATTACAGTTCACAAGTTAGAGGAAGGACAAGGAATAGGATTGCATAATGATTGCTCAAGCACCGATGAAACGGTTCGTTTACTGTTGCAATTCAACCGGGGGATAGTTGGTGGAGATCTTGCTTTGTTTAATGACAGTTCTCCAAAATCAGTTTGTCGAATAATCAAACCAATTCATGGCACTGCATTTGCCTTTACTATTTCTCAAGAATCCTATCATGCCGTACCCACTATCAAGGAAGGTCGTAGGTTTACAATAGTCTATTCTTTCCGCCCATGTCCATGAACCTGGAAACCGCTAAGGCACTTTCAAGCCCGCTCAATTGGAATGAAGAAAACCTGAAGTCGTTAACGATTTGGGAAGAAAGCACGATACTTCGACCAATTGGGCTTACCTTGAGTTCATACGGAACTGAGCGCATGATTTCTAAAAGTGGCCAATCAGCAAGGAGATTACTGGCCCCAATACCTGTTGGTTCAAATCTTTCTTTTGGAGTTGAATTATTGCCAACAGATTTGGCGTATCTTGCCTTAGACCAAGGAGCCGAGCTGTCGAAGTATGAAGATTTAAATCAAGCGGAAATTATGGACCTATTTCGCTCGGCATTTAAATTGGTTTCCAAATATTCTTCTGCCTTGTTTCATTCCCTGAACTATCTCCTCAAGAGTATTCATATAATTGACAGCCCTGGACCGGGGATAGATGTGAGCTTCTCATTACCAACCCTGCCCAACTCCATATTTGTTTCAATACCAATGAGTGAAGAAATAAACAAAAAGCCTCGGTTAGCCGAAGCAATTATTCATGAAGTCTTACATTTGCAGCTTACGCTTGTCGAATGCACTTACCCAATAATAAATCGTGAAATCAATGGGAATATGGTATATTCCCCTTGGCGGGATGAACTTCGACCTGAAATTGGAGTTGTTCATGCGATTTTTGTATTTCGCAATTTGGAAATTTTTTGGTCTCAAATCAATCAAGGTCATAACTATAACCAGTTTGCTCAGGACCGTTGTAAGGAAATAGCTGAACAATTCTCCTCCCTTTCGGTGAGTCAATTTAAATCCCTAACACCCTTTGGAAAATACATACTGGATAAACTCCTTGAAGGTAGGGGTAGAAACTCAAATTGAGTCAAATTAATCGGAGCCTTTATTGTGTCTACACAGAAAATACCAAACATTAGCGGGAATAACTGACGAGCTCTTGAAAATTGTGAAAAGGTTCTAATTTCACCCATTCGGGGAAGTTTGTTGGATGAGTGAGGTCTCAAGGAGGAGAAACTGTTCAGAACAATCAATTTTATTGCGAAGGGCAAAAACAGGTAAATACTGATTTTGGGGATTTATTGAGGTACCCTTTGATTAAAATTCTTTTAGGAGAATTAAATTGGCCAGCGACAAACATAAAGAACTAATAAAGTTAATTCCAGAACTAGATACTCCTCCCTCTGATTCTAACGAATATATAGAGTGGCTTAAGGCTTGTGCTCATTTAGACTTTCTCAAAGAGAACGCTAACTCTGACGAAATAATAATGTTAGCACAGAGTGAAAATTCTTTTGTTTACGCAGCTGTAATTACTAATGAGCGACTATTATCACTTGATGAAGAGAAATTAGTAGGTTGGGACGGCACTCCTTCTAGACCTGCTGCAAGTTACGTTTCTGGAGGCGAGCAGAATTTTTTGGTACAAAGAGGTTTTCCTTCAGGGTTTTCAGAAGACTCAGATGGGATAACACAAATGATTTTTGTGAGAACATTTGAGGGAGCAAAAGATGATGAACGAACATATTTTGAGATTAACCAAGATTATGCTCATGTAACAGATATACATTGGCAAACAGAGCACGATGCTTTCGTGAAATGTGAAAATGGCGGTATATCACATGTTGTTTCTGCAATGTATGACCAAAAAAGTAACGCATTGGTTACTTTCCTAAGAGAACCGCTAGAAGAATACTTGGCGGCAACAAATTCATCATTAATCAGAAAATTTAATTTTACATTGCGTAGAGACTATTCTTCCAATAGCCAAGAGCATTTGAAAAATGAATTTAAGAATTTTTTCTTTAGCCAAGAGAACAATGGAAACACATCTTACGCGGCTGGAGTACAAATCATTCCGCCTAAACGAAAAAGTTCCGAAATTTTTAAAAAACTAAATGAAAGGTTAAATCCGTCGTCCCAAAAGTATTATCAGTTCTCCGATCAGAAGTGGAAAGAATTAATCAAGGTGGCACTACGCTTAATAAAACAAGAACAGGATTGGAAACGCAAAATGATAGCACGAGCAAGCAAATAAACCTATTCGGAGAAACAGACGAATGCTTTTGAGCGGTTGAGCCAAAGATTAAGGTAATTTAAAAATCCATGATTTTCGAAATAATTGAGTCACAAATGTTTCTGCTAAACCGCAGGGTAGAACAAATTATTTCGAATTAGAGCATAATTCGATACACTATGAATTGTCACCGTCCTTTTTTAGCCTGATTTTTGCTGAATTATAAGTATGGTCAAGAAAATATAAGTTGGCTGTGCTTGAAATTACGTGTCGTGCTGCTTGGTATTTTCTGTGCCAACACAATATAGGCCCTGAACTGCGAATTGGCTTTCGTTATAATCTTTGAAGACGAGATTGAATAATCGTAGAAACGAGATGGATCTTTATAAACAGTTAACAAATGATCCAGCTTTAAGGTGGCCGTGCAACATAGCCTGCGGGAGATGATACAACAGTAATTATAAATGAATGCACAGAACGTTCTTAATTTAGTACATCTAAAGGGAGAAAAATGCTTTAATGGCTAGACTATTTCCTACCACTATTCCTCAACGTCCAAAAGGGTCACTTATTATTAGTGAGTTATGTCCGGTCTATTATGAGGTTTACTTTCTGCCATCAAAAGAAGTTTTGAAAGATTTGGGTAGGAATGAGGACATCAAAACTCTTATTCTTGAAGTGCTTTCACCATGTAACATCGTTTCGATTCATCCCATAAATACGCAACACACCAGCCCTAAATTCCTTCAACCAAAATATGATTCTCTAGAAACCATTAGACTGCATGGTTTCGATTATGGATATGGAGAAACAGAAGACGAAGTGTTAGAAATACTAGAAAAGTTGCCCTCCGGCTTCGTAAAGGACTATGACTACGGCCTCGGTCTTCTAAATGATTTTAACAGCCTTGTATATACGCTAGAGGGGTGGGACATCAAACACCTAGTTATCTGCAAAGAGGAATCAACTAGAATTGAAGAAGAGCATTCAATGCTTATCTTGCTTCATAAAGAGTTCGAATATATTCGCAAAGCAATCAAACGCATTACTTATGAAGCGCGGTCTGCATCAGCTCAGGTAAAACGCATTACAGTAAATAATTTACTTTCATCCTTTTTAGGCAATCCTGAATCCTATCCACAAAAAACGCTAGAAGTTAAGGATACTACACTAGCAAAACTCATTGCAAAATCATCACCTGTGATAAATGCAGAGTTAACGGGCAAAGACCAAAAACTGGCCGTTAATTTAGTATCCAACAACTGTAAAAAGATTGTAGAAAAGCAGCCCGAAACTCTGATTAAATTACGCAATACAATTGAGTTGGTTTCACTTGAGGAATTAATCGAACGTTATCAATCATTGCTTGTTAAGAAGGCAAAAGAGACTACATGGCAGAAGCTATTCCAGCAAAATCTTTTCATCCTTAGTTTGGCGTTTAGTAGTTCTATCATAATTCAAAAAGATCAGGTCTATGTTGGTGGCATTGGAATAGATGGTTCCGGTAGTAAAATCTGTGATTTCTTTGGCGTGAATTCACTCAGTGATAACGCCACCATAATTGAAATCAAAACTCCTAGTGTAAAACTTCTCAACAAAACACCTTACCGGGATAATGTATATAATGCTTCCAAAGAATTAGCTGGTTCTGTTAGCCAGGTACTTGACCAGCGCATGAAATTTCAACAGCATATTCATTCATTAAAGGCAAATTCTAAAGGCGATAAGTTTGAGGCGTATTACACTGCTGGTATTCTAATCATTGGCACCATGCCTGCTGATACTTCACAAAAACAATCGTTTGAATTATTCAGGGGCAATTCAAAAGATGTGGTTATTATTACCTTTGATGAATTACTAGACAAATTGAGGTTATTACTTGATTCCCTCAAAGGAGACCAAAAATGAAGTTTATCAAAAAAGTGAAATTACATAACTACAGACGGTTTTCAGATTTTTCGGTCAAATTAGATGAAAAACTAAATATATTTGAAGGTGAGAATGAAGCAGGAAAAAGCAGCATTTTATCTGCCATCAATTTAGTTATTAGTGGCAGTATAAATCAGTTTGAAAAAACAGGAGTAGAAAAATTAATGGTAACTACTCAGGTAGTCTCATCTCTCACTGAGACTACCTGAGTAGTTACTGTTCAAGAGCATGATACTCAGAACCATCTGAGCATCCAACCAACCCTGAGACCGCATGCGGTCACCCGGGAGTTTGTGAAGGATTTTTCGATCACACAGAATCTTTAAAAACGCCAGGACACCACCAAAGGGTGTTGTGTCTTGTTTGGGGGTAAATTGGGCCTTGACAGGAAAGGTATTTGGTCATATCATTATGTTCACCCGTTGGGTTAAGTTTATTTTGTTGTGATCATAGCATGTCAATGCCGTTGTCACAAGTAATCTAACGGGTTTTTAATTTTTTGATCGCTGATCAGGGAAACACGGACCGGGTGGAAACCGGCCAGGTAGGAGTTGTGAGATGAATTCAGACCGCATCAGTAGCACTCAGTGCTGGCTGGATTTGCTAAAGTTTGTCGACACCGAGATTGAGCAACTTCGCGGCTTGCTCGTGGAGATGGGACTTCGTCCCTGAAGCCATGTCCACGATTGACGCTGAATTCCTTTGCTACTTCGTGGGAGGTTGGGCTCTAGTGTCTGGCATCATTACGTACCGATTAGCCGCCGAGAAATTTCTGCATGTGTGGTTCCAACTGTTCTCAGGCTTCTTGGGGATATGGGCAATCTTTGGTGTGGTGTTCTTCCTCCTAGCCACGCACCCCAACATCATGCTAACTGTATTTTGGGTTGGCGTGATTGGGCTTGCGATCATCGGTTCATGGGCCAGCCGCCGTGAGCGAAGGGACCAGGATAAGCACAGGGGGCGGCGCGAGTAGTGCAACATACCATTATCTTTTGTCAAGCCTTTTCTCTGTTCTGCGATTAAACCTGACTTTGAGACTAAAAATCCCATAATTTTTGGTCTCAAAGTCAGGCTTAAAAAAAGGAGTGTTGGGTGTTGCCCCCGAACACTCCCCCTGATCGGCGAACTAAATTAAAATTATGGAGTTATTTATCAATGCGGGCAATATTTAGCGCCTGATTCGCTTTTCGTCATCAAAAATAGTTGTTTTGGTATGATTTGGTGACTCAAAAGGGCTCTTTTGGGCTCCAATTCCCACTCTTTTTACCCGTGGCAATACTGTCACACACACCTCCCCCCTCCCGACTGAACAGGAACCTTGCCATGACGTCTTAAATGGAAGTGGGGTCAGGGTCGCTTAACCGACCCCAACATCTTTAGATCCGTAACCGAAACAATGGGCTCCAACCGCTCTCCAATTGTCCACTATCGGTCGCCGCAAATTTCAGAATAAACTGGTTGGAATGCTTCACCAAGCGAGCACTCCGGTAAATAAACATCGCTCGAAACGCTTTCATCCGCGCCCGCAACCGCACCATCCCATCTGTCATAAGGGGACGGCAATACGCCACAAAGTTCTGGCTCAAACAGGCCAAAAAAAGCCAGCAACTGTTCGAACCAAACCGACCCGAAGGCATCATGCCACCCGCATAATCATCT
>MPNP01000106.1 GCA_002239085.1 Rhodobacteraceae bacterium bin131 | reverse complement strand
GAAACGCCTCGGTGATTCCCAAGGGCAATTGCCATCAAGTCAAGATGGCGGTGAGAGGTTTGGTGGAAGGAGAGAATTTCCATTGGCTCAAAGTGTTTGGGATTATTGATGGTGATGGTAATTTGGAAGCTCAATCGGAAGAGAAATTGAACCAAAGGTTATTTACGCTTCCCTACTATTCAGTAGAGGGAATTTATTTTCATCCGGAAATCATTCTCCGAATAGCAGAAAATCAAGCCAAAAATCTAGATGGTTTGGTTGCTAAAACATTGTTTGAAAGCGCAATAAAAGTAGGGCTTGATTCCATAAATCAGGATGTCGATAGATTAATTAAAAAAACAGCCATAAAATTGGTTCGTAAGCAAATTCATGCTGAAATACCATCTGACGACATTCTATTGGGTGGTGAAGACGTAACGCTCAAAAATGAAGCATCGAAGATTCGTGGTAAATTGAAAACAGTTATGAAGAGCGCGTTGGAAAATGGTGAATGGGAAACAATCCTGAAAATATGCCCTCTTAAGGAATCACCTGTTATGGAAATAGTTGCCAAGAAATTGAAATACCCTGATAAAGAAACCTATTTTGATGCAGTACTTAAAAGGTTAGAAGAAGACGAAGATCTTTGCAAAACAATCAGAGAACTTTTCGGGGATTTGTATGATCAGTTGAATAAAGAACATTCTAACACTGATTAATTTGAAAGTAACCATAAGCAGATGGAACAGATACTTTAATCAAGAAACCATCTGGATATGAGCCATGCAGAGAGCAACAGAGTGTCATGCAACGGCCGAACCATCCCCATTGAAAGCACAGCTGTAAAAATTCTCAAGAGAAGCCATGCTTATTGGCCAGAACACCAATAAAAGAAGACAAGATCAACTTCACACAAAACTGGTAAAACCGCCAAATTCGGATAGCAGCTCTATCCGGTCCCAACGGAATTTTCTCCGAAGAGCCACAAACTTCCACCAGATGAGCCCAATACTCCTTTACTGCCAGTGATACAAATATAACATAAGGGCAGTCTATTTATTCCAAATTTGATAATGCCTTATATTTTTTCCTTAAAGTCATTTTTTTCAAGAATTTTTGTAGCTCTTTTAATTCACATGAATCAAACAAGAAATTGCTCTTTTTTCATGGATACAAAGAGCACTTAAATGGAATTCAACAACTTGTTTGAAGAAGACTGTCAACTCAAGGCATTTGCAGAATTCAACACGCTTGCTAAGATGAAGAAAAGGGTTGACTGGGATGGCTCAAACCGGTCTTGAAAGACTTGTTTGGAGCCCTTTGACGCTTTATTGGGATCATATGATCATCTTTCGTTCTTTGTTGTTGGGAGTTTATACTGAACTTCATATACCCTCAAACTCCTTAAAGCACCATTCTAACAGGGCGAAACCCATTAATCAATGCCCTTATTATGGTATTTTGTTCCCATATATTATTTTGTGCATTTTTTATTCCTGACTTTGAGACCAAAAATCCCATAATTTTTGCCTAAAACCCTCTTGTAGTCGTGTTCCTAGCCCATCTTCAACATTTTTCTCTCCCAAAAGTGTAAATTACGGCTAAATTCAACTTTTTAATATACCCTTAATTTAAACTATTACCCTATACCCGATAGTGACGTGTCCGAGGGTCCTCTATAATCTCTCAAGTAGTGCCATCCCATCTATTTTAGGGGGTTGAACCCGCCACACACCAACACTCAATCTCCAACATGTTTATCAGAGCAACCAAATCAGGAACCGCCCAAGACGGTTCACCACGCATGACCCATCGACTGGTCGAGAACTCACGGCATGGTCAATCGGTCAAGCACATGACCTTGCCGCTGACAACGACACGTTTGGCCTGTTCGGATAACGCGACCCTCCATGTTCGCATGACCACGACATCGGATGAAATCCAAACCAAGAATCTATCAGGACATGGGACTATCACCATCGCTAATGAATGGACGCACAGTCAGTCGTTTGACCGGGAATTGATGCGGTGCAAGGCGGGATAAGAGTTCCCAATCCGCTGCTTTATCATCATCTTGGGGTTTCCATTCCACTTCAAGAAATGGTGTTTTTCTTTTTGAGATGTCATATCCCATTATTAAATCATTTTCCCTAATTTATTCAGACCATCCCGTCCCAGAAAGATTATTTTTGAAATAAAGTAAAGAATTATCAGGATTTAAATTTCTATCATTTTTTTTATTAAAGGCATTATCGATCCAACCCTGAACAATTATGGGGTCGGTGTTCCAGTCGTACAAATCTGCATATTTGCGTTTTACATTGTAGTATAGACGGGGCGGAATAATAGAAGGTTTAGACGTTTGACTTCCGAAGCTTGGATGTCCAGGTAGAATAATTCCAAGCAAACCTGAACGTGGATTGTTATTGGTATCGTGGATACTTGATCCTATTTCCCAATCAACATGCTTCCTACTCCATGTATCTGTCCCAATCAAAACAACCGTGACTGTGGAGTCTTTCAAATACTCGTCCCTGATTTTCTGGCGAATAGTTTCGGTAGCTAGATTGGAATCAATATCTCCTATCTGTACAGACTTCGAAACCATTACGTCGTAATAGTTAGCGAAGAGACTTTCAAACTTATCTCGGTACCATTGGTCGTTGCTATGGTGATAACTTACAAATACTTTATGCCTTGGTCGATTAATTATGTCTTGAATACTCAATTGTCTTTTCCTTAATTACCGGATGATTTACTTACGGAATCCATTCTCGCCACGCTTCTCACCTATAATATGCATGTCAAATGGATAGTAAGTTATCACTAGATGTTTGCAAATAATAAATTATCCTGTTGCTACAAAACCCTGTAAATACAGGGAAATTAATTTATTGAGGAAATTACCAGTATACAAGGATTACCTCTATTTCTCAACTAAAGGACGATATTCAATAGTTCTGTTTTCTCGATTACCAATGATTATTCCGCCATTATGTTTTTTCACTTGCCTGAAAACTTCATACCCTTGGAGAATTGCATCTTCCCACAGTTTAAGAGGGCATTGGTCTACTTCAAAACCTTGTACAAACTTCTGAATAGTTTTAAGGGCATCAAAAGAAATGCTATCATGCCCATGAAAATAATTTAATCCTTTTGAATATGAAAAGAGCCATGCTGAAAGGCCTTCCTCAATTGCTATTGCTCTTCCACCATCCTGTTCTTCATCAAAATTCGGATCACTTTTTCTTTTACGCTTTATCAATGCCCTAAAAGTTGGTGACCAATGAAGGATAGAGGCATTTGCCAAATGAAAAACATCATGGAAGCGATATCCATCGGGTTCACTTATATTGTCAGATAAAGGTGAACCTATAATTTTACCATTCCAACATAATTGACTTCGCCCACTCTCTTGTTGATTAATATGAATTTTAAATTGTCTTGGTAGCTGTTCATTTTTTGGAAAATTTTTATCAAAATCTGGCAATTTATCTTTGTCTTGGTAAAGAAACCTTCCACAAATTTTCGTTAGATTTCGGTTTAAAACATTATCAAATGAAAGATCTGTAATTTGAATTGCCTTGAGATACTGTCTCACAAAATCTTTAAGTATTCCTCTAACGTTGGGAGAGTCTTTTTTGATTTTAAGTATCTGAGCTACCACATAACCCAGTTCAATAAGCGAAGATTCCAATCTGTCTACTTGTTCAGTCGAAATAGCCTGTGAATTCGGAGTATTTACATCATTATTGGCAGATATTATTTTGATTCTTGTTTCTCTAGAAACCAATTCAAATAATTCAGCCATTTCTATATTCATACGCTTACACAAAGCCGATAAATACCAGAGGGCGTCCCCAAACTCTTCCTCGACTTCCTCTTTATAACTTGGGTAGGCATTTCCCTCTCTCCGATACTTTTTTGAAGCCGCCATAATACTGCCAACTTCACCATAAAGCCCGAGAAGAATAGGACAGAGATATTCATCAGAGAACTTATCCGTTTTAGCAGATTTCTCTACATAATCTTGTAGCAAAATTGTATCATTCAAATCGTTTAGGTTTTTTAATCCTGTGGTTTTCAATAATCAATATCCCCTGTTTAAACAGTTGGTTCTTATAGTTTGTAGTCCAATCTATATCTTTTTGAGGCCTTTCAATGTGAGATAAACACACTCGTCTACAAAGGGTGATTTCATCAAGCGCTTGTATTCATCTTTATCAAGGCCACTGCGACTAGCCAGTTCGGAAACACTTTGTTTAAGTATTGTTTCTTTAACCTCTACATAGTCACAGTTATGCCCGTGAGGCCGTGCTAATTCCTGCAATTCTGAATAGCCATTATTATGTTCTAACTGCCAAGTTTCAGTTAACGTTTCTGGTTCTTCACGATTTAATACTAGCTTGCAAACATCTCCCACTACGCCCCCATAAGCCCCAAGTAAATAAATCGGTTTTTGAGCCTTGAAAGTTAATAGTATTTCCTCTAAAACCCCTGGCATCTTGCCTTTGTAACCAACAAGTTTGCCCCCAACACAAATCCTTGCAGTAGACGAATTTATTGACTTTTCTCGCATTTCACTCAAGCAACGAGACCATATATATGAGTTCCATGGAGTATCAGGATTGAGAAATACACCGTTTTCAGGGACTTTGTCCCTAACATCATTAGGTATTTTATGGTCAAAAGTATTCATTACATCAATGTATCTTGCTCTCCAATCAGTTATTTCCTTGTCAGACTGGTATAAAGGCCATGCTAAATGATTTTCGACAACCGGATTAACTTCACTTACTCTTTCTTTTAGAATTTTGGCCTCATCTAGAATGAACTCCGTAAAACCACCAGGCCGCAAATCACCACCATAGATTAATGTTGCAGATTGTACCAATAAATGTCTGGCGAAGTCTTGGGCTAGGCGAACTATTTGGTCAGAATGAATATGATTCAAATTGTAATCTCTTGGAACATCTGAAATCGAAATACCAACTCTTTTATCTGATAAGCGGCCATTCTCATCAGAATTCCAAAGAGGAGTGAATGTTTGTACCTCTAAGTCGTTTTGCCACTGAGATTCAATAAAATAAACTGGTGGTTCTGGATAGCATATTTTTTTTACACCGTTTTTCTTACAACTTATTACTTGCCTGATTTCTGGAGGACGAGCAGATAGCTCACAATCTTCATCAATCCACCCTTCATTCTTATAGGCTTCTAGGCAGTGTATTGAATAGTTATATCGAACTGTCTCTATTATAGCCGCGGACAGAATACGTAAAATATCTTTTTTTGATATTTTTTTCGCATCTGAGATATGAACACAAGGGACATTAGAAGCGTCAGGGAATATACGGTCTTCATAATCTTTAAGACAATTTACTACAATTACTGGTCGATTATATTTTTTTGAAAGTAATAGTTCATTTTGGCACCAATAACGAGATGAATAAGTATCGCTTTCAATTGCGAGTAAGGTTGAATTTTGAATGTGATGTTCAATTTCATGATTAAAACGATATCCTGGAGATATTTCGTATGTATCAAAAAATCGGTTCATGTTTGTATCATCAATATAATTCTTAATCTTTTTGGAAATTTTTCTACCATCAGATTTGGAGTGGCTTATGAATAACTTAATTGAAGATCTTTTACCGCAATCTTCGTCTTCAGGTTGTAAAGTATTGCATCCAAAGCGATAAATTTCATGAGCTAGAAAAACAACTGCGGAAAGATTATTGTTTTTACTGTGCTTCCCCTTAAATCGTATACATTGCAAATTTGAAAGTGTGCCTTCATGGTTAAAACCATGAGAGTCAATCGCAACTGGTACAATATTAATTGAATCTGATTTTGGTAGTGTTTCCACGTAACTTCTCCACTCTATTCTACCCACAGTATTTTTGCTAGTAAAAACAAAAATAATATTTCGTTTTGCTATGTCGGCAGGATAATTGGATGGGACCTCTTGGCTGGATTTAGAACTATAGAAAAAGAGTGGAATATTAAGCCCTCGGGAGAAAGGTTTGTGTTTGTCCCTTGCAAAACTAATTCTGATTACGTTAAGGATTGGTTCTACAATTTCCAAATCAGAAGGATGCCAGACAAAATTAACCGCCAAGGGTTGTATATATCCTGTTCCCATCAATTTGTACCTAAATAATCCTCAATTTATCATTACTAGCAATGTAATTCACTATGATTATAGCTTCTTTCCTGTTTTTTGATTCACGCGCTCATGAGATTCCAAAAATTGGCATGGGTCAGACATCAAAATGTTTAGATTATTTCGATTTTGGCAAAATATTGAAGTGATTAGATCACGTGCTTTATGTGAAGCCGTGAGATTTATTTTTTTATAACTTCTAATCCCCCCTTTATATCCGATTGAATTCAAATCCACGGATTGAGCTTTGTTACCAAAGTAAAAGAAACACTTTGAGATCAATACTTGATCTGTTGTTCTAGTATCTTGATTTAAGTTATCTAGGTTTGGTGACCCATCTTGGTTGCTGTGATGGGAGTCCTCTTGCATCCACGCACCGATTTTATCTTTGTGATAAATATTATCCCCAAGCATCATCACGTTGCTTCCATTCCGAACAGGTTTTTTAAGTGAAAAACGCTCTTGGTCCCAGTATTCCTGAAAACTTACCTTTTCAGTTACTTTCATAAGCAAGATACAACGTCTATAATTCTTTTTAAGATTACGTCCACCAATTCCTATAATCCAATCATCAACCTTTGCTGATTTGCGGATGCCTGGCTTACAAGTTGCCAAAGTACAACAATTATGAAATGGGTTTGGTGCAAAACCAAAATCCCTTGCAATGGTATAAGCGTATAGATATGAGTTTGGCTTAATTAACAACTTATATTTCTACCCTCAAGTCTAGGTGAAGGATTACCATCTGTTTCTTCAAATGTACCCTTTCCTTCCAAGGCTTTGATTATTGAGTTCGAACTCCATCCAACTATTGACGTGGCGTAATCCCTTAAGCTTTGAGGGATTTCGACATTATCATTCAACCCATTATCATACACCCCAATTATAGACATACCAAGCTGGTGAGCTACCTTAATTTCCCAGTTAACCCAATATCGCTGATAAGTCTCTTTTCCAATGATTACTATTAATTTCCCTGCCCACCGCATTTTACTGCGTAAGAGCCTCCTGATGGTATTATCATTTAATTCCTTTCGATCTAAACGCTTCTGGTTTTCAGGTTTCAAACGTATAGAACTATTTCTTAACTTATATCCCTTCGCTGAAACCAAATTTGTTAAACCGTCTACGCATTTGTCATCTTTATGATGATGACTTACAAATACATTCTTTATTTTATCAGGCATCAGTATTCTCCAGTTCAGATACTTCTATGCGTTGAGGTTTAATCTGTCCAAAAATTAGCGGGGTTGTACATTTCTTATATATTTTGGGTGTGTATCACACAATAACTACTATATATAGGGAGTGAATCTCACATTGCGACTTTTTATTGACTTCAGTCATTTGGCCCGATTCCAATAACAGCAAATTCCCATTTTATCTTGGTTTAAGACCAATAAAAAGTGGTTTTCAAAATGATGAATCCTTGGTCAAATTGAATGCATTCACCCGCTCCTCTATCATCCTCATACCTTATCAGACACAAACAATGCCAAATAACCGAACTAAGGCCTAAGCCGCTAAATCGGTTCGCTTCCAAGATATAGTCCGACAAAAATACCTCCGATCTGTCGGAACAACTCATGATGAAAACGAAATCGCAACCTTTGAAGAGATAATCCAGTCCACAATGAATGAACTGATACTCGAAACCAAGGGTCAACTATTGAGAAACTGGGAATGTATTCAATATGGCCTTTAGTTGAATAATTTCACAGTCTCATCAGCTTCATTAAGTGATTGCTTAGTATGGTATGCAATGTACTAAGTTAATCTGATAACCAGAAATCACCCTATCACTTTGATTGCCATTCAAAATTCAAGAACCGAAGCAAGTACCAGAAGTATCTCAAGGTGAGCCGAGGTAGTACTGGCGAAGCCCCAGAAGTATGTGTCAAGAACGGAAGATCCAAACAGTTTTAGGCCAAAATGGTTGCTAATACCCACGATACCTATACCAAAGGTATTGAATTGATGTACTTGATGTTAAAACGAGACTACAAGGGAGAATATCACACAAAGGACCCAAGTTTTTGTAGTGATATATGGTTGAGTTTGCTTGGCGGCATTTTGTCCGTCAATTAGATATCATGGAAATTATGCCCACACCCATTCAGAGCCTGAAACGTAAGAGATTACTTCACCGTGACCTGATTACTGACAATAGCTTACGCATGGGAGACAGGTTAGTGATGTAATACCTTCAAAATGCAATCATTCCGTTAAATTAAATTGCTCCAGAGTTAGTTGACTAAATGATCGAATTTTCTGCACATAAGAATTCATTAATGCCAATTAAGATTAATTTTTGGTGTATCTGTTTGTGCGGCAGTACGTCTGATATTGTAATACCGCTTCTCAAATTCAGGAAAGAGCCTTTCATGGGTTTCCGCAAAA
>MPNP01000105.1 GCA_002239085.1 Rhodobacteraceae bacterium bin131 | reverse complement strand
GAGAAAAAAGAGGGCTTTCAATAACTGAACCCTTAAGTAGCAGTTCTGCCATTTAGAAAGCCATTGACATTATTTTGAACCGAAAATTGCAAAAGTTTGGCAATTCGGAGAGAATTCAACTTGACAATTCAGGATTTTGCAACTAATAATATACTTCACATTTTGTTGATTAGAGGAGTTCTTTTATTATGAAATATATTCTTAGCCTAGTCGTGTCGTTAACCCTAGCAGGAGCAGTCAATTCAGCCACTCTTGACGATGTTATGGCACGAGGAAACCTTGAGTGCGGTATATCAACCGGACTCGTTGGTTTTGCCAGCCCTGACGCCAACGGCGAATGGGAAGGTTTTGACGTCGATTATTGCCGTGCTCTTGCGGCCGCCTTATTCGGTGACAGCAAAGCAGTCAATTTCACACCAGTAACCACCAAGCAAAGATTTACTGCTTTGGCTTCTGGTGAATTTGATATTTTATCAAGAAATACAACCTGGACCTTTTCACGTGATACTGATCTTAAGCAAACTTTCCTTGGGATTAACTATTACGATGGTCAGGGCTTTATGGTTCATGCCGATTCGGGTGTTTCTTCGGCCACTGAATTGGACGGAGCAAGCATTTGTATCCAAACAGGTACAACAACTGAGTTGAACTTGGCTGACTACTTCCGTGTAAACGGTATCTCCTATGAGCCCGTACCAATTGAAACCAACGCTGAAGCAAAAGAGCAATTCTTTGCCCAAGCATGTGACGCCTACACAACTGACCGTTCTGGCTTGGCGGCCACACGTGCCAGTGCTCCCAATCCCGATGACTATGTTGTCCTTCCAGAGGTCATTTCTAAGGAACCGCTTGGACCATTAGTACGTCATGGTGATGACCAGTGGGCTGATATTGGTCGATGGGTATTGAACGCATTGATCGTTGCTGAAGAAAAAGGAATTACTTCAGCCAACGTACGTGAAATGGCTAGTGCACCAACTAATGATCCCGAGATTAATCGACTTCTCGGAACTGAAGGTGAGTATGCGTCAATGGTAGGCTTACCGAATGACTGGGCCGTTCATGCAATTGAACAGGTAGGAAACTACAGTGAGATTTTTGAACGCTACATAGGCGTAAACACTCCAGTAGGATTGTCCCGTGGTGTCAATGCTCTTTGGACAGACGGCGGTCTTCTTTACGCACCTCCTTTCCGGTAATAGGTGATTCAGGGCAAAATCACGAATTAACTTGATTTTGTTTTGATAATTGTTGAAAGTGATAACCCTGAGATGAAAATCTCAGGGTTTCTTTTTTTGAAATGAAGATTGTTTGAGTGTCCATAGAGCAACCTAAAACCCAATTTAAATTAAGCATGCTCCTGTACGATACCCGTTACAGGTCGCTCACTATCCAGATATTTGCTCTTGTTGGTGTCATGCTGTTGTTTTCTTGGCTCGTAAGCAACACTGTTTATAATCTCCAAACGCTCGGAAAAGGTATTCAGTTCAGATTCCTGTTTGAACCGGCATCATATGATATCAATCAGCATATAATTGACTACACCTCACGGTCCACTCATTTACGAGCTGCTTTCGTTGGCTTAATCAACACCTTAATTGTTGCTATTTTAGGTTGTGCTACGGCTACCGTTCTCGGAGTAGTCATCGGTGTATTGCGATTGTCAAAAAATTGGATTGTTGCTCAGATCATGACCTGGTGGGTTGAAGTGTTTAGAAACGTTCCAGTGTTACTTTGGATTGTGTTCTTCATGGCAATACTCATTGAATCTCTTCCTCGACCGGCTGCTTTTCGCGGTGAAAACCCTGAAGCTAGTTTGTTGTTATGGGATTCGGTGGCCATCACAAATCGTGGAGCATACATACCGGAACCATTATTCAGCAACGGTTTGGGTGATATCAGTATCTTTGGATTATTTGCTATCAGCTTAGATTTAATGGCCTTAATAGTAGTTGTCACTATAGGGATTATTATCTCAAAAAAGATCGCACAAAACGCTGATAGAAAGCAGGAAATAACTGGCATAAGACCAACCGTTTGGCCGCTTCGAATTGCAGTCGTGGTTATTCCACCAATTATTCTCTTATACCTATTGGGGTTTTATCTAGGTTATCCCGTACTAAAAGGATTTAATTTTGCCGGTGGAGTTTACCTTCGAAACTCATTAATAGCTCTTTGGCTAGCCCTTTCGTGTTATACATCAGCATTTATTGCTGAAATCGTTCGAGCTGGGATATTAGCCATTAACAAGGGTCAAACTGAAGCCGCTTATTCGTTAGGGATTAAGCCTTCACCAACAATGAATTTGATTATACTACCGCAAGCTCTAAGGGTCATTGTCCCGCCATTAATTTCGCAATTCTTAAATCTGACCAAAAATTCTTCATTGGCAATTTCTGTGGGTTACATGGATGTAACGGGTACTTTGGGTGGAATCACCTTGAACCAGACCGGGCGTGAGCTTGAAAGTATTTTATTGTTGATGTTAGTATTCTTATCGGTTTCACTGACCATTTCGGCGATAATGAATTGGTATAACTCCAAGGTAAAAATCAAGGAGCGTTAGGTGCCAAATACTTTATTTGTACGAGATACTATGCTTCCATCGGCGCCCCCTCCGAGTGGCGAAGGAAGTGCCATAGGTTGGATTCGTCATAACCTTTTTGGCAGCCCGCTCAACTCCATTATTACAGTCTGCTTTGTTGGGTTTATCATCTTCCTGTTATGGCAAGTAGTTCCATGGATTTTTCTTTCCTCATGGTCAGCTCAATCCCTGAGAGAATGTCGAGAAGCTATAACTTTGGCTTACGGGGAAGGAACAACGGGTGCTTGCTGGGCTGTTATTCGGGAAAGATATCTACAACTCCTCTACGGATTTTACCCTAGTGAACTTTACTGGCGGGTGAACTTAACGTTTATTCTTATGTTAGTTGCCCTAGCTCCGGTCCTTTTCACCAACCTGCCTAGGATACTTCTGGCGGTCACATGTTTGTATCCGTTTTTAGGCTATTGGTTATTGTGGGGAGGAACTGTTTGGACGCCGGTGTTGACTTTTGCTGGTTTGGCGGCAGGGATATACCTCATCAATATTTTATCGCGGCGTTATGGATTACTCCTTGGGATGGTCTTAGGGGTGGCGTTTATAATTCTTTACCTTCTTTATATGGTTGTTCCTTTAGCAACGTTTTTCGTATCCCAAATTGCTCCGCTATCGATAAGGGTTGTTGACAGCGACCAGTTTGGAGGATTTACCTTATCAGTAATTATTGGGGCAACAGGAATTGTAGCGTCTCTTCCGTTAGGAATTTTGTTAGCATTAGGACGTAAATCCGAAATGCTTATTGTGAAGTCCCTTTGTGTTGGATTTATTGAGTTTATTCGCGGTGTACCACTCATTACACTGCTATTTGTGGCATCAACTCTCCTGAATTATTTTTTACCTCCAGGAACTAACTTTGACATCATTCTCAGAGTTATCATTATGGTTACATTATTTGCCGCGGCCTATATTGCGGAAGTAGTCCGTGGTGGGCTAGCTGCACTCCCGAGTGGTCAGTATGAAGCTGGTGACGCTCTTGGATTGGACTACTGGCAGTCAATGCGGCTTATTATTTTGCCCCAAGCTCTGAAAATATCTATTCCGGGAATTGTTTCGACTTTTATAGGACTCTTCAAGGATACCACTTTGGTGTCAATAATTGGTCTCTTGGATCCTCTGGGATTATCGGGGGCAATTCGTTCGGACAGCGCTTGGAACGGAATTGTTTGGGAACTTTATGCGTTTGTTGCTCTCGTCTTTTTTATATTTTGTTTTTCAATGTCTCGGTATTCATCGTACCTTGAAGAAAAACTTGCAACTGGACACCGATAAGGGGGTTGATTGTGCAAGAAAACGTTATGGAAAAAAAGCCAAATCAAGCTAAAAGTAAAGAAATAGCTATTGAAATAATCAACGTGAATAAATGGTTCGGCAAGTTCCATGTTCTGCGTGATATTAACCTGACTGTTTTCAATAAAGAGCGAATCGTGATTTGTGGACCTTCAGGGTCAGGAAAGTCAACTTTAATTCGGTGTATTAATCGTCTTGAGGAACATCAGGCAGGTCAAATTATTGTTGAAGGAACCGAATTGACCTCCGATTTGAAAAACATCGATATCATTCGATCTGAGGTTGGGATGCTTTTCCAGCACTTCAACCTATTTCCTCACTTGACAGTTATGGAAAATTGTACCCTCGCTCCCATCTGGGTCCGCAAAATCCCTAGGCATGAAGCCGAGGAGACAGCTCGGCATTACTTGGAGAAGGTCAAGATTCCTGAACAAGCATTAAAATATCCAGGTCAGTTGTCTGGAGGGCAGCAGCAACGTGTCGCGATAGCCCGTTCACTATGTATGCGCCCACGGATTATGTTATTTGATGAACCGACTTCAGCTCTTGACCCTGAAATGATTAAGGAAGTTCTTGATACAATGATTGAACTTGCCGAGGAGGGAATGACCATGCTGTGCGTTACACACGAAATGGGTTTTGCAAGGCAGGTTGCTGATCGGGTGATATTTATGGATATGGGCCAAATTGTTGAGTCAAATAATCCCCAAGAATTCTTTGATAATCCTCAAAATGATCG
Organism: Rhodobacteraceae bacterium bin131; assembly: GCA_002239085.1. Taxonomy (GTDB): domain Bacteria; phylum Pseudomonadota; class Alphaproteobacteria; order Rhodobacterales; family Rhodobacteraceae; genus MPNP01. Next base: position 3,983 of record MPNP01000105.1, on the reverse strand, counting down.
TACAAAGCTCTTCTTAAGCCAGATCCTTGGGCATTGAGAAAGATTGACTAAAGATTCCGAGGAACAACAAAGTCAATAAGATTGGCTTTGCCAAATTCACAATCTTGCCACGAGCTAATGTTTAATTCACACACTACCGTCGCGCAAGTTGGGAAACGTGAAAATTCCAGACTATGGGGTCTCTGACGAAGAATATTCCCGGCAAAACTAGCGATAGTCGGATTGTGTCCTAGGAGGATTACGGGATCAAATTCCTCGGCTTTCAAGTGATGTAATAGATCACCAGTAGTTCCCCCGTAGATTGCCGAACAATAATTTATGTTCAAGGGTTCATTGAGGTGTTCACTCATTAATTTCCATGTCATGCGATTGCGCGTTGCGGTTGAACACAACACTCCCTTTGGCTGGTGATTATTTTGTGCTAACCATTTACCAATTTTCCCAGCCGCCTTGATCCCTCGTGGACTCAATGGTCGATTATGGTCTTGGTGATGGGTTTCCCAACTTGACTTAGCATGACGTGAGATAATGAGTTTCATGATTCTTATTATACTTATCCAGAGACACTTTTGAAATAGACATAAAGGCTATCTAAAAGATTTATACAAATAACCAACAGGAACTTAAAAGATTGACTGGGTTTGCTCATTTTGATTCCAGAATAAAGTATTACGCGTTCAAGCGGAAGTTTAGTGCCATTGATTTGTCCAATTTTACTTTACTATTCCCCGTTTGAGTGATTGCTTATAATTGGGTAAATCTCGGACAAAAGGTTATTGATTTGTTGCTGGCTGTTTTTTGTTCAGATAATGTGGACTGAATTGTTTCTCCGGTATAAAGATTTTAAATGTGGTCCCTGTTGACTCAACTTGGTGGGCATCAAAATTACGGGTTTTAACTAGCTCTATGTCGCCACCCAATCGAGAGATTTGCTGTTTGCAATAGTAGAGACCAATACCGGAATCAGCATCAAAAGCATCAACTCTTTTTGTATCACTTCCCCCGAGTTCAAACTTAAACAAATTCTTTCTTTCATAATCTTCAATACCAATCCCGTTATCTTCAATGGTAATTACTGACATGCTGACCTTTTGATACCTATTGTCTATTATTTGGGTCACTTCAGCTTGGTCTGCGGAGAGGCGAATTAGTCCCTTTGCACCTTCAATATTAAAGACTTCTTTTTCGGCTATTTTGCGTAGGTTGATAGCTTTAACAGAGTTTTCAATGAAATTGTAAACAATGTCTTGGAGATCCTTCTCAATAGCATAAACAACATGCTGCTCGTCTGTTGCAGTCCAAACAATATCAATTGGGGGTAATGAATTGCTACTGATTTTAGCAATAGAGTCAATGTCAAGAACCATTGCTTTTACTATTCCTCGCTGCCTCACCTCATCAAGAAGAGCTTTGAGAGGAAACTCTTTGAGATCAGAAAATTGAGTCTCAGAAGTCGCGTATCGAATGAGTTGCCGTAGTTTGAATTGAATTTCTTCGTGCTGTTTTTGAACCAAGCTCATAAGCAACCTAACAGGATACCCATCGTTCGGGTCTGAATTGCCGATTTTATCAGGTAAAACAAAGTTTTGCTTGCTGATCCTTTTATAGTCTTTAGGATCAAGTTTCCCAGTATACTCAACTAAAATGCGGATCAGCTTACTGATGTTTGAGTAGATATTTCGTGTATCGTGAAGCGTGCTTTTTTCTTTAATCGAAATAACATCAACTGGATTGAGCCGGCTCTCAAGTAGAGACAAATCCCTTTGAATTTTGCTGATTTCTTTAAATTCTTTTATAACGGTCAACCGTGGTCCATGTGCGTTTTGACCAGAACGATAGTTTTGCAATCCTTTTGATATTTTACTGCCTTGACGTTTTGCTTCTTTTTGGTGAGTGGAAACCTGAACAGAAGAGTCTCCTCTAGAAATTGAGTTGCGAATGTACTTGATTCTATTTGATACCTCTTGAAGTGGATGTGAGATATAAATTACGGTAATCATCGTTATGAGAGCTAGATTAAGTACGAGGATAAATAAAGAGGGCACAATGACCACTTCAAGCGAGTTTTGCAGAGTGTTGAGTGACTCATTAGCAATGGTATATTCAAACACATAAGTACCTCCCGAATTTGGCAGGGAAGCAAAGGTTGCTTGAAACAAGAAATCAGGATTAATCATTCGATTAATCAGCGATTGAAAACCCAGGTTTAATTTTGCGAGTACGCCACCTTCTTCTAGATTAATTTCAAGAATAGTTGTATCAGGTGATAATATTCCCACGACAATATCATCAGAAATAATGAAATTAGACCGGCAATTTTCGACCTCCTCAACTTGGAAAGAAACAATGACGTTGATTATTCCCAACGGCCTGAGTTGATTAAATAAATCATCATCAATTGAATATGTGCTTTCACCTGTTATGGGCCTTTCCGGATCAAGTATTTCACTTTCGGGTGCAATGATTTCTGGACATGGGGTTTCGGTCGCAACATTTTGTTCATGTATAGCCTGAATCTCTTCGGCTAAAATGACCAGTTGTCCCCTTTCCATGGCTACTCCAGCGAGGAGTAAAAACATTCCCTCAATTAACATGATCATGAGAAATGAGAAGAGCAGAACAGATCCGAGGAGGGAGGGATTTCGGATTTTTTGAACAATTGCCATATTCAGATAACTAAATGTTTAACATAGATATAATTAATCAAGGCAGGAGGAGATGGAAACGCGTTAAAATGCAGGTGAGTTACCAATCATATTTCCCTTAATGATTTATCCAGAAGTGATGCATCAATTTATAATATTAAACTATTCCTCAATTAATAACTTGTCTGAATCGCAACAACAATTCCGCTGAATTTTCAGGTTAATCTCTGGAGTGTATATAGTTGTTTGAATCCATAAACAATTCGTTATATTGTTGACGGATTTTAGTCAATGCCGGTCAGTATTTTTCGAAAGCTCACCTTGAATTGAGCCCCCGTAATGCCTCCAATTATGGTTGTCATTAGCAAATTGCAGCATAGAATATCGGCAACGTTTTTCTGCTGCACGATGATTTGTACTTTTATAATTGGAATGACCATGCTTCTTGGTCCACCGAGCATCCAAGTCCTTTTGCAGTAATTTATCTTGACCCTCTTCCCACTTCCTAGCCCATCTTTAACATTAAGTGCGTGAAAGCCAATAGAAATGGGGATGTTAAACTTCAAGGTGCACTACTAAGTTGCACTGGGGGATTGAGAACTCTCTACATTGGGTTCTTGATATGACCATGAATGAGGACCAGCAACGGATCCGAACCGGTCATGGGCCGCGAATATGTCCTGAATGCGACGCATGGCGGTCACTATGGCACGCGTGGTACCGGAGAAGAAGAAGTCCTCCATGCGAAGTACGTTGAAACGAGCCGGATAGAACAATCACTTTCGACTGGAAATCATCATATGGGCCAAAGGACAACTGAATGAAAATGAAAAAGTTCAAAAGTGCTAGCCCTATCGTTTGCAGAAAACCATTGCTCGGTTGTATCATTATCAAGGAAAATCTTGGACCCATGAGCCAAGGGAATGGAAGGTCAATGATGCTAGCAGGTACTTAATGTCATTTCCAATATTAATTTTCCCATAGTCATCTGCTTGATGATCAGCACACACGAGTTTTGGGGAAACTAGGTTTTAATCCCCCTCAAAATGACGGTTCATAATTATCGCGATCATCCAGTTCGGGTGGTTCCGGTGTCGGTGGTACATGCGTCGCTTGATAAATCATATCGTACGTCTCACTCCCCTCTTTGGTCATCTCTAATGGCCGCCGATTGCGATGGTCACGTAATTGAGGAGCCGCTCCCTTATCCAAGAGCAGCTGGGTAATCTCAACCCAGTCATTCTGAGCACTTAAATGGAGGGGTGTCCGACCCCAATCATCCACGGCATTGATATCAGAGCTATGCGTTAATTGGTTCATGACTTTAGTTTTATCGCC
>MPNP01000104.1 GCA_002239085.1 Rhodobacteraceae bacterium bin131 | reverse complement strand
TGGCACGAGGAACGGGTGTGGTTGTTGGGGGTGGACTGACGTGGACGAACCCGACCATGCGGTTATCCACAGACCTCAGAGGGCGTGCCTTGTTTGCCCATTCCATTCGTGGGTATCGTGAGTGGGGTGTCTCGGCGGCGGTTCGCATCTTACCTGACCATCGCAAACGGGGGCTTTCACTCTCGCTTGAGCAAACATTAGGCACCGAACCGGGTGATGCCAACGCCTTGGTGTCAACAAAGAGCGTCGCGCAACTTGTTCCCGAGGACACGTCCAAACTGAACCCACGCCTTAATGGCGAGGTTGGTTACGGCTTTCCCGTTCAAAGTGGTCGGCTCACGGGAACTCCTTTTGTTGGCTTATCAGCCACCGAGGTGAGCTATGATATCCGCGTGGGTTGGCGACTGACACCGGCCGAAGATGGACCGTTCCAGCTGTCAGTGGCGATGAATCGACGCGAGGAAGAGAAAGGTGAACGTCCGACACACGGAATAAAATTCCAGATTGAGACAGGCTGGTAAGTTAACAGAAAACAGTAGCGTGCGATCATAATTCGTGAAGTCAATGCTTGGTAAGATTATCTGAATGGAGGTAAACCGATAAATTGGTGCTTTAAGGCCGAGAATGCGTGTATTAAACTGAAGTACCTTTAACCATCTATACAACAATGGCGGAATGCTAGTTTGATCGATTCACAGAAAAATCAACGAGTTCATTCAAGAATTGCTTGATTCCGTTATCAGGAAAAATCGCTAATTGATCTTTTGCTTTGTCGGCCCAAGACCAAGCCACCTGACGAACTTGCTTAAGTACTCCTCGCTTTTCAAGAATATCAAGCCCTTTGGTGAGGTCTTCATCCCTGACATTTTTACTTTGAAAAGCATTCAACCAAAATGTTCGCTCTTCATCCGTAGCAAGTTTTAAGGCATAAATTATGGGGAGTGTCACCTTCCCCTCGCGAAAATCATCTCCGACATTTTTCCCCATCGTTAATGGTGCCCCCTGGTAGTCAAGGAGATCATCCATAATTTGAAAGCCGATTCCCAAGGCCTCACCGAACTTGAATAAGGCTTGAATTTGGGACTCTGTACCATCAGCAATGATGCCTCCGACGGATGTAGATGCCGAGAATAAAGCCGCAGTTTTCCCCTTGGCAATGGTGAAGTAATCTTCTTCGGTCATCGTTGGGTCATTTTGCTTAACGAGTTGAAGGACTTCGGCTTCGGCAATAGTTGCCGAGGCATCAGAGAGAACTTCTAATGAACGAAGGGAACCTGAAGCCACCATTAATTGAAAGGATCGGGCAAATAAATAGTCACCAACTAATACAGCGGTCTTATTATCCCAGAGAAAATTTGCCGCAAGTTTGCCGCGCCGTTTTTGACTCTCATCAACAACATCATCATGAACAAGCGTAGCAGTATGTACGAACTCAACGGCAGCAGCAAGATCCAAGTGTTGAACACCTTTATAATTCAGTAATCGAGCACTAGACAAAGTCAATATTGGGCGTATTCTTTTGCCACCACCACTCAATATATGATCTAACACATCATTTATGCGCGCGACTAAATTTGAATTTGATCTTTGTTTGATCAGATGTTGAACCGCTTCTAAATCATCCTTGATGGCGGAGGGTAATGTAAACGGGTTAATCATGGAAGAGCATTGTTAATTGACGATGAATATCTATCTATGAGTAAAGAAAATTCGGGAGGATAAATGAAAGAACTATTCCAAACCAATGATCCGACAAAAATCGCATTTGCCTCAGCAATACTTGAAGGAGAAGGAATAAATTCATTCGTAATGGATGTGCATATGAGCGTACTTGAAGGTCAAATTGGCATATTACCAAGGCGAATTATGGTTGCAGATCAAGACTTCTCTTGTGCTCGCGAAATCCTAACTTGTTGCGATATTGAACTCCCTGAGGATAAGTAAGAGAGTTTTACCAAAACTCAACCAATACATAAAAATCTTAGAATGTGAATATCGGAATTTTTACTGACAAGTTCTAGTCTAAACATTTAACTTTATTGTCAACGTCAGGTCTTTAGTTGTCATTAAATGTAAGTGTAATCGCTGTGATGTTTCCTCGAGACTTGCTGACCGTTATACCATCGGCAATTTTATGAACGAGAAACCCCGCCATTTCGGTTAACGCATCTGGGTCGTCAAGCAGTCTTTCGGGGCTTGGTGGCTTGTTTACGATTTTAAATCCTTGTCCTTGATATTTGACTCTGAGAGAACACCCTGCTTCAAAAAAGCGTGCTGTAAAATTGACTTCTGGGTGACCTTCCAAAAGTTCATTAGAAGTGATGACATCAATGAGTTCATTGGTTGAGTGTATTATTCGTCTAACAGTTTCGGGTGATGCTCCCCAAGAGGCACCAAGGGACCACATCATTTTATCAAGACGAATATCCCAACCAGGAGTCAGATCAAGGTAATATGTGAGTTTTTTTCGACTGTAAATCAAGAACAAGGCATTGAGCGAGATAGCAATGCTGAGGGTGATGGCAAGTGGAGTTGAAAACAAAACAAAGAAGGTTGAATTTTCAGGTGCAGTCTTAGTAATTAATTCGTAGCCAACTCCCCCGATAATGCCTAAACCAATGGCTATGGTCCGGCGGTTATCAAGTAATCGCAAGGTCAGTACCCGAATACCTGTTATTGTAATAAAGACCCCGATGAAAAGCAAAATTGCCCCAACCACCGTTGTTGACAAACTATTCCATAGATAAGTTACAGGTGGAACAAAGGACATAGCAATAAACAGTCCACCAAGTACAAATCCAACAATACGGCTGACGATACCCGAGGTCACCGCCAAACCCACTGCTGGTCCAGAACTTGTCTGGGTAATACCGTTTAAGAATGAAGTCACAATATTGGTAATTCCCTCAGCCATTAATCCCTTTTGAACGCCCCCTAAATCAGGCTTGACCCAAGCTGCATTGTAAGATTTTTGTGCCACCACAACGATTCCAAAGCAATTTAATGATAATGCCAACCCGACTATCGCAAAATCTGGAATTAACCGCCAATCAAATGCCCAACCAAACTTACCAACCGGGGGAATAGAAAAAAGCTCATTTGACCAAATAGCAGCGATATCTTCTTGGGGAATTAATCCGGCCATAATGGCAATGAGTTGACCAATCACTAGACCAGCAAACACTGCGAAAGCTCTTAATGTAACTGGCGCCCATACACTAATGGCAATGATGATACCAAGTGTGATTAACCCCACCGACATATGTAAATTATTATATTCATACGCGGTGCCAATCCCAAAGATATTACGCAGACCTAAGAGCCCAACCTCAATCCCAATTGTAAAGACAGCGAGGCCTGCAATTTCAACCGGGATGATTTCTCTGAGACGATGAATTATGCGGCTAACGGCGAGTTGTACGACTCCGACAATAGTCAACATACCAAATGCCAGTCCAAGTCCACCGATGCTTGCCGCCGCGGCCATGGCTGGAAAAGCCGCCGATGAGGTATGCATCGGGACAAACAAGCCGGTTCCGACACCACCTCGATTGAGAGTTTGCAGAATAACCCCAATTCCAGCAGCAATCATAGTCAATGCAACGAGATTGATTTGCTCGGTCTGTCCTAATCCCAATGACCTGCCAAATACCAGAGGCAGGGTCATGATTGATCCAAGTAAAGAAAACTGCTGAAGAGCCGCAAAAAAAGTTACTGAAGCAGGAGGGCGGTCATCAACCCAGTACTTTATGTCTTCGGGTTTTTTTAGAATAGTTTCTTGCAATTCTTTACCGCCAAGCCACTGCAAAAGGCCACCGCATACCCAGCGGCTCAAATAATTTACGAATGGTAATGGAGGAGCCTATTGGCTCCTACCCTAGTCATTTGTTTTGTGTATCAGTGTTGTAATTCAGAAAGTCAACTTAATTCGGCAATCTTTTCCTTAAGATACAATTTCTCTTTTTTAAGTTGTGCGATCGTCAAATAATCAGATGAAGGTTTCTTTTGCTCAGCTTCTACCTTCTCGGACAGTGCTTTATGCTTCTCAATGAGTGTTTGCAAGAATTCCGTTTCTGACATTTAATCATGCTCCTTAATCTCAAATTAATGTTTCACGTTAATCATTATTTGTTATTCCTGAATAAGGCAATAAAAATTTTGTGAATTTCAAATATTTTTGGTTACTCGGAAAAATACATGTCGGCTACAATAGCGAAGGTCAATTGAACTGATTGCCCTATAACCTGATCGTGAAGAGTCATAGAGAGCGACTGTGAAACTTTCAATAGTACTTTAAATTTAACAGTTAAAGGATCATTATTGTTTTATTTGGGGGCAGCAATCCAACCAGTTGGAAAAGTTTATCAAGCGTATGCACGTGTAACATTCAAGGCATTTTCGACTATAAACTCTTTTCGGGGTGGAACATCTTTACCCATGAGCCTAATAAATAAATCGTTTGCTTTCGCTACATCTTCAACTTTAACGCGAAGCAAGACCCTTTCGCTCGGGTCAAGTGTCGTCTCCCAAAGTTGATCAGGATTCATCTCACCTAACCCCTTATATCTTTGTAAATTTAATCCTTTTTGGCCAATATCTAGAATTGTTTTAATCAGATCAGTGGGAGAATAAATTGCAACCTCTTTCTGTTTTAGCACCAATGTTGCTGGGAGTTGATAAACCTCGTTTAATTCATCACCCATAGCGGCTAGTTTGTTACATTCAGCGGTTACCAAAAATGTCTTTCGCAAGGTTTGAAGTTCCTCAACCCCGCGAAGGATGCGCCGGAAACTCAAACCACCATCTTGAGCAGGCCGTCCAATCCAACCCCGCTCAAATTCCTGCGCCGTCATGTCAAGTCTTTCAGCGATCTTATCAGCGGCACCTTGAGCATCATTTTGAATTTTGCCAGGGGACAGAACCTGGGCAATTGCACCATGTTCAATCGCTGGTAGCCAGTGGTGATTACGAAACTTTTTAAGAATTGTTGTGATGTTCTTGGCTTGATTAACTACTCGCAACAAATCCCCAGCAGCGAGGGTTTCGCCATTGCCAAGTTTAAGCAATGCCCCAGCGGCTCCTTGTTGTACCAAAAAGTTATCAAGTTCTGCCTGATCTTTTAAATAGGTTCCGGCATTACCTCTTTGTACTTTGTATAGAGGCGGCTGAGCGATATAAAGGTAGCCATTTTCAATAATTTCGGGCATCTGCCTGAAGAAAAAAGTGAGTAAAAGCGTTCGAATATGGGCTCCATCAACATCGGCATCGGTCATGATAATGATTTTGTGATAGCGTAATTTTTCAATATTAAACTCGTCACGTCCAATTCCAGCACCTAATGCCGTAATTAAAGTGCCAATCTGTTCATTGCCGAGCACCTTATCAATACGCGCTCTTTCGATATTGAGAACCTTACCCCGGAGTGGAATAACTGCTTGATTGAGTCGGTCTCGTCCTTGTTTGGCGGAGCCACCGGCAGAATCGCCCTCAACAATAAATAATTCAGAATGGCGCGGATCTTTTTCTTGGCAATCGGCTAGTTTACCGGGGAGTGAGGCAATTTCTAGGCCAGATTTTTTCCGTGATAGTTCTCTTGCTTTTCGCGCCGCCTCTCTTGCCTCAGCCGCTTGGCTAATTCGGATTAGGATCATTTTGGCTATGGAAGGGTTTTCCATCAAATATTCCATTAATTTTTCCCCAACCAATGTCGATACCGCAGTTTGGACATCAGTTGAAACGAGTTTATCCTTGGTTTGGGAACTGAAATCAGGTTCTGGGCGCTTGATTGAAATCACGCACGTTACTCCCTCACGGATATCGTCTCCATTGAAATTGACTTTAGCATTTCGGGATGGTGAAAATTCCTTAGCATAAGCATTGATGGTACGAGTCAATGCTGAGCGATATCCCATCACATGTGTTCCTCCATCGGCTTGGGGAATATTGTTCGTGTAGGGCATGACAAGTTCATGGTATGAGTCGTTCCACCAAAAGGCAATCTCCACACCCACATCCATCAAATTGCCGCTGATATAAATTGGAGTATCCATGGAAGAATTCCGCGACGCATCAAGATATTCGACAAACTCTTTTACACCCCCTTCGGAATAAAACTCTTGTTCGACAACTTGGTCTTCGCGCTCATCGCGTAGAAAAACTCTTAGATTGGGGTTGAGATACGATAGTTCACGGAACCTTTTTTCTAATCGTTCCCATTCATAGCGCATATTATTGAATCGGTCATAACTCGCCATGAAGATAATTTTAGTCCCAGTTTTGTCGCCACATTCACCCACTGGTTTAAGTGGTTCAACCGCTTCACCATTGTCGAATTTAATGTAGTGCTGCTTGCCATTTCGACACACAGTCACTTCGAGCCAGTCGGACATGGCATTAACTGCTGAGACGCCAACTCCGTGGGTTCCGCCAGATACTTTGTAGCTATTGCTATCAAATTTACCACCCGCGTGAAGTTGTGTCATGATGACTTCTACGGCAGAGACTCCTTCCTCATCAATGATTCCCACTGGAATACCCCGGCCGTCATCTTCAACCGTGACAGACCCGTCGCTATTCAGGGTAATTGAAATGTTACTGGCATAGCCTGCAAGGGCTTCATCAACGCAATTATCAGCAACTTCATAGATGAGGTGGTGAAGTGCATCACCATTTTGTACATTCCCAATGTACATCCCAGGCCTTTTACGAACGCCTTCAAGGCCTTTTAGGACTCTAATTTGATCTTCACCGTACTCCTCTACAGGAGTAGAATTTTCTTCATTCATAGACTGCTCCACTTAATTGTAAAGATATATGATTATTCGGGAGGAATTAAACTACAAATTCCTCAATTTTATATGAGGAATTTTGATGAAATCCGATTGTCAGAAATACTACTTGTTTCTACACAACTATACAGTCAAAATTTAATGACTTCAAAACTGTTAATAACTTTTATTGGTGAGTTCAAAGAAGGTAAGTAATCCAGAAGCATATGCAGCTATGACGGGGTTTTGGTTTCGGCTTCATATTTTTTTGGAATTCTTTGTCCTGTTTGATTTATTTCGAATGTATAATTGAAGGGACTCAATTAATATCATGCTCATGTTTTCACGTTGAAAAATTCAACTTCCCCCAAAGTCTTCTTTCATTCCAATTGGCTTCCCAAATTATCATAAAGCAACTTTTGGTCAACACGTGTGACTTTCTTTCACCAATTGATTCACCAATTCCAAAATCTAAACTGATTTCGCCTTCAGTTTTAGCCTTGGTCTTCTCCATTTATCAAGGTTGACTGAGAAGCCGAAATTTTCAGAATGAACTCTTTATATCTTGCGGCCTATTTTAGCACCTTTACTTCATGACTATCGCCCTGGAACGTGTTCAAGGGCTCTCTCATGCATCTGGTCCTGGCTTGTGCCACGGCCACAAGAGTGGTTCTGAGACAATTACTTTGAGATAAAAAATATTAGGAATTGTCTAATTGGAAATAAATTGGCATGCCCAATAATGATAGTTCAGAAGTGGATTAGAATTGAATCAATCAACTTTTGCAAATCAGGAAATAGCGGAACATTGTCAAGAAAGAGGTGCACTAATTTATCTTTCTCTAGTTTTTGACATTTATCTCAACCCTCAAGGTTAAATGTTGTGCACAGTATGACTATTTAGTGTATACTCAAAACATAAGGAGTGAATTATGCCCGATGCATTCAAAGCCGAAGAACTAGACCAATTCATAAATTCTGGAGACCGGGTCATCAATCCCTTTTTCGTTGGTCGTGAAGTGTACCAAAAGAAAATTGATAAATTGAATCAAACGATTTTGCAACGTCACAAAGAAAACGTCAGTGGAGTTGCCAATGGAATGACGCAAGTCATTTACGGAGCACCTGGGATAGGTAAATCCTCACTATTAGAAAAAATCAAGCAAAACTGCATTGACCAGATGAACAACGATAAACAAGGTCCCAAAACCATTCCGGTTATGCTCAACGACCCCGAAAACTTATCCTTTGAATATCTTGGTAGACGAATTGATGATACAATATCAGAGCTCCTTCCCTTCCTGACGATTGATGGTGTTAAGAATACTGTTCGAAATTCTCTCAAATCGCTAGCGAGTGTTTCAATTGCAGGTTTTTCGGCTGGATTTCGCGAAAACACTTCAACCGACCCCATCATTCCCAAGGGCATATCAATCATCATGATGATTGACGAAATCCAAGGGGTATCCACGGATGCTGCTGGTGTTCTTCAAAGGCTTCATACCGGGAGCAACAATTTACCGATACTGCCAATCATGGCCGGATTATCGACGAGTCCGGGCATTCTCTCGGGACTTAAAATATCTCGTCTTGCCAGTGAATCTGACCATCATTTACCCCTCTTAACCCGCGATGAGATTAAGGACTCCTTTACCAAGTTTGTGGAATACTTCAATATTACTTCCACTCCTGAAGTAACCAACGAGTGGTCGGAGCGCATTATGGTCTGGGTTGATGGATGGCCTAAGCATGTGCAAAATGCGCAAGCAGCGGTGGGTCAACAACTCTTGACCACTAGTGGTGATTTAGCGAAGGTGGACCCTCGGATTGTAAAGCATTATGCGGCGAAAACACGTTGCAAATACTATTTGCAACGATTTGGGAGGTATGACATGTTTCCTGAAATCATTGGTGAAATCATGGCTCAAATCGGCCCAACACCGAAACGAGGGATTGAGATAGAAATGGCGATAGAAAAGATAATTACAAAACCTCCCTTTG
>MPNP01000103.1 GCA_002239085.1 Rhodobacteraceae bacterium bin131 | reverse complement strand
TCACTTTTTCCAGTTCTTGACCATGGCTTCGTTCGAGTTATTGATTACATGGGGAATGACTCGGCAGTTGTTCAAGCCGCGCGCGTGTCTTATGGAAAGGGCACCAAGCATTCACGGAGTGATGTAGGATTGATTCGTTACCTAATGCGGCACCGCCATACAACCCCTTTTGAGATGTGCGAAATTAAATTTCATATCAAATTACCAATATTTGTTGCAAGACAGTGGATTAGACATCGAACGGCCTCTGTCAACGAGTACTCCGCTCGATACTCTAAACTTGATAATGAATTCTATATTCCTCAACCAGAAAATCTGGTTGCTCAATCAACAAGCAACCGCCAAGGAGGGGGAGTTCAACTTCCCGAATGTGAAAAAGATAATATACTTAATATCTTAAACAAAGGCAGCGAGCAAGCATATGAACAGTACGAAGAAATGCTTTCCGAAGATGAACAGAATGGGTTATCGCGTGAGCTGGCACGAATGAATTTACCGACAAGTATATATACTCAATGGTACTGGAAAATAAACTTGCTGAATTTGCTGAAGTTCGTTTCCTTACGAGCCGACTCACACGCCCAGTGGGAAATACAAGAATACGCTAAGCAAATAGCTGAATTGATTCAGCTATGGGTCCCAATTACATATCAAGCTTTTGAGGATTATTGGCTTGATGGAGCTTCATTGTCCAAGCAACAATTGGAGTTGATAAAAGCCATGAATAATGGCGAAAAGATTTCGTTTGAATCCTCAGGATTATCCCGTAGAGAATGGGATGAATTTTGTGATATATTAGCTATATCTAACCGATAATAAACAAAAAAGGTGGTACATAAGTGGCAGTAAAATTAAATAACATTGATCGAAGAATTCTTATGGAACTCTTAAATGATTCAAGTCAACCTCTAGAGAGTATTTCGAAAACAATAGGATTAAGTAAAACGCCGATCTGGCAACGCATTCGTAAGATGGAGCGAATGGGCGTGATAAAAGGTTATACCGCTCAGGTTGATTATTCAAAACTTGGTTTTGAAACAGGTTTTTTTGTCCTCATTAGAACGTCTGAACACGAAGTTGAGTGGCAACGAACTTTCTTAGAAGCCGTTCGCAATCGTCACGAAGTTCTGGAAGCATACCGACTCGCTGGCGATGTGGATTACATTCTTAAGGTACGGGTCGAAAATGCTGAAGCCTATGACAAATTTTACCAAGCACTAATCTCTGAGGTGAAAATATACAATGTGACAGCCTTATTATCCATGGAAGAGATTAAAAACACCAGCCATCTAGAACTCATTGAAGACTAGTCTTTTCTATCTGTAATGGTTGGCGAGAGAGTCAGGGTAAAAAAGCTTTGCCAAAGAGCCAAAAACCGAGGAACTAAAGAGGTGTGTGAGCTTTTGGGAAGATATGCCAATGCGCGCTTACATCATTTTGACAACATTTCCTTGAACCAGTTTGAAGAACTCCTTGGCCTCTCTGATTGGGAAATACTTGATTTAATTCTAGGATTACAACCTGCACCTGAATCACTGTCATCAATCGTAACTAGAATTCGTTCTTGGGTTAATTCAGAGTATCAGAGTTCACGACAAATTAATGAGTCATAGTTTTTAACAAAATCTTTATATTTAACGATAATTCTCACTTGATTTTTAATCATATTTGGGTTAGATTGAACCTTGCGTGTTATCTATCCCTAATTTTATTCTAATTTTTAATCCCAAGTGGTTCTTGAAAGTTGATGAAAAACAAACCATGGCGGAAACTAGGTAGGTTTGCTTGGAATAAAAAATCTGAGCGATTCCAACGATTCAATAATTCAAACAATCATTTACATTTTTCCCATCAAAAATCTACTTTGGGTGATACTCTGCGAGGGGAGCGAGCAAGTTTAGGGCGTTCCCTCGTTGATATCGAAAGAAGGACTGGCCTTAAACCCTACATTATTCTTGCTATTGAAAAAGGAGACCTTGAGGCATTTCCTAATCCACGACTCATCGGAAGTTTTGTTCTTCAGTATGCTCGATTTCTTGGGTTGGATCCACAAGAAGTTTATCGTCAATTTTCTGCGGAAACTGGATACAACAATACCGATTTTATACAAAAACCGATTGCTGTTCGGTTTCAAGATAATGGAATTGGGCCTGACCAAGAGGGTAGCACAATTCTTGCCACACAAGTTCGAGACCGAATCAATCACAGTTTGTCTTACTTTTTTAGTGGTACATTTTTTTTTGGCTTGGCATCTATAACAATTGTCGCCGGCCTGTTAGTTGCTTGTACTTACCTTATATGGACAATCTACAATCAAATGGTCATTAAGCCATATGAGACTTCTGTGGGGTCAAATATTTCCCAAATCCAAATCGTCACAGAAGATGAAACGATTCCAACCGTAGAGAGACTTTTCAATCAAAACCAACTCGGAAGAAACCATTCGAGTCGGTTGAGTACGATGATTGACCTTCCTCTGGGCACTTACAAAAGTATTTCTGTTAGAGCTGAAATGTGGGAAAATCCAAATGCCGTTGTTTCTGGATACACACCGCCACGACCCGAAATTGAATTGGTTGAATCCCAAAATGACGAATTACTTGAATCGATTACTGCTTTAAATCCATTTGATGACTCGATTTACCTTGTTGTCGGTGCAGACAGTTGGGTTAGAGTATATCATGAAGATGGGACAATTATCTTTGAACGTCTTTTAGTTCCCGGAACATCCTATAAGATCCCCGAAGCAGGGCAAAAAAGAATTTTAAGAACTGGTAATGCAAAAAGTTTATATGTGATATATCGAGATTCTCTGTATGGCCCAGTTGGAAATGAAACCGTACTTGATAACATTTCATTGGAGCCCGCATCTGTACTGGAACTATTCGCCGAACTTGAGAGTGAAGACATACCAGAACAAGTTCAACAAACACTTATTGCAACTATTTCAAACTAGGTCAATTATTTCTTCTATTAATTTCAAGAAAATTCATGTTTAAGAATGAAATCAGACCTTGGAGAAATATTTCTCGAAGGAAATCACGACAGATCTTTGTTGGGAATGTACCGGTTGGGGGTGACGCCCCAATTAGTGTTCAAACCATGACAAATACTCTAACCACAGATGTTTCAGAAACAATTGAGCAAATTAATATTTGTGCTGATGCTGGTGCTGATATTGTTAGGGTTTCTGTACCTGATGAAGAATCGTCACGTGCACTGAAGGAAATTGTTCGCAATGTTTCGGTCCCCATCGTAGCCGATATTCACTTTCACTATATGCGAGCCCTAGAAGCAGCTGATGCTGGGGCAGCATGTTTAAGGATTAACCCAGGAAATATTGGAAGCAAAGAAAGAATTCTTGATGTCATTAATGCTGCAAAATCAAATGGATGCAGTATTCGCATTGGCGTAAATGCTGGAAGCTTAGAACGGCATCTTCTTGAAAAATACAAGGAACCTTGCCCCGAAGCAATGATCGAATCGGGTCTTAACCATATCAGAATACTCGAAGATTGTGGATTTACTGAATATAAGATCAGCTGTAAGTCTTCGGACCTTTTTCTTGCCATCGCTGCCTATAAAGGATTAGCAAAGGAAACAGATGCACCATTCCATCTTGGAATTACCGAAGCTGGAAGCATGTTGCCGGGAACAATTAAATCAGCAATTGGTCTAGGTAACCTTTTGATTGATGGCCTAGGCGATACGATTCGGATTAGTCTTTCTGATGACCCAGAAAAAGAAGTAAAAGTTGGCTTTGAAATTCTTAAATCTCTCAATTTACGTTCCAAAGGAGTTAATATTATTGCCTGTCCAAGCTGTGCAAGACAGGGCTTTGACGTGATAAAAACAGTTAAAATTCTGGAGGAAAGGTTAAGTGACATTAAGGTTCCATTAAACCTTTCAATTATTGGTTGTGTAGTGAATGGGCCTGGTGAAGCCCTAATGACAGACGTCGGATTCACAGGGGGAGGCAAAGATTCTGGAATGATTTATCTTGCCGGTGATATTCTGAGGAAAACGTCGAATGAAAGTATGATTGAAGAAATCGAAAAATTAGTTCGCAAACGAGTAAACGAAATTGAAGCTCAAGAAGCTACTTCATAGAGGTACTAGCTGCTATTTTATTGATTTATTGATGGCACGCTAGTTTCACCATAGCTGGATTGACGAACACTCCAGTTGTTTTAATCTAAAATGTTTTTTTTAATAAAATGGGGGAACGATTGATATCATCCAAGAGCATCTCGCCTAGAATGCCTTTAAACCGCTTGGCAATAATCAAAGCAAGGTATTCTGACCTTGAAGAGGAGTTAACCCGCACTCAAGACACTGATACTCTTATAAGGCTATCTAAAGAGTTTACTGGTCTCAAGCAAATCGTGGAAAAGATTGATCACTTTTATGAAATCACCGAGGAAATAAAAGACACCGAGGAATTAATTAACGATCCAGAAATGAAGTCAATTGCTGAGGAAGAGCTGATTTGTTTAACCCAAAAACTCAAAGCAGCTGAAAACGAATTGTTCATTGAGCTCATTCCAACGGATGTTGATGATGAAAAATCTGTCGTGCTTGAAATTAGAGCCGGCACGGGAGGGGATGAGGCGGCGTTATTTTGTGGAGTGCTTTATCGTATGTATGAGCGTTATGCAGAAGCACGAAAATGGAAATTTGACCCTCTTGATGTGAGCGACTCAACATTGGGAGGTTTTAAGGAAATTACGGTAACAATTGAAGGAAAAGGAGTGTTCGCCCGACTTAAGTTTGAGTCGGGTGTACACCGGGTTCAACGGGTTCCACAAACTGAATCGAGTGGACGAATTCATACATCGGCGGCAACTGTCGCTGTACTGCCTGAAGCCCAAGAAGTTGATATCAACATCGCACCTGAAGATATTAGAATTGATACCATGCGGGCAAGTGGTGCGGGCGGGCAACATGTCAATAAAACTGACTCAGCAGTACGAATTACTCATATCCCGACAGGAATTGCCGTCACATCTTCGGAAAAATCACAGCATGTTAACCGTGTTAAAGCAATGACTGTACTGCGCTCTCGCTTGTTTAACATCAAAGCAGAAAAGCTAAGAAATGAACGTGCCTCAGACCGAAAGTCACAAGTAGGGAGTGGGGACCGGTCAGAACGAATTAGGACCTACAACTATCCACAAGGCCGAGTTACAGATCATCGGATTAATCTGACCCTTTATGGGTTAGACAGAGTATTAGAAGGTGATTTAGACGAATTGATTGAAGCCTTGATCACTAACGACCAAGCCTCCAAACTAGCCCTTATCACTACGTGATGAATCAAGTTGAAAATCCTCTGAAATGGGGCATAAGCAAACTGACTCAAGCCGGTATTAATTCACCTAGCACTGATGCCGTTCGCCTGCTTGAACATTGCTTGGGAAAGCGGCTGAGTAGTTTGCAGAATGACGAACTCAAAACACTGCATACAGAGGTACTAGCTCAATACTTCGAGTATATTGGATGGCGGTGTAAGCGAAAACCAGTGGCTAAAATTATTGGAGAAAAAGAATTTTGGGGACGAAATTTTAAAGTCAACGAATATGTCCTTGATCCGAGGCCAGATACAGAAACCCTAATTGAAGAAGCCCTGAAAGAGGATTATCAAACAATTTTGGATCTTGGTACTGGTAGTGGTTCAATTCTGGTTACCCTACTTGCTGAAGGCAATCTATCTTGTGGAGCTGGAACTGATATCTCCATGGAGTGTTTAAAGGTTGCCCAGCAGAACTTAAAGATACACAGAGTCGATACGCGAGCTATGTTGATTAACACTTCATGGTTTGCAGGATTAATAAAAGGTAAATTTGACTTGATAATTTCTAATCCACCCTATATAACTGAATCAGAATATAATCAAATTGATCCTGAGATTGGATTTTACGAACCACGAATTGCCCTGTGCCCTAGTTTTGATGGACTGTTAGCTTACAGATTAATTGCGCAAAAAATAAATCAGTTCCTGAAGTTTGAAGGTAAGTTGATTTTAGAGATTGGTTATCAACAAGAATTAATTGTTAAAAATATATTCAATTCCACAAAATTGACCTTTGAAAAAACACTTTTTGATTTAGATGGAAGAGCGCGAGGGCTAGTCTATAGAAAACCAGCAAGAATTCGCTATTCTGAAGACGATAACAAATAATACCGAGTTCAGCTCATAATTTAATTTAAGCCAACCGATTAAGGTTTAATCATTACTTTAGCGTACCATCAGGCCCGCTAAGACTGAGTAAGAATATAATTTAGGAGGAAAATAGGATGCGAAATAATGCGAAATTCTAGGCCACCCCGCCAACGGGGTAGAGGACGTAAGGGGCCCACATCAAATGGCACTAATCGTGTCTTTGAGAGTTCTGGTCCAGAAGGTAAAGTGAGGGGCAATTCACTCCAGATTATTGAAAAATATCAGGCCCTCTCACGCGATGCCTTTCTAGGGGGAGACCGTATCGTCGCCGAAAACTTTTCACAGCATGCAGAACACTACATTCGCCTTTTAGAAAAGCAAAAAGCGAATGAATTGGCGCGTCAAAATGCTAATAACACCCGGCAGTCTAATGGACGAAATACACCCGAAAAAACCGACCAATCTCCACTGCCAGCAAAAAATACCGTTCCAAATCCAACCCTTAATACTTTGCTCTGAACCCCCATCAGGCTTTGATTAACTTCGGCTTGAGTGGAGTACTGTGCTGAGTTTCACGAAGTCAGTCACCGAAAGTTGTTCAGGTCGAAGTTGTGGACAAAGGCCGCTTTGAACAATTATACGTTCAATGTCAGGTGATAACGGTTTAAGACTCGTTCTAATCATCTTTCGACGTTGCTGAAATCCCAAGCGAGATATTTCTTGTAGGGATGACCAAATACCTTCTTCTAACACTGTTTTTTTGGGAGTCAATTGAACGAGAGCTGAATTCACCATTGGTACTGGTGTAAATGCTTGTGCCGGTATCGTCATAATAATTTTTGCCTGAGCACGCGTTTGCGCTAGAACTGATAGCCTTCCATAAGTTTTGGAATGAGGTAATGCAACAATCCTTTGTGCCACTTCTTTTTGAAACAGTAACGTTAACTTTGACCAAATTGGTGGCCAGGTAGGGAGTGTCAGCCATTGTACTAGAAATTTGGTCCCGGTGTTAAATGGAAGATTGCTGAATATCTGAATTTGGCTTTCTCCCACTCGTCCATAATCAAACTCAAGGCCATCCATTATGTAGTAGTCAAACTTTTCCTGATAAGTTCTTTTTAGTTCTTCTAGTGCAGGTATAAAACGCTGGTCAAGTTCAATGACAATTAACTTTTTGACTCCGCTTGAAAGGATTGAGCGTGTTAAGCTGCCAGGTCCAGGGCCGACCTCAACAACGAATTTATCGTTCAAGCTTCCTGCCGAAAGGATGATTTTATCGGTTAGATTGGTATCAAGCAAATAGTTTTGTCCGAGTCGTTTATTGGCCGTAAGCTGGTATTTGGCAATAACATCCCGGATGGGAGTTGGACCGGTGAGCTGACTACTAGACAAGGCCCTGGCGGTTTTTGGCATGGGCACCGGCCAATCGAATTGCCTCAATTAGACTATCAGGTCGAGCTAAAGACTTTCCGGCTATATCAAGTGCTGTTCCATGATCTGGCGAAGTTCGAATTATTGGCAATCCTAATGTCACATTAACTGCATTAAAAAAGTGAAGAGTTTTAAGGGGAATGAGTGCTTGGTCATGATACATACAAATGGCAAGATGATAGCGTTTGCGAACATCCTCATGAAACATGGTATCAGCAGAGTAGGGACCATTAATGTCAATTCCCTCGGCTTGAAGCATTTTGATTACTGGTCGGATAATGTGCTGTTCCTCCTCACCAAATAAGCCATCTTCACCAGCATGCGGGTTAAGGCCGGCAACATAAATGACGGGATGGGAAATTTTAAAGTCCCGCTTGAGAGAGTTGAGTGATAAAGAAATAACCGAGTAAAGTCGAGACCGAGTAATCGCTTGTGGAACATCAATGAGTGCTTGATGCCCCGATACCGGAACGACTTTGAGGTCTTTACCGGCAAGCAACATCACCGTCAATGGAACATGACATAATTCAGCGAGAAATTCTGTATGACCTGGGTATTGATTTTCACCGCAGTGTTTGAATACATTCTTGTTAATTGGATTCGTACATACAGCCGCAACTTCTTTATTCAGTGCTAAACCCACTGCCCAACGAATAGAATCAATGACTCCTTTGGAGTTTTCGTGCTGAACTTGTCCTGCTGGTGCATTGCCAGCGAATTGCAAATGCAAAAATGGAAGGCCATGATTCAATGCCGAAACACAGTCTTTAACCTGTTGAATTTCGATGCAATGATCAGCCCCAATTCGCTCGGCGAGATGCCGTCTGTCAGCAATGATGAAAAAGGGTTGTGATTGGTTTAATTCTAGCCACGCACGATAAGCAAGCTCAAGGCCAACTCCAGAAGGTTCACCGGAAGTTAGGGCAACGATTGAATCAGTTTCGGATGACAATGGCAGATGCTTTCAGGTTTTCAAGATAGCTAGACGCAAGCAGGTCAAGCCTTTGTTGTTGAATAGAATTCAGAACACTTACTCGGCTATCAATGTCTGGTGTAAAAACTCTTTTACACAGCATTATAAGTGTAGGAACACCATCGTTAGAGACCGTTTGTGTGATTTCATTCGTATCTAAAACATTGATAATTGCTGCAAATTCCCCGAGAGATTGTTCACTC
>MPNP01000102.1 GCA_002239085.1 Rhodobacteraceae bacterium bin131 | reverse complement strand
GGCAGGAGCATCGGGAGGGCAACCCTCTGATGCTCCTTTTTTTGTTCAAGCCGGCGTCAAGAGGCCAGAGCGGTTGGCTTGATGAGCGTGCGACACACTTGAGGAGAGCGCTATCGGGATGGGTCGGATCGTCGTCAACGAATCACGTGGTGTGATACGAGACAGTCTACTTGGGAAAAAGAGGCAGTGGCAAGGGGGAGATAAACATGAGTCTACTTAAAAGAAAAGACTACTGGGAAAAGAATAATAATTCCCAGATTAATCCAACTTCTCAGTACAATCAACACTGGAGTAATGTGAGAAAAATACCCCCTTACAAACCGAGATTATGTGGTAAACAACACGTCCCCGTCCTCCACACACACCGATGTAATTCTGTTGTGTAGGCACATGACATGCCATGGTATCAATGCGGCGAAGGGCTCCAGGTAAGGCTTCGTAAGCACCGGCAATCGCTTGATAACGACTCACCCAATCCTCTTCCTCGGAGAAGTCAAACGTACTAAAAGCTTCGTCAGGTTTGAATTGAACTTCATGCAACGGTTCTGAAGGAGCCCAGCTATCAAGTCGGCTCGGATCAGGGCCATTATCAAAAACATTTGTGTCATTGACCGCGAGGATAGTTTGACCACCTTCATTCTCAATGCGACCATCTAAGCGTTCCCATGGTTTGTTATCCGTTGATATAAGATTTACATACAGCTTTCTTTGTGGTTCATCGCTCCGGTTGTCTCCTTCCGCAAGAATGGCAATACCCGATTGAGCCCCAAGAACTCCTTTGGGGCCTATCGTCACGTGACCACCACCCGCCATGAACACACCCGCACCATCAGTACCATCCTCTTTCCTTACTCGCTTGACCACCCATCACTGTGCCATTAATACGAACCGCCTGAGGCCGGTACCCATCATCATCCAGTACGTCATCCGCACTTGCTTCTGGGGTACGTACAATTTCACCTTCTGCATTTAAATTACCGAATTGAACACCATAAACGCCAATAAGACAAATTTATTGCTTGCCTAGAGTGCATCATAAGCAAAACAACAGGACTGGAAAAAGATGACTGAGTATAAAAATAATGTTAAGAATTACCTTATTGGAATAAATAGACATGCCCATAATATAAAAAACAACAATTGCTCTTGGCGATCCCCCCCGGAAAGTATGAAGTCGTCAAAATCTAGAACACGGTTAAGTACCAGACGCAATGTACCTAGACTAAATGGTATTCCAGTATTGTCCTTGATATCCTAATGGGCAAATTTCGCCTTGTTACCGCCCTCCCTCTGATCCGACAGGCAGGGTAGATTCCTGAGCGCTACCACCTCCACTGCCACTGAAGCCCCATACCGGGCTCGTGGTCTACGCTGTCCGTGCTAAACTGTACCCAGACGTCAAGACTCGCGTAATTACCGAGCACAGTGTCGGGCTTGATCCGCCAGCCTAGGCGTAACCCTTCAACGGATTCGCTTCCGTTTGCACTTCCGTAAGGGCTGCTCACCATACCGCGTCCGCGTTCAGTGCCATAGGAAGCCTCAAGTGACCAGTCCCACTCACCCTCTGTCCTTGACAGATCGGGGAAAGCCTCCGGGTCAAGCAGCGAGTCGACGCCACCCGAAGGTGATCCGCCGAGAGACTGCTTCGCTGACAGCGACCAGCCGCGCAGAGTCTCTGGATAAGGATCCCATAAGAAGTCCAGCGACAGCCCCCAGTTCCTGAAATCTCCGTCTTTATGCAACGCCAGCGTGCGCCCGTCGAGCGATATTGAAAACCCGCGTTCCGAATTGAAAAGTTCGATCCCTCCTCCGATCTCTAACCCGAAGCCGGTCTCGGCGTCGCCACCGTCGAGGCGCAGCCCCGTCTCAAGGTGTGGTATAAGCATTGACCCCGAGGCCAGTTTTCGCTGCCAGTCTACACTCACGCCTAACCGCAGGCGGGTTGTCTCCCCTGACGTTGACCAGAGGCCTGTCGCGGAGTCCGACGTGGTCCGCGTCATGAGTGCATCCGCGTGCCAGCGAGTTTCCACTCCAAGAATCTTGTCGCCTGGTACAGTGCCGGTGGCACCGGCAGCCAACATGCTCCATCCGATTTCTGCGACACTTATGTCACCGTCGCTTGGGGTCACAGTCACATCACCCCGACCGGAACCGACCGCTCCCCAGATCAAGAGGTTTTGCTCCACCTCCAGTCCCGCCCAAGTAACGAGGGAAGTTAGCTTGACGTCGATCCCAATCAAGCTCGATTCGTCCAAGGTCCCCTTGCCTTGGTTTTTTGAAAGTACCGCACCGAACAGAGTTTCCTTATGCCTCCAGTCGGTCCCAATCATAACTCCTGTTACCTCGCCATTGACGACGGCTTTCTTATCTCGCCCGGAGAAACTGGAGCGAGTTGCCTGACCCCAGAACCCGTGAAAGGAGCCGGCTCCTGTGTCTCGCGCTAGAGCGAAAGACGATTCCAAGAGAACATCGTCCGCAGAAAGGGCACGTATCTTTGCTTCGTCCCTGCACTCGTCGTCTTTCAGGAACGGGCAAAACTCCGAAAACTTCTCGTCAGAAAGTTCAAAAGGGAGCCCGGACATCGAGATCTGAGAGTCCGGTAGTGAACCTGCTTTGGGAGAGACATTCGGCGCATAATCGTTCTTTGGATCGTCGGCTGTACCTGTCCTTTGCAACGGTTGACCGCCGATACGGGCCTCAAAGCCCGGTGCCCGGCTAACAACAATCCTGTCTCGTACCGCAGCAATGTTTTGTTCGGCCACTGTCCGACCGAAACGGGTAAGCCAAGTTTGATGAAACATGCCGACCGAGACATCAATCACCTGAACGGACACAGGATCTGCGGTTATCCCCGTGTAGTTCCCTCCGCTAACCGCGTGCATAATTTTGGTCTCTCTTTTGTCCCCGATGTTGTCGTGTGAATCGGCAACGCCACTTACCGTCACCGTTTGCGGTTGATTCCAGTTTTCGCCGGTAAATTCTAAGTTAGTCGGTTCCACCGTCGCGACATCTTCGTCGCTGCTTTGTATCGACACTGTCACGTCATCGGTTGGCTCGGCCGTTAGCACTATGGTATAGGTCGCCTCGTTCTCTCGCTTGCCGGTCGTCGCATCGTCCGACTCGGTTACTGTCAGTGAGGTAGGCGACACAACAGCACTCATCGAGTCATCGTCCATGATCATCAAGGCCCGCGCCCCCGTGCTGAAGTTAATTTCTGCTCCGTTGTGGCTCGCCGATATCATCACCGTCTCATTACCTTCAACTATCCTATCCTGCATGGACACTACTTCGGTTGAGACAAAAGTCTCCCCAGCCTTTAGGATCAACGTCTTCATGTTGTTGGTGTATTGGTAGTCCATGGACTTCGTCGCCGTGCCGCCCAGTTCTAGTTCAATAATTATGTCGGTCTGGAAAATTACTTCGTCTTTTGTTGAAATCATTATTTCGGCGGTGCCGCCAGCTTCGGAGATGTTATCCGGGGTCACCGTTAAAATTAGCCCAAGTCCAATCGTCCCCGATGGTGCATCATCATCGTCCTCAATGGTCAAACTCGTACCGCTCACTGACAGACCAATCGCCGTCGTGCTGCCACTCACCGAGACTGTCTCGCCAGTCCCCTCGTCAATCGTGTCTTGGGTCGGGTCAATGGTAAAGGTCGCCGTGCCCGTACTCGCACCCGCTGCAATCGTCAGGGTCACCGCACCGACTGTGGCGTAGTCCGTGCCCTCCGTCGCCGTGTCGCTCGGATCACCAACCTGGACAGTCAGCGTCGTTGCCTCGCTCCGCGTGGTACTGCCCGGCATGGTCGCTGTCACTGTCACCGTGGTCGCCTCAGCGTCTTCATCAACCACCGTCGGGCTGAGACCCAGTCCAATCGTCCCCGATGGTGCATCATCATCGTCCTCAATGGTGCCGGTGGCAGTGGCATCCCTTATGACGAGACCACCGCTGGCGTTGCCAAGCGTAAGAGTGAGGGTCTCGTCTACTTCGGATATCAGATCTCCGTAGACATCCACAGGAACGATCTTCAAAGTTTCTCCCTTGGCAAAGCTGAGTGTGCCACTGGCGGCTCTGTAGTCGGTGCCCGGGGTTGCCGTGTCGGCTTCCTCTTTGCTCGTTGTCCAATCCACCGTGGTGTTAGTACCCGCCGCAGGAGACAGTGTGACGATGAATCGCAAGGCAACGGATCCGGAATCACCCTCGGTGACGCTGCTATCACCGATTGAAAACTCGGAGGTTTGATCGTCGTCAGTGATGGTGATCAATACCGAATCTGCACTGGTCACGTCACCGTAACCCGTGACCTTGTGCGAAATGGTCACCGACTCATTGTCATCGTCATCGTCGTCGAGTCCCCATATTCTCACCGTTTTGGGTTGGTTCCAATTGTCCTGATTGAATGTCGCCAAGTCGTAGTCTGAATAGCTGTTTCCCTGATCAAAGACAAAAAAGCTAGTTTTGGCTGGAGAATCGGAAGTCAACGTGACCGCCACCGGGCCGTCAGGCTGCGTGGTCAACTTCAGCGTGTAGGTACCGGGAGAACCTCCTTCAATAATTCCAATTTTCCCCTTCGACACCACCACGCCAGGTATATCGTCATCGGTCACTGTCACCTGCATCTTAGTGCTGACGGAATCGTACCCACCGCCGCTAGCGCTAAGGGTGATCATGGTGGTACGATCCGGATCGTTGACAAGATTGTCATCGACGCCGGTGACTGTGACTGTCTTTCCACCGCCCCTGAAGGCGCCCCCAGGCACATACTCTTCGGGTGTGAATGTCAGTTCAGAAGGCTGGACTGTCGCGACACTAGGGTCATCGGGGACTAGCGAGATGGTCACGGTACCGGTGGGTCGACTGGCGAGGGAGACCCTGAAGGTGGTGCGAGATCCGGCGGCTTCGGAAACGATAACGCCGGCGCGTGACAGCGATAAGCCGGGTTTTTCGTTGGTGACGGTGACGGCTACCGTGCTAACAGCTGGTGCCGAATTTCCAAATCGATAATAGGCACCAGGATGCGCTTCGGTGTAGCCCGAGTACCCGGAAACCGAGTTCAAGATAGTGGTGTTCTTATGTTCGGCCTTGGCCGTGACTGCTGCGAACTGCTCAATGGACCAGTTGCTCGAGTCGAAGGTCATCGTACCAGAAACTGTCGCGGCCGACTCATCCTCGACGGCCGGTGTAACTGTAACCGTACCCAGTGGGTTCGTTCTCAGCTTGACCGAGTAGATACCTGTCTTTCCCTCTGCAAGCGTCAAATTTCGTGGACGCACGACCAATGTCTTCCCGTGATAATCCTTTACTGAGGTTTGAACCGTGACTGGCGGGGCATCGTAGCCAGTCACGGAGTGGTCGATCACAACCTGATGGTCGTAGCCGTCTTCGTCAAGCACGCCTGTCAGAACCACTTCCTGACCTGTTGCCCAATTCTCCGTATTAAACGTGAGAGGCCCAGACACGGTTACTCTTGCCTTGTCTCTGCTCTCCGGAATCACGGTTACCGGTCCGGCAGGTTCTGCCGCTAAGCTAACCTTGTATGTTTGGTTTCTTAGAACAGGAATTGCAGTCAGTCCCTCGTACACGATTACTAGGGTGTGTGTGAGGGTAAGCGCCGCATCATCATCTGCGACGGTGACAGGCAGGGACTTAGCGCTCGTCACGTCGTGATATCCCTCAATCTTGTGGCTCACCGAAGTCATGCCTGTAGCTCCGTCGTCATCCTCAACACCGGTGACAGTGACGGTCGCTCCCTGATTCCAGTTGATCGAATTTAGAGAGACCGCGCCAGATACTATCGCGACCGTTTCGTCATCGCTCTTCGGTGTCACGGTCACGTAACCGTTCGGTTGCGTTGCCAGCTTGACAGTGTAGGTGGAGGTGCCGCCTTCAGTGACCGTCACTGCCTCCTCCTCAAACAGTACTGCAGGTTCTTGCGCAGTTACCGGAGAAACGAATATACCAAAAGATAGAAAAGAAATGACAACTACCAGCATGGCGGCAGTACCGGCTTGAAAACAATATGGAGCGTCAGGGAGCACACGGCAACTCGAGGAAGACCGAGGACGCGGAGCAGGAGATGGAAGAACCGGATACTTGACAGCTGACTTACGGACGTTTAGCCAACACCAAGCCTGACTGGAAGTCAGGAAGGGAATGTGAGTCAAGATATTAGATTGTGACGCTAAAATCGTATGCCAAAAGGTCACCATGCCGCTGAGCCGTCCAAGGGCATTCAGATATGCGCGTCGTATCAGGAATGGATTTTCTTGCACTGACTAACCATTGACATGAAGTGAATTAACGGTCCGCGGACTACTTCCTTCGCAAGCCCAAAGGGCAAGCTGTCCGTGCTTTGCATTTTTTCGTTAGGCGAATGCGGGAGTTGCAAATGGAGCAGTTTCCTAACGAAAGTCGCAACGAGCTCACAAAGACTATTTGAAATCAACTTCATTGGACGACGGCGAAGGCCAACTTCAAAGTCTGAACTTATGTCGGGATTCTGAAGGCATAATAGCGCCACATAATCCTGTAGTCGATATTCGAGGGCGTGGACATTGGCAGCGACATGACCCTCCCTGTCAGAACTTCGACCTCGGAGCCCTAGCGGAAGATGTTGACCTCTGTAATACGCGTCTAATCGGTGACGAAAACAGAAGACCGGTAGCTCTGTAACTCCATCGCTGACCGGCACCGCCACCTCGGCAACAGGAACCTCTTCTGGGTAAACGACCGGTGTTAAGTAACGGAACAGGTCGTTCGCAGATTGAGATGCTTGTTGTTCAAGACAGCGATGAATACTCTTCTGTGTCGAATCCGCTGGTTCAGATAGACCAACCGTACGCGGGACCTCCACGGTACCACATGACCGACAAATCGCGGTGATTGCTGATTCCGTAGGTGGTAAAGGAACTTGACCTCGTCGGTTCTGGACATGGTGACGCGTTGGCTCGTGATCTACTAGGAGTGTGGCCATCTGCGAGAACATTGGGTAGTCTGGCGGCAAAGGGGGGGGGGGGGGAAGGGTAACAACCAGCTGTTCTGCGAGGTCAACCAAGCAATCCTGTGTGGCAAGAGGGGTGCGGGAAAGCAGAATCCTCTGTCGTAGTCCTAATGGGACTACACCGTCACCTACAAACGCCAATTCTCGAAAAGCTTCGATGTGGTGGTCGCGGTCACTACTTCTTCGCAGCGCGCGATGATACGCTGTCAGAAACCCCGCCGAATGTTCAACACCCTGCTGATCATGATGTTCGTGCACCCCCTCTTCAGTCAACCACACGGAGACACGGAACATCGCTCGGTAATCACCCTGAGCGAAGACGGTTGATTTGGCATCTATGAGTTCTCCGTCTGGTATTAAGTGGGTCATTTATAGCACTAGTATCTAACCTCTATTGAATTAATGGATAAAACGGTTTCAAATTGATACGTGCATCTTCGGCACTGAACTGCCAATAAATCGGCTTGGCTTTCTCATTCCGATAATCCGCCCAAGCATTGGTTTCACGACCCATCGTCGCACGGTCAGGGATGCACCGAACCCGACATTGGTGTGTCAGGACATTGATTGCCATTGCGGCCATGTTCAACCAACTCTCGATCTTGGATGTATGGCGAACCGCAAACTGTCGGGCCGAACGACATGCCTCAGTGAGATTGAATGTGTCCTGCAGGGTGGTTAGTTTGTGCATGTTCAAATTGTCCATGACCACGACAATTTTCTTCTCGGGAAAGTGACCATCGGCAAGGTCTATCAACACATGGGCACAATCCTGCTTGGTCCGATTATTGGTGATTTTCACATGACCCCATTCAAGAAGTGGAGCCGACAACATTAAGAGATGAGCAATTGAATTCTTGTTGACACTTATTTTTTTCTGAGTGTCTTTTGAGAATTTCTTACCCATTTTTGCCCTACTAGAAAATGGCGGATTCATAATAACGATCCGATCATTTTATTGCTTCAAAGGCGTTTTCAAGAATGGGAGGAATCCTTCGCCAACTTATATTTTGTTATCTTAACTATCATAAAAATAAAATGTCAATAATAAAAATAAAATATTGTATTTTTCAAAACGTTTTTGTTTTCTTATTTGGATTCTTCGGTAGGCAACATCGCTATTGCCAGAAGTGAGTTGGGAGGCAGCAAGATGAAGAGACACGAGGTTAAAATCTATTCCTGCCAACACCTTTTTGACTGCCAACTTTTGTAATTCAACCCGTCTCTGCACACTTGCTTCCTCTTCTTGTGCTCTTTGTTTCATGCCAGTCAATAAAGCAGCAATATGAGTACCAGCTCCTCGTGATGTCATCATGCACTATCGTCAATTGGCGGTGATTGAAGTCTGCTTTCGGACCCACAAGCATGATGTGATTATGTAAAGCTTTACATTATCGAATCTTCCTTATAGTGAATTTAGACCTGATAACTGATTCGAAGAGAAAACTCAATTTGTCGCTCATTGTCACTTTGATTGACGTTCTTTGTAAAAACTTTAACGGGTCTATATTCTTCAATAGCCATTCACTGCAAAGCACAATATGTGATTGTAAAGCCGGTTAAACTTATATCAATTTTTTAAGGAGTACTGATTTGGCTATTCCAAACTCACAAAGTATGACAGTTCTTGGTATTGAAAGTAGTTGCGATGATACGTCTGTTGCCCTCATCAAACATAAGGCAAACATCTACCCACAAGTATTATCCCTCATCGTTTTGAACCAAAATCACCTGCATAAACAATATGGAGGTATTGTTCCAGAGATTGCTGCAAGAGCACACTCAGACAAATTAGATTATTGCACTATTGAGGCTCT
>MPNP01000007.1 GCA_002239085.1 Rhodobacteraceae bacterium bin131 | reverse complement strand
CATTATTCAATAATGGGCATGAATAAAATGTCGCATTTACCCGACATCAATCTGCTTCATACCCTCAAGAGAACGCTTCCTCACGCTAATTCAAGTATTTGACATTAGTATTCACCGGGTCGGTCATGCCGATTATGCTAAAAGGGCATGGGTACAATGTCGCATTCAACCACCATCAATCTGCTTCATACCCTCAAGAGAACGCTTCCTCACGCTAACTCAAGTATTTGACATTAGTATTCACCAGGTCGGTCATGTCCATTATTCAATAATGGGCATGAGTAAAATGTCGCATTCAACCAACATCAATCTGCTTCATACCCCCTAGAGACCGCCACCTTATGCCAATTCAAGTATTTGACATTATTATTCACCGGGTCGGTCATATCGATTATGCTAAAAGGGCATGAGTAAAATGTCGCATTCAACCACCATCAATCTGCTTCATACCCCCTAGAGACCGCCACCTTATGCCAATTCAGGTATTTGACATTATTATTCACCGGGTCGGTCATACCGATTATGCAATGAGGGCATGTGTAAAATGTCGCACTCATCCACCATCAATCTGCTTCATATCCCCAAGAGAACGCTACCTCAGGCCAATTCAAGTATTTGACATTATTATTCACCGGGTCGGTCATGTCCATTATCCAATGAGGGCATGAGTAAAATGTCGCATTTACCCAACACCAATCTGCTTCATACCCCCAAGAGAACGCTTCCTTACACCAATTCAAGTATTTGACATTATTATTCACCGGGTCGGTCATATCGATTATTCAATGAAGGCATGAGTAAAATGTCGCATTCAACCAACACCAATCTGCTTCATACCCCCAAGAGACCGCTTCCTCACGCCAATTCAGGTATTTGACAATATTATTCACCGGGTCGGTCATGTCGATTATGGAATAAGGGCATGAGTAAAATGTCGCATTCACCCAACACAAATCTGCTTCATACCCCCAAGAGAACGCTTCCTTACACCAATTCAGGTATTTGACATTATTATTCACCGGTTCGGTCATGTCGATTATGCAATAAGGGCATGAGTAAAATGTCGCATTTACCCAACATCAATCTGCTTCATATCCCCAAGAGAACGCCTCCTCACGCCAATTCAAGTATTTGACATTAGTATTCACCGGGTCGGTCATGCCGATTATGCAATAAGGGCATGAGTAAAATGTCGCATTTACCCGACATCAATCTGCTTCATACCCCCAAGAGAACGCTTCCTCACGCCAATTCAAGTATTTGACATTAGTATTCACCGGGACGGTCATATCGATTATGCTAAAAGGGCATGAGTAAAATGTCGCATTCAACCACCATCAATCTGCTTCATACCCTCAAGAGAACGCTTCCTCACGCAAATTCAAGTATTTGACATTATTATTCACCGGTTCGGTCATACCGATTATGCAATGAGGGCATGAGTAAAATGTCGCACTCATCCACCATCAATCTGCTTCATATCCCCAAGAGAACGCTACCTCAGGCTAATTCAAGTATTTGACATTATTATTCACCAGTCGGTCATATCGATTATGCAATGAGGGCATGAGTAAAATGTCGCATTCACCCAACACCAATCTGGTTCATACCCCCAAGGGAACGATACCTTATGCCAATTCAAGTATTTGACATTATTATTCACCAAGCTGGTCATATCGATTATTCAATGAAGGCATGAGTATAATGTCGCATTCTCACAACACCAATGCGAAGGTGGGTGGAAACTAGACGTGGTGAATTGACTACATTCCATTAGTTTGGATGGTTTACACAGTACTTAATTTCAATGCTTCAGAAACACCTTGTGTTAAATGAGAAATAAAGAAAGTTGCATTTCTTTAGGGGGTGCTTGTTCACTGACAAAGGTTTCATATGATACCCAAATTATCCGCTAGGATACAAAATGGTTTTCAAAATAAATCAGGCTAAATTTATTTCTCTAGGCTAAATTTCCCTTAAGCGAATTTCCAATAATCTTGTATATGCTTTCCAAGAAGCGGGTTATCCATATTCAAAATAGACTATGGACGGTACTATTTTCTTTTTGAATTCAGTCATTTGTCAATAATGGCAACTTAGACACGAAAAAATTAGTTGACTTTAAACTTATCTTAATTTGGAACATGGGATTAATGGTGACAATACATAAACTAAGCATTTAAAAACAGTTTTTGATAGTGCACAGTCAATTCTAAAACGAGGCTAATTTTAATCCCAAAAAATTAATTTTTTTGAGAAAAAACGAAGCTAAATCAGTTCTCCTTTACCTCAACCCTTAAGGAACTTTATGCCTGCATCTCCACTTACTCAAGAACAAAGAAACGTCCTTGTATTAGTATTTGTTCAAGCCTTTGCTGGTGCACAAATGCCCTTAGTGTTTACAGTAAGTGGTTTGGTCGGTCAATCTCTTGCCGGGAACCCATGTTGGGCGACCCTTCCAATTTCAATCATCGTCTTTGGGTCAATGACCACTGCCCCGTGGTTAAGTATGGTGATGCAGCGATTCGGTCGACGAATAGGGTTTTATATCGGGTGTCTTGGCGGAATTATCGGCGGTGGACTGGGTGCTTATGCCCTCACAATTTCATCCTTTGAAGTGTTTCTATTGGCGTCATACTTTACGGGGATATATATGAGCACCAATGGATTTCTCCGTTTCGCGGCAGCCGATACGGCGAGTGCTAAATTTCGCCCTAAGGCGGTCTCATATGTCTTAGCAGGAGGGCTTGCGGCTGCGATTATTGGACCTCAACTCGCTAAAGCCACCATCGATATCGGAGAGATTCAATTCTTTAGTAGCTTTATTGCCATTATTGTTCTCAATTTAATCGGTTCGTTTTTTATAACTTTCCTTGATATCCCAACTCCCGCGCGCAAAGCAACTCATGAAACCAACGTTCGGTCTTACAGTTCACTGCTCAAATCACCCAAAATATTAGTTTCAATAATTTGCGGCAGTGTTTCTTACGCGTTAATGAACCTTGTCATGACCTCAACACCCCTAGCTGTTGTTGGTACAGGATATCATCATCATGATGCCGCCAATATCGTATCGTTTCATGTCATTGCCATGTTCGCTCCTTCCTTTTTTACCGGTCATCTCATTGCCAAATTTGGAACCCAAAAAATCGTGTCCTTGGGTTTGTTAATTTTGGCTTGCTCTGGAATAGCTGGGCTTTCAGGTATTGCGTTACACAATTTTTATCTCACACTAATCTTGTTAGGTATCGGTTGGAATTTCGGCTTTATAGGAGCAACGACAATGCTTCTAGAAGGTCATAACGAAGCTGAAAAAGGAAAGGTTCAAGGATTAAACGACTTTATTGTATTTGCCTGCGTAACAGTCGGCTCCCTCGCCTCAGGAACCTTGATGAATTGCTCGGGAGGAACCCCTATTCAAGGTTGGTCTCTTGTGAACTGGGCGATGATCCCCTTTTTACTACTAGCAGCGGGTTCTTTAATCTGGCTCAATTTATTCAACCGAGCAAAAGGATGACAACATGGAAGTACTTTTTGAATCTTATGAAGCGGAAACAGTCTGATTAAATCCAGCAATTTGACTGAATTCTATATTGCTTGTTAATTTCGACCCACTCGGGGCATTCTCGTGATCTAACTTCCAAATGATTGCATCAACCAATGCCTCAAACGAAGCCTCAATGATATTAGCTGAAACCCCAGTCGTTGCCCAACGTAAACCATTCGAATCTTCACACTCAATGACCACACGAGTGACCGCCGCAGTACCCGATCCCCTAATTCTTACCTTGTAGTCAATGAGCCGCATATCATTGATATATACTTGATAGGGACCAAGATCTTTCTTAAGGGCTTTGGAAAGTGCATGAACAGGTCCACTATCCTGCCCTTCATGATTAAGCCCCTCGGATACTGATAATTTTCGTTCATTACCAATCTTAATCGTTACGACTGCTTGTGATTCACTTGGTAATGCGTTTGCTTTATTAAATCCATCAACTATGACGCGAAACCTTTGAATTGTGAAATATTCTGGAAGTTGATTAAGCAACCTCTTAACTAGAAGTTGGCATGATTCAGGAGCAAGATCATATGTATATCCCTGATCCTCGCGTTTTTTGATTTCCTCAATTATTTCTTGAAGTTGTACACTGCTGATGTCACAGACACTAGCGCCCCATTTTTGTAACCACGATTTTACATGAGCTTTCCCTGCTTGATTAGACAAGGGAATTAGCCGGGTATTACCAACTGATTCGGGGTCAATATGCTCATAAGTCGCCGGGTTTCTAACCACCCCAGAACCATGGATTCCACCTTTGTGAGCAAAAGCAGAGGTTCCAACATAAGCTGCATTTTTACTCGGAACCCGGTCAAGAATATCGTCTAAGTATCGCGAAATTTGGGTTAGTCCAGTAAGCTTTTTTTTGGAAACATTTGTCTTATAAAGCGATTTGTATGGCTCTTTGAGTAACAGGGTTCCAATAATTGAAATGAGATTGGCGTTACCGCATCGCTCACCTATTCCGTTGATTGTACCTTGAATTTGCCTTGCCCCAGCGTTCACTGCGGCAAGAGTACCAGCAACAGCATTTTCAGTATCGTTATGCGTATGAATTCCAAGTTGATCTCCAGGGATTTCTCGTTCAATAACGGCACGGGTGATACGTCCAATATCCCTTGGGAGCGTTCCACCATTAGTATCGCAAAGGACGATCCATCTAGCCCCGGCTCGATGAGCTTCAAGTATACACTTCAAAGCGTATGTTTCATCGCTTTTGTAACCGTCAAAAAAATGTTCAGCATCAAAAACAACCTCGTTTTTTTGTGATACTAAGTGTGTTATGGACTCTCGAATGTTTTCAAGATTCTCCTCCAAACTGATGCCGAGAGCTTTTTCAACATGATAATCATGGGCTTTGCCCACCAAGCAAATTACTTGAGCTTTGGAGTTGGCCAGCACTGAAATGTTATTATCATTGGCCGCGGAGTGTTCGGCTCGCTTGGTCATTCCAAATGCAGCAATTTTTGCCGTACGTGTTGGTACGATACTATCAAAATATTGCTGGTCCGTTTTATTTGATCCTGGAAAACCACCTTCAATATAGTCAACACCCAATTCATCAAGCTTGGTCGTTAGATTACGCTTTTCCTCTAATCCAAATAATACACCGAGAGTCTGGCTTCCATCCCTCAGGGTTGTGTCATAAATGTAGATTCTCTCTTTCGCCATCCTTCTTCCTTTCAATCAATCCACAGTCAAGATTTGTTTTGCCTTGGCTAGGCGGATAAGTTTCGTTTTATCAAAATTTTGCTTATCAAGTTTCCACTCTGTTAGCTCTCCTTCGATTTTGTCGGCAATGATAACCCCGCACAGCTGAAGCTCAGATCTAATCCGGTCTGCATTCGCAAAATTCTTGGACCTTCTATGGTCACTGCGAATGCTAACTAATTTATTAATAATTGATAGCTCATTCGGTGTAACACGGATTTTCGAATTTTCTTGGGAATTGTCCAATATCTGTTGGGGATTAATCCCCAAAAGTTCCAGCGAACCTTTTAGTTTAGAAACATTCCCTTCAGCTGCCAAGCGGTGGATTTTGGTGAAGGCTGCGGGGGTGTTGAGGTCATCAGTGAGTGCTTTAAGGACATCGTCATCAACTTCACCCTTTATGTGCTCATTATCTTCAAGCACCTTCTGCCAATTGCTGATATTCTTCTTCGCTTCAACGATTTTTTCTTCAGTCCAATCCAGTTGCTTGCGGTAATGCGTACCCAGCAGAATTAACCGCATTTCATGACCACTCAAACCTTTTTTACTTAAATCTTGGATTGTAAGAAAATTGTTAAGGCTTTTGGACATTTTACGACCATTTACCGTTATCATTCCATTGTGCACCCAATAGTTTGCAAAGGTACAGTTGCTAAAAGCACACTTACTTTGAGCAATTTCATTTTCATGATGGGGAAAACACAAATCAGATCCACCGCCATGAAGGTCAAAGTTATTGCCGAGCAACTCATTACACATTGCCGAGCACTCAATATGCCAACCGGGTCTTCCACGCCCCCAAGGACTGTCCCATCCAGGGAGCTCGTCAATTGAAGGCTTCCAAAGAACAAAATCAAGATCGTTTCGCTTGTATGGAGACACTTCGACTCTTGCACCAGCTTTCATATCCTCAAGGGTTCGTTTTGCTAGCGCCCCATATTCATCAAAAGAATTTACATCAAACAACACGTGACCTGAAGATTCATATGCATTCCCTTTTGCAAGCAGTCGTTCAATCATCGCGATCATTTGAGGGACAAATTCAGTAGCCCGCGGTTCATAAGTTGGTTGCATGACTCCTAGCAATGCCATATCCTCATGGTACCACTGAATGGTCTCATCGGTGATTGTTCTGATAATCTCAACGAGATTACGAGAGTCACCCTGAGCTTTTTTCTCAAGGCCTTTGCGATTAATTTTGTCGTCAATATCAGTTATATTGCGCACGTAAATCACACAATCAGCTCCATAGACCGCCACTAATAACCGATACATAACATCAAATACCACGGCCGGTCGAGCATTTCCTATATGAGCCCTACCATATACAGTTGGTCCACAAACATACATCCGAATTCGTTGAGGATCAATCGGGCGGAATGCTTCCTTCTTTTGAAGCAGGGTATTCCAAATATTGAGTTCGGTCATTAGGTCAATCTTACCTGTTTACCTACCCCGGCCCGAATATTAGATTTTAGAAATAGACAACGGGCCGACGTGAAGTGTCAGCCAATAATGCAAATAATTATATTGTGTTGCGATGTCATAACTTTCAAAATAATAAAATCAAAGCAGAATTCAAGTAAAATCTTAACTTGGGCAAATCATGCCCAGCTTAATAATATTAAGCCCGTTCTTCAAAGCGGTCATATGAAAGATAAATTATGGAATATAAAGATTTGGAATATTGGTCGCAACAGGCCGGTCAATGGACGCAAGAGTATTATTCTAAAATAGGTCAACAGCCTGTTTTATCGCAAGTCAAACCGGGTGAGATCAAAGCCAAACTTCACGACAGTCCTCCCGAAAATCCCGAATCCATGGAAACTATTTTTGAAGACTTTAAAAAAATAATCCCGTCTGGCTTAACACATTGGCAACACCCTCGATTTTTTGCTTACTTTAACGGGAACGCATCACCGGCTTCAATTGTTGCAGAACAATTGGCTAATGGGATCGGTGCTAATGGTATGCTATGGCAAACGTCTCCCTCAGTAACCGAACTAGAGGAACAAATGGTTCATTGGTTTCGGCAAGCTTTGGACCTACCAAACACCTTTCTAGGCCTGATTCAGGATACGGCAACAATTGCGACTTTTAATGCCGTCCTGACAATGCGTGAGCGGGGTCTCAATTGGATGGGATTGACAAAGGGGATAAATCAATTTCCGACATTAAAAGTCTATGCATCATCGGAAAACCATTCCTCAATCGAAAAAGCAGTAAGACTATCTGGAATTGGCTCAGATAATCTACGAGTCCCGGATAAACTCCCCAATCGATCTATGGACCCCAACAGCCTTCGGTCCATGATTTTGGCTGATCTTCAAAATGGGAATATACCTGTGGGAGTGATATTATGTTGTGGGGGTACCGCGGCAGGAGCTTTTGATCAAATTGAAGACACAATTAAGGTTGCCAAAGAGTTTGATCTTTATGTCCATGTGGATGCTGCGTGGGCGGGCTCGGCAATGATTTGTCCTGAGTTCAGGTATTTATGGAAAGGGATTGAGGGGGCAGATTCTATTGTCATCAATCCTCACAAATGGCTTGGTATTCAATTAGACTGTTCAATACAACTATTGGCAAAACCAGAGGTACAAGCGAGAACTGTTGGCATTCAACCAGATTATTTAAAAACAGATGGAATTGAGAACATCACTAATTTTAGTGAACTCACTATCGCTTTGGGCAGACGTTTTAGATCACTGAAAATATGGTTTACTTTGCGTGCTTACGGGCTTAAAGGTCTACGCCAGTTAATCAGAGATCATGTCACATGGATTAAAGAGCTTGAACAAAAATTTGTAAATGATCCAGAGTTTGAGGTCTCTGTCAGTACTCCATTAGCGTTATTTGGTTTTAGGTTTATACCAGAAGGCTTTGACTCTAACCAAATTACCAATGCCCTATGCCACGCAATCAATGCCGATGGGCGCGTCTATTTAACGCATACAACAGTGGATGGGTCAGAAATTATAAGGGTTACCGCTGGAACTTACCTGACCACAAGAAACGATGTGTTGATGGTGTATGATATTGTCAAAGAATTTGGAAACCGTTTGAAATTAACCCACCCTGAACACTAGACAAGGAAGCCAATGCAAATCTGTGATAAAGTTGCCTTAGTTACTGGAGGTGCTTCAGGATTAGGAAGAGCTGTTGTTGAGTTACTCATTGCTCAGCAAGCCAAACCTTACATTGTTGATTTACCCACTGACAAGGCAAAGAAAGATGCTTCATTACTTGGAGTCCCTTTTCTTCCGCTTGATGTAACTTCTGAAAGCCAAGTCAAAGAAGCACTGAACACAATGACAAATTCTAGTGAGATTCCAAGCATTTTAATCAATTGTGCTGGGGTGGCAATTGCTGGATTAACTTACAGCAAGAAAGGTCCACATCCTTATGAAGCTTTCAAACGAACAGTTGATGTTAACCTTGTGGGGGTTTTCAATATGATTCGGATTGTATCGGGAATAATGGCGGAAAATATACCGGAAGCCGATGGAGAACGCGGGGTTATTATCAATACTGCTTCCATCGCTGCTACAGATGGTCAGAAGGGACAAACAGCCTATGCTTCATCAAAAGCCGCTGTTTTAGGACTCACACTCCCTCTTGCTCGGGACTTGGCAGAAATGGGTATTCGGGTAAACACCATCTGTCCTGGAATTTTTTCGACCCCCATGATTCAAGAAGTCAACCCAAAAATTAAGGCAAAACTCGCTCAGGAAGTTGTATTTCCTAAACGCTTAGGCCGGCCCGAAGAATTTGCTCAGTTGGTAAAATTTTTAATTGAATGTCCATATA
This sequence comes from Rhodobacteraceae bacterium bin131, assembly GCA_002239085.1. GTDB lineage: Bacteria > Pseudomonadota > Alphaproteobacteria > Rhodobacterales > Rhodobacteraceae > MPNP01. Next base: position 62,253 of record MPNP01000007.1, on the reverse strand, counting down.
TTAATGGTGAAGCAATACGTCTTGATGGCGGTTTGCGGATGGTTTGATTGTCAACTGCCGTAACAATTCATTCAACAGCTTTTTTCGGGCATTTTAAATTGTGTAAAAGCATCAGATAGGAGTTCCACTTGGCTATTAATTCACAACTAAATCATATCACTGCAGCAATTATTGAGAGAAGTCATACCCACCGGACTTCATACCTTCAGCGTCTGAATCAGATGAGTGAACGCGGACCCCATCGGGCTCACCTGTCTTGTGGTAACCAAGCGCACGCTTATGCTGCTATGGGAAGTGAAAAAGAATTACTCAAAGCTGAAAAAGCGCCTAATCTTGGCATTGTTACGGCACATAATGATATGCTATCGGCTCATCAACCATTCCAAGATTTTCCTCTACAAATCAAAAAAGCTGCTTTAAGTGTTGGTGCAACAGCCCAAATAGCCGGTGGAGTTCCCGCAATGTGCGATGGAGTAACCCAAGGTCAAGGAGGCATGGAATTATCCTTATTTTCGCGTGATGTCATTGCTCTCGCGGCAACCGTTGCTCTCAGTCATAACACCTTTGATGCCGTAGCATATCTAGGAGTCTGTGACAAAATTGTCCCTGGGTTGGTTATGGCCGCTGCCACCTTTGGGCACTTGCCAAGTATTTTTCTACCCGCTGGCCCCATGACCTCTGGGCTGTCCAACGAGGAAAAGTCAATAACTCGACAGAAATATGCCCGTGGTGAAATAACCCGAAAGGAACTCCTTGAGTCCGAAATGAAAGCCTATCATGGACCGGGAACTTGTACTTTTTATGGAACAGCCAACTCCAATCAAATGCTCATGGAGTTTATGGGATTACACCTGCCGGGATCTTCCTTCGTAAACCCCAATACGCCTTTACGCGAAGCTCTGACTACCGCAGGAACTAAACGGGTATTATCTCTCACTCATTGCGGTAATGCATTTACACCGGTAGGTCAGATTCTGAGTGAAAAGGCTTTCGTCAACGGAATCGTCGGGTTGATGGCAACTGGAGGGTCAACCAATTTAGTCATTCACCTAACAGCCATGGCCAAAGCGGCGGGAATCATCCTTGAACCCCAAGACTTTGATAAGATTTCAGGGATTGTTCCTTTAATGGCTCGTGTCTATCCAAATGGATTAGCCGACGTTAACCACTTCCATGCCGCTGGAGGGCTCGGCTACATTATTGGTCAACTGCTTGATTCTGGATTGTTACATGATGATGTTAAAACTGTCAATGGCGACGGCTTAAGCAGTTATACAACCGAGCCGAAGATCATCGGTGACTCTCTTATATGGGACCAAGGTTCAAAGACCTCATTGAATGAAAAAATTATAACACCAGCTGATTCGCCGTTTCAAAAGAGTGGTGGAATTAAATATCTTTCTGGAAATTTGGGCGAAGGCATTATGAAAATATCATCTGTGCCCTCCGAATTGCACTCAATAACGGCCCCTGCAAGAGTGTTTAATTCCCAAGACGAAGTCAAAAAAGCTTTCACTCAGGGCGAGTTTACGCATGATACAATCATTGTTGTTAAATTTCAGGGGCCAAAATCTAATGGGATGCCAGAATTACATTCCTTAACGCCATTATTGTCAGTTCTATTAGGAAAAGGTTTAAAAGTAGCTTTGGTCACAGACGGGCGAATGTCCGGGGCTTCGGGGAAAGTGCCCTCAGTTATTCACCTGACCCCGGAGGCTATGGATGGGGGCTTAATCGCAAAAGTAAAAGATGGTGACTCGATCAAAATAGATGCCAAAGAGGGGGCAATTAATGTCATCGGGAGTGCAATCTATGACCGCCCCCTAGAAACACCACCAGAAAGAGACAATTTTGGTTTAGGACGAGAATTGTTTCAGGGGTTCAGGCAGCAGGTCGGAACCTCAGTTCAAGGGGCTTCGGCTATCCTCTAATATCAGTAACTATTGGACCATCAATATGAACCAGTCAATCGAACAACTTCTCGACTCTACTTCAGTCATCCCCGTTATCGAAATCACAGACCTCGCTAATGCATTGCCATTGGCCCAAACATTTTACGATAGCGGCATTAAAACTTTAGAGATTGTTCTACGAACTCCGGTAGCAATAGATGCCATAAGATTGATTTCCAACAACACCAACTGTCTTGTTGGTGCCGGTAGTGTCTTGACCCGAAGCGATGCTCACCTAGCCAAAGAAGCTGGAGCACAGTTTATAGTTTCTCCAGGTTTCACCCCAAAACTCATTACCGATTGTGAATCAATGGCCATTCCAATTCTCCCAGGAGTATCGACTGCATCTGAAATGATGGGGCTCAGCGAAAGAGGTTTATCATTGTTTAAGTTTTTTCCTGCCTCTTCGTCCGGTGGTATTGACGCTTTAAAAGCAATTTCAGGTCCCCTTCCCCATCTTTCTTTTTGTCCTACGGGGGGAGTGAACAAAAGTAATTTCCTTGATTATTTGGCGCTCACAAATGTTAAATGTGTGGGTGGTTCATGGCTTGCCCCATCACATACAATCATTGCCAAACAATGGGAACAAATCAGGAACAACATTACTGAAACCTTGGCATTATTAGATCAAATCCAGTTGTGAAAGCAGTGTTTTGTTGGAGGAATTTGACAATAGAGACATATTCCACGTTTCTGCAATGCATCGTTAGGTGTTCAAACGCATTCGCTTCTGCTTCAATCTTTTCTTCATCAATTCGTCACCCTCTGAAGAACCATCGTGAAATGTTCCAAACCATTTATCCAAAGGAATAATTCCATCCGAATAATTGACTTCAAAATATTTGTGGTGGAGATAGTGAGCGAAGCAGTGAGTATCTAATGCCGTTTTGTCATCAATGATGACTTTTTCAAAGCCGGTATGGTCCAAAGCCGGTGATAAAGCCGGGTGGATTAATTGGTTCAGAACATGAAGAGGATGAGATGGAATAATCCAATGGATAAAAATACTGGAAAAATAAAGAATATGCTCAACAGGATGCATTGATAAGCCCGACCATGGTCCGGGATTGGAATTAGCGTGGTGAACCTTGTGAACATAGCGGTAAAGTATGGGTATATGTATCAATCGATGAATGCAGTAAAAATGCAACTCACGGAACATCGGAATCAAAAGCAACATGACCACAAACAATATTGGGTTGGCTTGAAAATCCAAGTGTGGGATGAAACCATTCGCCATCATCCAAAAAGTAAGGATTTCGTAACCCGACCATATCGACAAACCACTGGCAAAACTCCACGTTAAATTATCCAAGGTTTGATTGCGAAACAAAAAAGCAGAACCATCGGTTTCTAGCCAAGATGGATTATATTTAAATTCATTTCCCTGCTTTCTTTTGACATAAAGATGAAGATGAAAAATGCCGTAGAATAGGATCATTAGCCCGGCATTACGAAGCACAATGGTGGCCATCCATCCCAATTCAAAAGTTTTCATGGTCTCTAATGGTGGGGTAAACGCCAACCAAACGACAACGCTAATGAGAAAAAAGACGAGGTTCCAAGGCAACACATAACCGGGATAGCCAAACAGCCAACGTAGAAGTTTTAATGGCTTAATTGGCCAAGCAAAAAGGGGAGCATACTTTAATTTTTCAAACGGACGCCAGTGCCCTCTCCTGTCTCTCTCGCCAAAGGAGTTTTCAGATATTTTTTTGGTGTTTGACAAAACCCACCTCACTTCTCCTGACTTCTAGAACAATAATCTATATTATAATTCTAGAGAAATTATAAACTACAAACTTCTGGGACTCTAGTCTAATCATTATGACCCATTTATTTTTTAAGAATATGATTGATAAGGTCCACTGATTTGGACTTAATACAACAAGTCGCTAGTATTGATTGCGTTTAATTTAAATTCTAACTTATGAATAATAAACCCATTAAAACAACCCTAAACTCTCAAGAAGAAGATATGGGTACGGAAATTCGGAAAAAAGTTCTTGGTACCATTCATGTTGCGAATGCCAAAGCCAACACCACTGAATTCGATAAACCATTTCAGGATTTTATCACTGCCGGTGCTTGGGGTAGAGTTTGGGCAAGACCTCATCTTACACTTCGTGAAAAATCAATATTAACAATCGCCCTTCTTGCATCTATGGGACATGATGAAGAGCTTGAAATGCACCTTAAAGCGACAAAAAATACAGGTGCTTCAGCGCAGGATATTTCTGAAGCATTACTTCATGTTGCTGTTTATGCAGGTGTTCCTGCTGCAAATAATGCCATAAAAATAGCCAAACGAGTATACCAAGAAAATGAGTCAATTCGGGAGAAGCAGAAATGACTGCTAAAGAACAACTGCAGGGAAGTTTTTACCCGCGTGATTTTACGCGCCAGCCTCCTGCTTTTTCCCCGAGCTACAAAAGCAGCATTGCCCGGTCGCCACGTCGACCATTGATTTCAATTGGTAATACGCTTTCTGAAACAAGCGGACCAGTATTTGACCACAGAATAATTGGCAAATTAGACAACGATCTCATTTATAATTTTGCCAATCACGATGAATCTGCAATAGGCGAACGAATCATCGTAAAAGGTCGAATTCTTGACCAAGACGGCAATGGTGTTGCTGGCTCGTTGATTGAGATTTGGCAAGCGAATGCAGCTGGTCGTTACAGGCACCCCAAGGAAAAATATATAGGCCCATTGGATCCTAATTTTGGTGGTTGTGGTCGGACCATTTCTGGTCAAGATGGATACTATGAATTTCGGACTATTAAGCCTGGAGCTTATCCTTGGCCAAATGGCATGAACGACTGGCGACCCTCTCATATTCACTTTTCGATTTTTGGAAGTGGCTTTGCTCAACGATTAATTACCCAAATGTATTTTGAAGGTGATCCCTTAATCAAAATTTGCCCCATTGTGAATTCGATTCCTGATGCAGAAGCAATTGAACAACTCACTGCGAGATTGGATATGGCTAATACTATCCCCATGGACGCTCGAGCCTATCATTTTGATATCATCTTGCGAGGAAAGCGATCAACCCTTTTTGAAAATAAGTTAGAGGGAAACTAAGATGGTTTTTAATACTCGGACACATGAACACGCATCACAAACTGCCGGACCTTATGTCCATATCGGACTTGTTCCTCCAATCGCTGGATTAGATAATATGTATGACGGAAATTATCTTGGGGCTACAATGGTCAACGAAAATACACGCGGTGAACGAGTAAGGATTCGAGGTCAAATCTTTGATGGCTTTCAAACTCCCTTACTAGATGCAATTATTGAATTGTGGCAGGCAGACGCGTGTGGCATTTTCTGCTCTTCTCAAGCAAGTAGTGCAAAAAGTGATCCAAATTTTATGGGCTGGGGACGACAACCGACTTCACATGATGATGGCTCTTTTATTTTTGAAACAATCAAGCCTGGAAAGGTACCCTACAAGGATACAGGGATTTTCCAAGCCCCACATATTTGTGTTTGGATTGCTGCACGAGGTATCAATCTTGGATTACATACTCGAATGTATTTTTCAGATGAGGAGGAAGCGAATTCAACAGACCCTATTCTCAATAGCATTGAGCATCAAAGCCGAGTTGAAACCCTTACCGCAAAACTCCTAAGAACTGGAGAATATGAGTTTAATATTCATCTCCAAGGTGAACATGAAACCATTTTTTTTGATGTTTAATTCCTTACCATCGCACTATTTCTTACTGGTTAAGTCCAATTAAAATATAGAAAATCCCTGATACTCGGTCCCTGATCTCCTGTAGCAGTCGCTGACCTGATAAGCTTGGATTGTGTTTCAGACGGGCTTTGAGATATTCTTCATAGAGGGTGAGTTTTCCGGGTCAGGGGGCACGTGGCTTGTACACACCGGTGTGACCATCCCCAAATCCAGATATTGTTTGACGGTCTTGCGAGCATGGTCTTTCCGACGAGCAATCGCGCGTTTCGACAGACCTTCTACTTTCAATTGATGGAACACAAGAGTATTCTCCAAAGTTTACATAACGGTATCTCCTGGTCATTTTTGTATGATGAAAACAGGATTGCATTTACGTCAGGGTAGGACTAGTCCTGCTCATCATTATCCTAGGGATCTTTGGGATAATGGCCCTTTATTCAACCGTTAATATTGGGGGAATATACAACCGGTAGTGACAAATAGGTCAAATGGTTTGAATTCCTTCAGTCCTTCTAGATTTAGGTCTTATTCAAGCAAGAATCTTAGTTCAAATTGAATGCTCTTGGTTGACATCAAAAAAGGACTCATCTAATGTTTGATTATAGTTAATCACAAGAAAAACGAATGCTTCGGCTAAAACATGACTACAAGGAAACATATTGTTAGGAATTAGTTATTTTGTAATTACCGGAGATTTCCTAAAATATAGTCAAAAGTTCTCCAAATGTATTTAAACCCTTATAATCAGGGGCTTTTTGAGGGTTTGTTAGGTGATCCTGAAACAGAGAATCTTTTCTCTTCGGAAAAAATGCTGGGATCGTGTATTCAGTTTGAAATCGCTTTAACCAATGCACTTTATGAAACCGAATTATTGTCAGACGCAGCTCAAGATCACATTAACCAAAAACTAAAAACCTTTAAACCTAATTTCGCAAAATTGATGGAATGTGTTGCTGTTGATGGAATGGCAGTACCCGAGTTTATTCGCCAGCTTCGTAATACCATTGACCCTGTTCACCAAGATGTCTTCCACTTTGGTTCAACAAGCCAAGACTTGATTGACTCGGCATTTGTTTTAGCGCTGATTGATTATTCAAATATTTTAAACTGCCGAATCAATTCTCTTTTAAAAACGCTTGACCAGCTGCGAGACCAATTTGGTTCAACAACCTTACAAGGACGAACCCGTTATCAATCAGCAAAGCTCATTAAGTGCGAGGATAGAATTTCTTCGTGGTCTGAAATTTTGCATCACTTTCCTACCGAATTAAAGAGTAAATTTGAAAACTGCCGCACAGTACAATTTGGTGGGCCTGTTGGTAACCGTTCTGAATGGGGTGATAAGGCAAATACGATTTGTCTACTTATTGCCCAGCAATTAGGACTCAAATCTGCACCAGTCAGCTGGCAAACGAATCGCATTCCAATCGTCGGTCTAACAAACTGTTTGATCCAATTCGCTGGAGCAATCGGCAAAGTTGGGATTGATCTTTTATTGATGGCCCAAATGCAGGAAGTTGTTTTCAATCAAGGCGGGTCATCTTCAGCTATGCCTCATAAATCAAATCCAATTGGAGCCGAAACAATCGTTGCTATATCAAATTATCTTAGTTCCTTAAGCTCTGGAATAAACCATTGTCTTATCCATGAACAAGAAAGGTCAGGGTCAATGTGGACCCTTGAATGGATGATTGTTCCTCAAGTCCTGTCGTTGTCGGCAAAGTCATGTTCATTGCTAGACCACACTTTGAAAGATATTAGACAATTAGGGACAGCTGAGATTAAATGAATTGTTAGCATTTACATTTACTAAACTTCACACATTCAATTAGAACACTGGATGCTGTGGGGCGACAAGGCAACTGTGTTTATTTTGAGGTCGGTTAGTACACGCATACACCTACCTCAAATTTTACACTTTATATTGGAGTATCTTTAACTGCAATGGCATCGTTGGAGTACTTCTTGTGTCTCTTGAAAGTTGATCCGTGTTCAAGGGCAGTGCAACAGCAACACCTCATTCGTCCGCTTGATATCCCCCAACTGCTTGATTTTGAAAATATTTCCAATGAATCTCGCTGCTGACCTAATGAGCATATCGATCAACGAATGACATTCAAGAATTTGAAAAATGGACAATTCTATTTTATTGGTGGAGCCGAGGGGAATCGAACCCCTGACCTTGTCATTGCGAACGACACGCTCTCCCGACTGAGCTACGGCCCCATAAAATCACTAAAGTCAGAAATTGAAAATAATTACAATTAATAGTTGTATTCTCTCACCCTGAAACCATTGCAGAATGCAGCAGATAGTGCCTCAATCATACTTTTTCAATTTTGTTTATCAATGTTGTATTGGTTATTGGCAAAAATTTAATACTCATCACCAACGCTTAGTTTTTTCCATTATCACAATTCAGGTCGAGTTTTGAAAAGTGCTAAGCACTGACTCATATCTGGACCAGTTTCCCTTCCAGTGAGAGCTAGCCTGAGCGGCATAAAAATTTTTTTACCTCTACGATTTGAATCTTCTTTAATTAGGGTAATCCAATCGGTCCAAGTGTTTATTGTGTATGGAGGATTTGGTAGTAAACTAAAAGCCCATTGAACAAATTCTCTGTCATCCTCGCTGATTGTAGGCTTCCCGGCACCCGAAAAAATTTTCCACCACCCCGCAATATCATCTACTTTTTCTATGTTGCCTTTCAAACACTCCCATAACTCATAAGCCTCACTATCAGGCACATCAAGCTCTATGATTCTATGTTTTATGTCCTCAAAAGGAACTTTTCGAAAGTATTCGGTGGTAAGAGACCTCAGTGTCTGATTATAATATTTGGTAGAGTTTCGGTTGAAACTTTTTATGTCAAAAGTATCAATTACATCGCTTAACTTCACTTTTACTTCCACAGATTTTGAGGAACCTAGAAAAGCGAGTTGGGATATTAAAGCCATCGGCTCAATTCCTTGATTTTTGAGACAATTTAAAGATAATCCACCAATACGTTTTGATAGCGGGCCGCCATTTTCATCAGTCAGTAGCGAATGGTGCGAAAAATTTGGAATATGGCTTCCTAGTTTTCTGAACAGTTCAATCTGAGCGGCTGTATTAGTAATATGGTCCGCTCCACGAACGATATCCGTGATATGCATATCATGATCATCAACAACCGAAGCAAACGTGTAAAGGAATTGGCCATCAGCCCTAATTAATACGGGGTCTGAAACACTTGCGGTGTCTATTGAAACTTCACCTTGTATCGCATCATCCCACTGAACTCTTGTGCGCTCAAGCTTAAACCTCCAATACCCTCGGGACTGTTCCCTCATCAATTTTTTTTGCGATTCAGTCAATGTCAGGGCTTCACGGTCATACACCGGCGGTCTGCCCCTCTTTAATTGTATTTTGCGTTTGACCTCAAGCTGTTGCGGAGTTTCAAAACACTCATAAAGCAAGCCCTCTGCCATGAGATTTTGTGCGACTTCTTTATACCGTTCAATTCTGTGGGATTGTTGCTCAACGGTATCCCAGTTGAGTCCAAGCCAATCTAAATCTTCCTTGATTGCATCAATGTATTTTTGTTTTGAACGCACTGGGTCTGTGTCATCGATTCTTAAAATAAAGGTTCCCGATGTTTGACGGGTAATCAAAAAATTAAAAATTGCAGTTCGTGCGTTGCCAACATGGATTTCTCCAGTCGGTGAAGGAGCAAAGCGGGTAATTGTCATTATCAATCCATTCGGAATGTTTGTTAAATTTAATTTCGGTCTCGCCAGTGGTTGACAATAGGATAACGACGATCAAGCCATAATGCTCTTGTTGACAATCTCACACCTGGTGCCGATTGAAATCTCTTATATTCTGATGCATAAATGAGTTGTTCGATACTCTTCACCATGTCGATATCAAACCCCTTTTCAACAACCTCAGAAACTGACCTATCTTCATCAATAAGCATTTCTAGGATTCGATCTAAAATATCATATGCGGGTAGACTGTCAGTATCTTTTTGATCAGCTCTCAATTCTGCAGATGGTGGTTTTGTTAGGATGTTGTCAGGAATAACTTGACCCTCGGGACCTTTCATCCACGGACGAAAATTGCTATTTCGCCACCTTGCGACCTCAATCAGTCGCGTTTTATATAAGTCTTTTATAGGATTATAACCACCAGCCATATCACCGTAGATTGTGGTATAGCCAACTGCTGCTTCAGATTTATTGCCTGTTGTTAGTACGAGATAACCAAATTTATTTGACAAGGCCATCAATAGTAATGCTCTCATTCTTGACTGAAGATTTTCTTCAGTTGCGTCCGGTTTCCGACCTTGAAAAAGTGACTCTAGTAAGATTAATGTTTCTTCTAAAATGCCCCCCATACCAATATAAGTGAGGTCGCAACCAAGATTTGTTGCCAAGTCGTGAGCGTCTTTAGTTGAACTCTCAGAAGTAAATTCTGTGGGTAACATCACACAGTAGGTGTTTTTTGGACCGACCACATCAGTGGCAATGGTAGCTACAAATGCACTATCTATACCCCCCGAAAGACCAATTAGAACTGATGAAAAACCACTTTTCGCTAAATAATCTCTAACTCCGATGCTAATTGCATGATAATCCATTTCGATCGATGTTGGAATCAAGGACAGACTTCCTGTCTTTGCTTCCCACACATCCTGTTTCATTTCAAAATCTATAACCTCAACACATTCTTTAAAATGGGGAAGTTGTGCGGCCAAGCTTCCCCCCTTATTAAGAACAAATGACCCGCCATCAAAGACTTGATCATCCTGCCCGCCCACTAGATTAAGGTAAATCAAAGGTAATCCTGTCTCAACGACCCGACTAACCATTATGTTAATGCGTTGCTCATTCTTATTCCGGGCATAGGGAGATCCATTTGGGACGATGAGTATATCTGCTCCTGACTCTACAAGCATTTCGCACACATCGCCGTACCAAGCATCTTCACAAATCGGTGTGCCAATTTTTACATCGTTGATCTGATAAGGCCCGCAAAGAGAGCCTTGGGCAAATTCTCTGACCTCGTCAAACACTTCATTAGATGGGAGATGATACTTTTGAATAGTTGCTACAATTTGACCATTTTTGAGAATGAGATAGCAATTGTAAATTTTTTGGTCAATGGCCCACGGGCAACCAATACCTATAGCTACAGACGATTGATTCCATTTGGATAATTCTTCCATGGTAGCCATGCAGTCTCTGACAAATGCTCTTTTAGTCACTAGGTCTTGAAGTGGATATCCAGATAGAAACAGTTCTGGGAAAACCACAAAGTCAACGTTCTGACCATGTAAATTATCAACCACCGACTTAACGAGTTGAGCGTTTGCCTCAAGTGCTCCTACCGTAGGATTGATTTGAGCGATTGCGATACGAAAATTATCAGGCAAGGAATCGTTTGAAGTTTGTCATTTAAACCAAAAAATTCTGAAATTGATTATTTGGTTTAATGCTTGTGAATTGTTAGAGGTATACCAACTAATTCGGCACCCTTTTGAGTAACATAAAACTTTTTTGCGTCCTGAGCAATGAGCCCTTCTTTGATACACCGTGCTCGACAATCTGACGCATTAACAAAAGAATTCAACTTATAGTCCTTAACTGCTTGATGAATATCTCCTGTTGCAATGCGGTTTTTTCCTTGTCTGTGCAAGAGTAACGCAATCGCCAGAAATCTATTTTTCGCCGGGTCAGATGCAAATTTCCGCATTTCATCAGCAAAATTAAATTGTTCAGCAATCGTGCTTTCGGGTTGGGTTGAATTTTTGGATTGCACTGCTGAATCAAGTTGAATCAGCTGTCGTGTTAATTCCTGAACTTGAGTACGAACAAATTGTTCAGAGCCAGTTACCTTTACAACAATGCTTTGACCTTTAAAGGAGTATTTTGTTTGGTTTTCGCTCATTTTATATGAATCTGATTAGTATTTTTTCAATCAAGTTTTTGGGTATTTTCATTCGTTTTACCTCGGAACATTTTCAAGCCTCAAATAAAATTTAGAGATTAATACTTTCTTTAATCGGGTGCTAATTAAATTAGCATTATATTTTGTAACTCAATCTCTCCCGCATGAATGCGGTCATGTTTTCAAATATAAAATTTAGTAAACAAATAGTAAATTTTAATTTTTGGGTGCATTGTACCGAACTAGGCTCATTGATTCGAGTTCAAAACCCTTTCAAAATATTGGATGTGTTTAGATTCGCCCATAATGTTCTGCTCGAATCTTCAACCGAGCGGACTTATGCTTGATTAATCCAAGAGTATTGAGAAACTTTCTTTATGAATATTTGTCCAATCCCACCCAGTGAATTGAAATTCGGCCTTTGAAAGACAAATAATAGTGAGGGCTAGAATCAATTGCAGATTGTCAGTTTATAATGATCCCTATATAATTGTTGCAAAAATCGTGGAAAGGCTTTGCAATGCATAAAGTTATCAACAGGTTAAGCGTACTCGGATTCAGTGTCGTACTGCTATTCATTATTAGTTCGTATGGAATTTTATCTGAAACTCAATACACAGGGGATTTAAAAGACGGCAAGCGCCATGGATACGGGACTTTAACACTTGATAACGGTTATAGTTATGAAGGTCAATGGGTAGACGGAGAAAGGAATGGGCTAGGCAGAGAAGTTCTTCCTGATTTAAAAGTCTACAATGGTAATTTCAGAAACGGTAAACGGCATGGTAAAGGTGAAATAATCTACCCGAATGGCTACGCTTACAATGGAGATTGGGTTGATGGCAACATGACCGGAAATGGACGAGAAACTTTTCCTGAGGGTGGTACGTTTGAGGGGAGTTTTGTACTAGGTGTGAGGCAAGGTACGGGAGTCAGAGTCCTACCTAATGGTCAAGTTATTTCTGGCAATTGGGTTGACAACGAGATTAACGGACAAGGAAAGATTGCGTTTCCCAATGGTTCAATATTTGAGGGGATGTTTAAAAATGGCGTTCAAGTTAGCGGCATTTTTAAAACTGTTGACGGTAAAGTTTATGATGGCGACTGGCTGAACGGTAAAATGACTGGTCAGGGGCGAATTATCACTCCTGATGGAGCCATATACGTTGGCTCAGTTGTTGACGGGATTCAGAACGGTGAAGGGAAAATTATCTTTGCCGATAAAACATCCCTTTCAGGCATTTTTACTGATGGTACCATCAATGGAAAGGGAACATTCGTTAGCGCTAATGGTACAACTTATCTGGGCATTTGGGATGATGGGGTTCTCAATAGCTTGAACACAATCACCTATCCCGATGACAGTGTTTACACAGGAGAGATTGTTGAATTCTTACCCCATGGTTCAGGAACACTAAAGTTAAAAGATGGTACGGAACTAGTTGGAATCTGGAATGAGGGTGAAATTGAGGGCCAGGTGACGATTGCAAATTTTAAGGATGGCCAATACCGCGGTGAAATACTTGAAGGAAAACCTGAGGGCCTTGGAACATTTAATCATCAAAATGGATATTCTTATTCGGGAAGCTGGAAAAATGGACTCTATCATGGCTTGGGGACAGAAGTATATCCAGATGGTCGGGAATATGTTGGCTTGTTTCAGGATGGCAAATGGAATGGTCGGGGTGAGTTCAAGGGGCCAAGATTCAGGCTGTTGGGTGAATGGAACCTAGGCCGGGAACCTGATACGGCAATTATCTATTATGCGAATGAATCAATATATGAGGGTGAAATTCATGAGTATATCCCCCAAGGGTCGGGTCAACTCACATTCCCCAATGGGGACCAATATATTGGTAATTTTTCTGATGGTCAGCGAGATGGCCAAGGAATTTATAAATCCAGCGATAATAGTTTTCATTATGATGGCGAATGGGTCAATGGTTCAATGACTGGCGAAGCGACTATCTCGTATCCAGATGGGTTGATGTATACCGGAACACTTTTGGACGGGGCCTTTTCTGGTAAAGGTCAACTGACATATCAGAATGGTGACCGGTATGAGGGTGAATTTGCCAATAATCTTTTTGAAGGTGCAGGTGTTCTGATTAAAGGAGAAAACCAATATGAAGGAACCTGGACTAAAGGCCAGTTTGCAAAGGGGCAAGTTAAACTAAACCTTGAAAATAACGACAGTTATATCGGTGATTTTGCAAATGGCCTCTATAACGGCAATGGTATTCTTTCAAGCGGAGGCAATACCTTAGAAGGACTCTGGGAAAATGGTATTTTTGTCAACGGAACGGTGAAAATGACATTAGCTAATGGAGACTTGTACGAAGGTGAATATGCCGACAATCAATTCAATGGTCAGGGAATTCTCCTACGTGGCAATAGCGAATTAAACGGCTACTGGGTTAATGGTCAATTAGAGGGAGAAGGCAGTTTAACCTATTCAGATGGTTCCATCTTTAAAGGCGTTTTTGCCAACAGTCAGCCCCAATCAGGGACATTGACTTATCCAGACGGGAAATCATACAAGGCCGAGTTTGATACCAATGAATCCGTTTTCGTACTCGAACCAATTGAAGGATAGTTTACGGGAGTATTTTTTTTAACACAGGGAATTTTATGACTTTCGGTTCGCTCCGTATTTATCGCAATTTCCTAGTGCTTTATACTCAAATTTAGGTGATTAGCCCAAGGGTAAAGAATTTAGTTTTTGTGGATTTCTCCCACCCTGCAATTCACTCTTTCACCTTTGGTCAGCCCACCAGTTAAGTTCCGGCCTCCGCATCATTCGCCACATTCACAAGGTCAACCTACGGTCAGATACTTAAGGCCGACTTCTCCATAGATTGCATCACGAGTTCAGTAGAAAAAATTTTCCAATCACCTTGCTTGAATCCCATCTGTTGGAACCGTTCTAATTTAAGCTTATCGTTGATAAAGACGAATCGGTTCAGGTCACAGGAATTGGAAGTCTTCTAGCTCGTTGAAGATTCGCCTGAATATCTGCATTAAATACCTCAAAAGGTTGGTCTAACCGGAAAGCAAATTGCTCTGATAAGACAAGGATAATTTGTTGAAGAGTGATTGCTCAGTAAATTATCAAGGATTTTTAAAGAGTGAACAGAATAATTGAATGCAGTGTTTTAAGTTCATCAAATTTTTTGTGAATTTATTTATTGAAAAAAATAAAAATTATGATAATTTCTCTCCCTATGGTTAGATTTTACGGTTTGCAAAAATTACTAGGTGATGGACAAGTCCTCCTACTTCTAGTTCGCCTCTGAGCGTACCATTAAATGGTGCACTCGCTCAGGGGATAATTTGCACCGACTTTCCAAAAATCAAACTTTAAAGGACTTTTCCAATGAAACAGAACACTCCCCAAGCAATGGATGATTTGCTGATATTTGATACAACTCTCAGAGATGGTGAGCAATCTCCCGGAGCCACTATGACTCTGGAAAATAAAATTAACATTGCTCGACTGCTTGATGAAATGGGTGTTGACATTATTGAAGCTGGTTTTCCTATAGCCTCAGAAGGCGATTTTACTGCCGTTTCAACGATTGCTGGGATTATTGATAATGCCGTTGTGTGCGGTTTGGCCCGTTCATCACTGGGTGATATTCATCGGGCAGGCAATGCCTTAAAACAAGCTAAAATGAGTCGGATTCACACATTTATCTCAACTTCTGACTTGCACATGCAGTATAAGCTTCAAATGACCCGTGATCAGGTTCTTGAGGCCATTTATAAATCGATTAATACAGCTCTTGAATATACCGACGACGTTCAGTGGTCGCCTGAAGATGGGACGCGCACCGAACACAATTTTTTATGTCAAGCAGTGGCTACGGCAATTGAGGCCGGAGCGACAACAATTAATATCCCGGATACCGTGGGATTCACCATTCCGAATGAAAGTGCTGCCATTATAACCATGCTCAAAGAACGCATTCAAGGGATTAATGATGTTGTGATATCAACACATTGCCATAATGACCTGGGAATGGCCGTCGCCAACTCCTTGGCAGCAGTCATGGCAGGTGCTAGGCAAGTTGAATGTACAGTCAATGGACTTGGCGAACGTGCGGGCAATGCCGCGATGGAAGAGATCGTTATGGCCACTCGTGTTCGCAGTGATTCACTGCCCTACCGAACACGCATCGATTCAACGAAGATAATACCGGTCAGCCGTATGGTTTCTGATGCCACGAGCTTTCCCGTACAATTCAACAAGGCCATCGTTGGCAAAAATGCCTTTGCCCATGAAGCCGGAATTCACCAGGATGGCATGATCAAACATTCCGGGACCTATGAAATCATGCGCCCGACAGATGTCGGATTAAGTGAATCGAATTTGGTTCTTGGCAAACATTCTGGACGTGCCGCAGTCAAAAAGCGGTTGAATGAACTGGGCTATGACATTGGCGATAACAGGATCAATGATTTTTTTATTAAATTTAAACATCTCGCCGACCGAAAACGTGAAATCTACGATGGCGATTTAGTTACAATGATGCGCGAAACCTCAAGCGATAACACAGAAGATTTTCTGCAGGTAAAATTCCTTAAAGTTATTTGTGGTTCTGAGTCTCCGCAAACTGCTGAATTACATTTAGATGTCGGGGGTATTCATCATCGTGTTGAGGCTAACGGAGATGGTCCAGTGGATGCCGCCTTTAGAGCCGTGTCAAAAGTATTTTCGCATGAAGCCAAACTCAAATTATATCAGGTGAGTGCAGTAACCCAAGGCACTGACGCACAAGCTACTGTAACGGTTCGATTAGAAGAGAATGGAGTTATTGCAGTCGGTCAGTCCGCTGATACAGACACCGTTTTTGCTTCGTTAAAAGCATATTTGTCAGCTTTGAACAACTTAATCAGGCAACGCAACGCTAAGCAAATTTATCAAAAGACCTCACCCTCTCATGCTTGAAAAAGACCTTCAATAACGATACTTTGTAAAAGGGTTGGCTGTAAAAAACCTATCAACTAAGGCGACCTGTTTGCCGAAGCTTAAATTGGGTTTTGTGGTAATATAAAGGAATAAATTCTTATGCTAAATATGCTGGGTTCTTGGTTTTCTCATGACATGGCAATAGATCTCGGCACAGCAAATACCTTGGTTCATATAAAAGGTGATGGCGTCGTGGTAGATGAGCCCTCTGTCGTTGCCTTCCAAATTCAGAACGGACGGCGCAAACTTTTGGCCATTGGCAATGAAGCTAAAATGATGCAGGGGCGAACCCCGAGCTCAATTCAGGTTATTCGACCCTTGCGTGATGGCGTCATAGCCGATTTTGAAGTTGCCGAAGCGATGATTAAATACTTCATCAACAAAGTTCATAATCGACGTGCTTGGGCTAAACCAAGGGTTCTTGTCTGTGTACCTCAAGGTGCAACTCCGGTCGAAAAAAGAGCCATTCGCCAATCAGTTTTATCAGCTGGTGCTCGTCAAGCAGGACTAATTGCCGAACCTATTGCGGCCGCGCTCGGTGTCGGACTCGACTTTTTAAGTCCGGGTGGGAACATGATTATTGATATTGGTGGCGGTACCACCGAAGTTGCGGTACTCTCATTAGGTGATATCGTCTACGCCAAATCAATTCGTGTTGGTGGTGATACTTTCGACTCTGCCATCGTTGGTTATGTCCTTGAAAAACTCAATACACACATTGGCGTAACGACGGCTGAAAAAATTAAAAAAACTATTGGGATAGCCAAAGTTCCTGATGACAATGAAGGACAAACAGTGAAATTCCAAGGGCGTGCGAATGAAGGTGGGTACCCCCAATCAGTTGTTATTTCGCAAAAGATGATTGCTCAAGCACTCCAAGGACCGATTGAGCAAATTCGACAGGCAGTTACGCAAGCATTGCTATTGACCACTCCTGATTTAGCCAGCGATTTATACGAATCCGGAATTATTATCTCGGGAGGTGGGGCTTTGTTACAAGATATTGATATTGTCATTCATCAGCATACCAATCTCAGAGCAACAGTCGCCGAAGAACCACTCAAGTGCGTTGTAAATGGTACAGGTTTTGCCTTGTCTAAAGAACAGCAGTTTCGTTCAATAATTGATTACAGTAGCTAGGCAATTGACGCGAAATTCACAATATAATGAAGTAGGAGAAGAGCTCGAAACATATAAGCGGCCACTCAAGAGACTTTTTGTGATTATATTGGTCGCCGCTCTAATTGGCATCTTTATTTTTTGGCGGCTTGAAGGTTCACGTGCTGAAAAACTCCGCTCAGATGCCATTGATTTATTAATACCTTCAATTGAGTTGGGTCAAATTCCTAGTGATATGTATTTTGCTACAATTCGATTCTTCCAAGACATGTCGAGATATCGTGATTCGCAAGCAACCATAACCTCTTTACAAAGTGATTTAAAACGCTGGCAGACTTATGCCTTGAGCTTGGAAGAAGAAAATACCATGCTGAGGAAGTTCGTAAATTTTTCTCCTACAGTTGATTTTCCGACAATCTCAGCGAGTGTATTGGCTGATACGACTTCACCTTTTAGCCACTCAGTATTGTTATCATCGGGCACTGAAAATGGGGTTATGGTCGGTCTGCCAGCTACGGATGGAGTAGGAATAGTAGGACGGGTTACCAATGCCTCCCGAAACTCATCTCGACTATTGTTAATCACTGACTCATCAAGCCGTATTCCAGTTCGTGTTCTTCCCTCTGGTAATCGTGGTATTGTCCATGGCGATAATACCTCTTTACCGCAGATTGACCTCATTAACACGAGTGCCGATATTGAGGCCGGTGATCAAATCATGACGAATGGAGATGGGGGAGTATTTCCACCAGACCTTGCTGTAGGTACTGTCATGAAAGGCTCAGATGGAAAGCTCAGGGTTATACTTTCAGCAGACCTTTTAAACCTGCAAAATGTGAGTCTGATCATCAAGGAGCAAGCCGTTATAGAAGAGCAAAGCGCCGAAATAGTTCTCAATCCAGAAACAACAAATCCCGCGGGAGCCCCTTAATTGACCAAACATCAACTTATTAGGGGTATTTACACTTTCATTTTCTTTACTCTCTGTATCGGCTATATCCTCTTTGTACTCAACCCTCAAGGAGTATCTGCGGCATCAACATTCCAGTTTGACTTTCTCTTTTGCTTTGCAGCATCATGGATTCTTCGCAAACCCTATTTAGTACCCACCCTGCTCCTCGTTGCTATTTGGTTTTTGCAGGATATCTTATACGGATTACCATTAGGTCTTTGGGCAGCAATCGCTGTCGCCGCTTTGGAATTTCTGCGGCAAATGTTTGGCGTGATTCGCTATCGCTCTTTCCTTGCCGAATGGAGTTTGTTCTGTGCCACCTACTTGGCAGCAAACCTATTCCACTATTTCATTTTTCTACTGATTTTATCTTCACGACCACCACTCAACGAAATTTTAGTACTTGTTGGTTTCACAATTCTTGTTTATCCCTTTACGGTTATCGCCACCAACCTAGTTTTTAGAATGTATAAAGTAACTCTATCTCCCAGTCAGTAGTGATAGTCGTTTCTATGTCTCGTCTCGAAAAAATGTCTTCAAATTCTGCCCGCAAACTTTCAAGAAGAGTTCTCTTGCTTGGTGCAGCGCAACTTATTATTGCCGGTGTCATCGGCCGCCGCATAGTTTATCTTCAGGCTATTGATCAAAAGTATTACACTGACCAAGCAGAAGCGAATCGTATTTCCTACGGCTTAATCCTGCCAGAACGAGGTCTGATTGTTGATCGCAATGGCGTAGTGCTTGCTAAAAACATTCAAGAATATTGGGCCTCTTTGATTCCTGAAGAGGCCAATAATGTACAACAAACTCTCGCTAATTTTTCCCAAATTATTCATTTAAGTGAAGAGGATACTAACGGTATACTCCAGAAAGTTCGCAGCAATTTACCCTTTATTCCCGTTCTTTTAGCTGATAAACTATCGTGGAAACAAGTTGCCGAGATCTCTGTCAATGGCCCCGCTTTAGGCGGTGTCAACGTTGAGTTTGCAAATCAAAGATATTACCCTCTAGGCAAAATATTTAGCCACATTATCGGCTATGTCGGTTTAGTTTCACAGCAGGAACTTTCAACTAATCAGGAGGCAAAAGCACTCTATGTTCATCCTAAGTTCAAGATCGGCAAGACTGGAATTGAGAAATCCTTAGAGGGGGAACTGAGAGGTCAACCAGGGCATGTGAAGTATGAGGTTAATGTCCATGGCCGAAAAATCAGAGAGCTTGATATTCAGCCCAATGAAGCAGGGCAAAATATCCAGTTAACTTTGGACCATACGCTTCAAGAATATACGTTCTCACGTTTGGGGACTGAGGTTGGGTCCGCTATCATAATGGATCTAGAGAAAGGAGATATTCTTGCCCTCGTATCGACCCCTTCGTTCAACCCCAATTTATTCGTCCAAGGAATTACTCAAGACGAATATCGCAACTATCTCAATCATGAACATTACCCATTATTTGACCGAGCATCAGGTGGACAATATCCCCCAGGTTCAATCTTTAAAATGATTACTGCCCTAGCAGGCTTACATGCGGGGGTCATTACTCCAGAGGAAACGGTATTTTGTAATGGCTCATTTGATTTTTATGATAAAAAGATATTCTGCTGGAAAAAACAAGGTCATGGTGTCACCAATTTGCATAAGAGTATCAGTGAGTCCTGTGATGTTTATTATTATGAATTAGCCTTACAAGTGGGTATTAAACAAATCGCGGCAATGGCCGAGCGCTTTGGCTTGGGGCAGACTTTTGATTTACCTCTTCCTAATGTTTCTCCCGGCTTAGTTCCTAATCAGGATTGGAAGTTTTCTCGAACTGGTGAGCGTTGGGTCGCGGGAGATACTATTAATGCGTCCATCGGTCAGGGATTTGTATTAAGTTCGGTTCTCCAGCTTGGTGTCATGGTTGCTCGTCTAGTATCCGGCCTTAAGATTAACCCTCGATTGATCCGGTCATTGGGAGGAAATGACCTCCCAGCTCCTGATTGGGAACCAATTGGTCTCAACCAATCCCACCTTAAACTTGTTACAGATGGATTTGACTCCGCGGTCAATGACAAACTTGGAACGGCCTTTCGTTCCCGGATTATTGATCCGAATTTTCGAATCGCTGGTAAAACTGCAACGAGTCAAGTCAAAAGAATTGATACACAATTACGAGAACAAGGTTTGCAAAATGAAAACATACCTAGAGAAAGCCGTGACCATTCCTTGTTTGTTGGATTTGGTCCGGTCGAAGAACCAAAATATGTTGCCGCGGTAATTATCGAACATGGTGGAAGTGGTTCTAGAGTTGCCGCGCCCATAGCTCGTGATCTTCTCGCGTTTACCCATTATGGTGGAATGCCCTCAATTGATGCATATCCGAGCGACGTTCGAAGTGAGGTGATTGAACTCAGGAAAAATATGGATATTCGACGACAACAGGAACCGTCAGATGAAAGACCAAATGTATGACCTTCGTTCAGTTTAATCCGCATCCATCTCTTACCTTTTGGGAAAAAATAAAGTATTTTGACTTTATTCTTATCACCCTTACCGCTATCCTTGCCGCCATAGGCTTTATTATCTTATATTCTGTTGGTCAAGGTGACCCGAAACCTTGGGTCATTCCGCAACTTTTCAAATGTCTCTTCGGATTATTACTTCTGTTTGGAATAGCCTTTACTCCCTTATCTTTTTGGCAACGAGTTGCGTACCCACTTTATTTTTTTAGTATTGGCCTCCTCATTCTTGTTGAATTAATCGGATTACAAGCAATGGGTGCTAAACGTTGGATTGACATTGGTTTTTTTACCCTGCAACCCTCCGAGTTGGTTAAATTAACCTGTATCATTGCCCTAGCCAATTATTATTGTCGGATTGACCTCAGAGAAATATCTAATCCTCTCCAGCTTATCGTTCCGTTGGGAATCTTACTTGTACCTGTGTTACTGGTTCTAACTCAACCCGATTTAGGAACCTCCTTTCTCATTTTAATTGGAGGCGGAATCGTGCTGTTTGTTGCTGGAGTCAGTATTTACTATTTCATTGGGCTTCTGATTGTATTGGTCAGCGGCGTAGCAATTGTATTAATCAGCCGTGGTACAGCATGGCAGTTATTGAAAGATTATCAGTATAAACGGATTGATATTTATCTTAATCCAGATTTGGACCCTTTAGGTGCAGGTTATCATATCACACAGTCATTAATTGCGATCGGATCTGGAGGAATTGATGGAAAGGGACTTCTCAATGGCACTCAAAGTCAATTAAAATTTTTACCAGAAATCCATACTGATTTTGCCTTTACTGTTCTTGCCGAAGAACTTGGCCTCGTCTGGAGTTTGATTGTCCTCATTTTATTTTTTGCCCTAGTCGTCGTTTTGTTATACTACGCATATGTCAATTTAAACCGGTTCGGTTGTTTGATACTGTCGGGAATAGCAGGATTATTGTTTTTATATTTTTCAACAAACATTGGAATGGTAACGGGACTTCTTCCGGTTGTCGGAGTTCCATTACCCCTTATTTCTTATGGCGGCTCATCATTATTAACAATTATGATTGCCCTTGGCATTGCGCAAAGTGCGATCATTCATGATCCTAAAAGGCTTGAAACATGAAGCCCAAGGTCTTGTTTGCATCTAACGTGATTAATCAATCGGAATGGCTTGAATGGCTGACAAAAGCCTTTCGGGAAGTTGACCTTGAGGTTTCATTAGTTACTCAGGCAGATAAACCCGCTTCGCTTGATTACATTATCACCTCTCCATGCAGTAAGATTCAGGATTATTCACCCTATACTAACCTCAGAGCTGTATTCAACCTTTGGGCCGGAGTGGAGAATATTATTCATAACTCAACAATACAATGTCCCTTGGTGCGCATGAATGATCCAGGTATGGTTGAGGGAATGGTTGAGTGGGTAACGGCTCAAGTATTACGTCACCATTTGAATATGGATATTCACATCACTAATGCTGATGGCAAGTGGCTTAAGGATGCTCTACCTCCTCTAGCACGGAGCCGAACGGTTGGAATTCTTGGTCTTGGAGTACTTGGTTCTGCTTGTGCTGAAAAGCTCTCACAATTCAATTTTAATGTCATGGGCTGGAGCCGTACACCCAAAGACTTGCCCAATATAGTTACGCAAACAAGTGACGAAGGACTGAGGTCAATCCTCGGCATGTCAGATTTTCTTGTTTTATTAATACCTTTAACACCACGCACAGAAAATATTATTAATGAAGAAACACTGGGTTATTGCAAAAGGGGTTTAGTTCTCATCAACAGCGGTCGTGGTGGATTAATTGACGAGAAAGCGTTACTTAAAGCTCTTGACCAAGGTCAATTATCACATGCGACTTTGGATGTATTCAAGCAAGAGCCTCTACCCTTAGATCATCCGTTTTGGAAACATAAAAAAGTCTCAATTTGGCCTCATATCTCATCCGAAACCCGTCCGCAAACGGGCTCTCTATCAATCGCTGAAAATATTGTTCGAGATCTCAAAGGTATCGGCATGCAGAATATAGTCAATTTTACCCAAGGGTATTAGATTATCTTCCAATACAGAGATCAGTTTTGTGTACATTTTGGGTTATGATTGAATTGACCTTTCCGCCAATTAATGGTTTATTATGATGCTTGAAGAATATAAATTGGCTGATGCCAATGGCGTACTTGAATAGTCGTATTTGAAAGTTTGGAACAGGAGATAACTGCATGCGAGTTTGGAATTTTATTTCTCAATATTCACTTCTATTAATAGGAGGTGCTTTTATCGCGCTTATCTGGGCCAATATCGACCCAAACTCTTACCATCAGATTGTTGATTTTGTCTTGTTGAAAGAAAGTCTTGTTGGCAAGCTCTATGGTGATGACCCTGGGTTATTTAGTCGTAAACTGACCTTCCACTATTTAGTCAATGATATATTAATGGCCTTCTTCTTTGCTGTCGCTGGTAAGGAAGTATGGGAAGCGGTCGCTCTCAAAAACGGCTCGCTGAGAGGTAAAAAAGCAATTACTCCCTTATTTGCTACAGCAGGAGGAATGATTGGCCCAGTCATTACTTATCTTGGAATTGCTTGGTTATTAGGTTCAGAAACCTATTCGGCTGTCGCCAATGGCTGGGCGATCCCGACAGCAACCGATATAGCTTTTTCTTACCTCATTGGCCGAGTCATATTTGGCGCGGGGCACCCTGCGGTCAGATTCCTACTGCTATTAGCAATAGCCGATGACGCCGCAGGATTAATCATTATCGCTGTATTTTATCCAACTGGCGAGCTCGCACCAGAATGGTTGTTGCTATCATTGTTGGCCGTGATTTTAGTGTATATTCTGTTTAACTGGTTACCCAACCACCTTGACAAAAAAGAAGGGAGCACTGCCCGAACTAAGTTTGTTTATCAAACTTTTTCATACTGGCCATATTTAGTTGCCGGTATTATTTCTTGGTTGGGGTTTCAAGAGGCTGGATTGCATCCAGCGCTTGGCCTTTTACCTATCATTCCTGCAATTCCTCATGCCGAAACAACTCTAGGAATGTTTGCCGATGGCGAGAAGAAATTTCCTGATCTGCTAAATCGAGCTGAGCATGACCTTAAATTCCCGATTGAATTCATCCTGTTTTTGTTTGGTTTTGCCAACGCAGGGGTGGAATTTTCTTCGATCGGAACACCGACCTACTTAGTTTTGTTAGGGTTGCTCGTCGGCAAGCCTATTGGAATATTTATCTTTGGATGGCTCGGTGCCAATGTATTTAAATTTGGAATACCTGACAGTATGACTTTGAGCGATATTTTGATTATTGGTTTCGTGGCGGGAATTGGATTTACGGTATCTTTATTTGTTGCTGCCGTTGCTTTTGCACCAGGCGAAGTCCAAGATGCTGCGAAAATGGGGGCTTTAATTAGTCTAGCGGGAGCGCCGATTGCAATCGGGGTGAGTCGCTTTTTCAAGGTGAAGAAAATTGATCATTTTCAAACTGATCTACACTCGCATTAATTCTTCGCAAAATGATGCATAAAGTTGTCATTGAACGACAGATTTTTTCGAATGACCGACCGTTTGGCTTGATCGCCGGGCCCTGTCAAATAGAGAGTTTGGGGCATTCTCTAAAGATAGCTCGTGCATTAACATCCCTTTGTCAAAGTTTAGGCATTAAATTTGTGTTTAAGTCTTCGTATGATAAGGCCAATCGTACCTCGCTCACTGGCATACGAGGGCCAGGAATAATGAAAGGACTTGAGATACTGGCCGAGGTAAAAAAAGAGGTTAATTGCCCTGTAATCACTGATGTTCATACTGCGGAACAGTGCGCAATTGCTGCTGAATATGTTGATATGCTTCAAATCCCGGCATTTTTATGTCGACAAACAGATTTATTAATTGCCGCAGGTCAAACTGGACTACCAGTTAATGTAAAGAAGGGCCAATTTATGGCTCCTTGGGATATGACCCCGGTGATTGAGAAAATAGCGAGCACAGGCAATCAGAACATCCTTTTATGTGAACGAGGCACAGTTTTCGGATACAACAACCTAATCAGTGATATGCGTAGTTTACCGATTTTAGCGGCTACAGGTTATCCAGTTATCATTGATGCCACGCATTCGGTCCAATTGCCAGGCGGTCAGGGATCAAGTTCTGGCGGTCAAAGAGAGTATGCCCAAGTTATCGCTCGAGCAAGTGTAGCGGTAGGAGTTGCAGGTGTTTTTTTAGAGGTTCATGAGAATCCCGATCAAGCCCCGAGCGATGGACCAAATATGCTTTGTTTAGATGAACTTGAAGATGTACTCGTCACCCTCATCAAAATTGATCACGTAACAAAATCCGATTCCAGATTCAAGCAATAAATCAATGTCAACTGACCACCCTCCTTCCGGCTGGGATAGTTTAAACGCCCCCCTAATTAAACAAACAGGGTTTAGAGAATACGACTGTCGCTGGCGCTTTCCCGAAGATATCAATTTACGCGGATTTGTCAGAGTTGGCATGGCTCTTGGCACTCAAGCCCAAAACCTCAATCAGGGCTGCGAGATTATTGTCGGAAATGATTTTCGTTCTTATTCTCTTACCATCAAACATGCATTTGTGATTGGTTTGATTGCCTCGGGTATGAAGGTTGTAGATATTGGTACAGTCATTTCCCCGATGGCATATTACGCTAGAACTCGGCTCAGTATTTCCTGCGTTGGTATGGTGACAGCTTCTCACAATCCCAATGGCTGGACCGGAATTAAAACTGGTTTTGCACCTCCCTTTACACATTCACCCGAAGAAATGGCCCAGCTGAAAAAAATAATCCTAGAAAACAAAGAAGAAGAACGGGAGGGAGGGCAATATACTACATATGACGGGATTGCAGCAGACTATCTTGCTCATTTAAGTGAAGGAAATAAACTATCTCGTAAACTCAAAGTGGTGTGTGCAACAGGTAACGGAACCGCATCGCAATTTACTCCTAAATTCCTACAAAATATTGGTGCCAAAGTAATCCACTTACACACTGACCCTGACTGGACATTCCCCAATTACAATCCCAACCCCGAATCTCTTTTAATGCTGAATGATATGAAGCGAATGGTCAAAGAATCTCAGGCAGACCTCGCGATAGGAATTGATGGGGACGGTGACCGGTTAGGCATAGTCGATGATGAATGTGAAGAAATCTTTTCTGACAAACTTGGGCTCATTTATGCTCGCCAATTGGCTAAAAAATGTCCCAATTCTAAATTTATTGTTGATGTTAAATCGACGGGGGCCTTTGAAAGAGATTCTGTACTTAAGGAATTCGGTGCCACCGTTGAGTATTGGAAAACTGGTCATAGCTACATGCGGCGTAAAACACATGAAGCAGAAGCAATTTTAGGGATTGAAAAATCTGGTCATTTTTATTTCTCACCTCCCGTAGGCGATGGCTTTGATTGCGGTCTGCAAGCAACACTCCAAATCCTGAAAATATTGGATCAATTTCCTTCACTTAAACTTTCTGACTTGAAAAAAGAACTTCCAAAAACGTGGCTATCGCCGACGATGTCACCCTACTGTGGTGATGAAGTAAAGTATCCCATTATCACAAAATTGACTGATAAATTTTTCCACATGTTTCGTAAAAAGGAACAAATCTTGGGACAGAATATTGATCATGTATTGACAATTAACGGCATTCGACTTGTGCTTGAAGATGGTTCTTGGTTTTTGCTGAGAGCGTCTTCAAATACTCCTAATCTCGTTGTCGTATGTGAAAGCACCCAAAGCCAACACCATCTACATAATCTCTTTGACTTTATTCGTACACATCTCAACCAAGAACCCGAAATTGGCGACTTTGACCAAGCGATATAGAATCCATTGACTGTTGAATTATTTGAGTGATATTGCATAAGGTGTTTGGAATCGGAAAAGAGGGTTTTTATTTTCAATTATTCTTGGGAAAATGAATAAAAGTATCCAACTTAAAGTTGAAGTTTTAACACAATTAGATTAAATCCCAATTATTCACAGGGATACCAAGTCACTAGCATTAATAGACATCCCTCCCCTTGCACCATTGGGGTGTAGCCAAGCGGTAAGGCAGCGGGTTTTGATCCCGTCATTCGTAGGTTCGAATCCTACCACCCCAGCCATCCCTACTCTCCAACTCTTTCAGGGCATTCTATACACATGGAGCAGATAATTTATCCGCCCCAATTGAGTTATCATCACTCAGGGAGAGTTTCAACCTCACAACAGGATGAAAAACATTCAGAAATTGATATTTTTTATTCAGGAGCGAGTACAAATTGAGGAACAACAACCTCCCATTCATTGTAGTAGATATGTTTCTGATGAATTGATTCCGAATCATCTCGTCGCCAAGTCAGAATTGCATAGACAGATGCTGAGTGAATACGCATTCCATCTGGCAGTTTGAACGATTTAGCAAAACGTCCGACGATTTTATTTTCATAATTCTGAATATCCCAATACCCTTTTTTGGACTGCTGTATGTGAAGCCGTTCGCCAGTCGAAAGATTTGTGATATTCTGGTGAACTCCTTTCTGCTTAATTCTTCCAGCAAAACTTAAATCGATTTCGTTCAATTTGGCTATTTTGTTTAAACGTTTTGCTTCGTTTGGAATTGGCGATATCTCATGAGCTTCTTGCCAATTAGTCGCCGGAATTTTAGCGAGCTCTTTGAGGGTTAGCTTACTTTTCCTTTTCTTAGCCAAGGTCAGGGTTTTTCTTGCTCTTGTCATGCTGACATAGTACAATCGCCGTTCGGCCTCGGAGAGTTGGTTGACATGCCCTTTTATCCAGCCATTATCTAGTATTGCGACATGATCAAATTCCAGACCTTTCGCTCTGTGGGCCGTAAGTAATAACAATCCTCTCTGACGCCTTTTAATATCGCGTCCCCACTCAACTAACCAATCTAGAAAATGAATAGTATATATTTTCTTGCCCTGTAATTCATAATGATATTCTTCCAGCGCTTGTTTGAGGAGATCAAAACCACCATCAGAGCGGCTATTAATCCACTTCTTCACGACTTGTGAATCAATTGCTGGTGATTGATAGTTCTTCATCCATTTATATAATTGTTGAGTCTGACGCATTCTCCAGAAGCCCTGCAGTTCAGTATTCGCTCTTTGCACCGGAATCTTGTACATATCACAAATGGCATAGGCAGGCTCCAACAGATCCCATTGACGGGCAATAATTGCACACCGCTTCCAGTCCCAATCAGGATCTAGTTGTTTTAAGCGTAGAAACTCTGAAATGACTCTATATGCTTGCTGAATTGGATGTGCTTCAACTTCTAAAATTTGGACTCTTCCTTGAACTATCGAATCTAGTTTTTTCCACTCACCACCATCTGGTTCCTTTTTGCGGTCGCGGTTGATCGTGATTGGATTATTTTTTTTCATGCGATTCTGGGC
Source organism: Rhodobacteraceae bacterium bin131 (assembly GCA_002239085.1). Taxonomy (GTDB): domain Bacteria; phylum Pseudomonadota; class Alphaproteobacteria; order Rhodobacterales; family Rhodobacteraceae; genus MPNP01. The sequence continues at coordinate 33,705 of MPNP01000007.1, read as the reverse complement.
GGGCTTAATCATTGCATTTGAAGCTTCAATGATGTTTTTTGTCGAGCGATAGTTTTCAATGAGAAAAGAAGGAGTGGCCTCGTAGTCTTGTTCAAAACGCCTGATATATTCAACCGATGCCCCATTAAATTCATAGATGTTCTGGTCATCATCGCCAACAGCAAACATAGTCAGTTTGCTATCCTTGTCTTGGGACGACAGACCAGCCAATGCGGCAATCAAATTATACTGTTCTAGGGTAATATCCTGATATTCATCAACAAAAATCCAACGAAAACCAGCAAGAATGCGTTCACGTTGTTCATCAATTTCTTCAGGTAATAAGCCATCGTATCCTTTCAGGAGTGTTGTAGCTTCAACAAGTACCTCGTTAAATTGTTTGGAATTCGGGTCTTCATCTTGGTTACTAAAACAATGTCCGGTTAGCCGCATAGCCAAGCCATGACAAGTCATAACCGTTACCCGTTTGGCATCATTGCCAATGAGCGCCAAAAGTCGTTGCCGAATTTCTACTGCGGCATGGCGATTAAATGCAAGCGCTATTATTCCTCTTGGTTTCTGACCATTCACCCGAATAAGCCAAGCAATCCGATGGACAAGCACCCGTGTTTTGCCTGACCCTGGTCCTGCCAAAACCAGAGTGTTTTTTTCACCCTTTTGACAGACGATTCTTTTTTGAATTGGGTTGTTGAGGCTCTCAACGATTGCATACCATGATTCTGGTGTGGTCAAGAGTTGTATTTCATTCTTTTTGTCTTGCATCCAGCGATTAAGAAATTGTTCTTCAGGTATTGAGAAATAATCTCGGGAAAAGTGCATGGCTTTGCGGATGTCTATCAGTCCGAGCTGAGCAAACTCAGCCATGATATGGATTTGCATTGTTTGATTGTTGTAGTGCAACTCAAGTGGTTTGAAATCAATACTTGAAAACCCTCGTTTATAATCTTCGTCCAAGACAATTTTCATGGCCGGTCGAAACACAGCAAGCCCTTTGTTAAGACGAATAACTTCCTGTTCATGTAACCAGAGCAAAGCGCGGTCCAGTAGTTTGGAGATATTTCTAGATTCGCTTTTTATAACGAGGTCGGAATCTAAAGCCTTATACAAGTTACCAAACGTTGTTTCCGCAAGGAGATCTACTCCTTTTTGTTTTGGTTCAAGACGACTTATCCAATGATCAAGTAAAACGGTCGCTGCATCGCGCCTAAGCGTCGCAGTTCTTTCTAAAGCATCCCATTCTCTATGGAGGGTGATATTGACTCTTTCAGCATCAAGTTTTCTGACAGCCAAGCTACCAGGTAAGCCATCATGTTCACCTCGGCCATCATTGGCAATACCTCTTAAAATACGTGATAACCTTTCGGGGTGGACACCGTCTAGACCATCATCTTTGAGTTGCTGTGAAGCGTGTCTTAGATGAAGACGAGATGTCTCGCCTCTGTCCAAATCCGGAGCAAGTTCTCGCATCGCACTGATTAATGATTGTTCAACCTCCATACTATTAATGAGTTGTTTCTCAGAAGACCGTTGCACCCCCTTCTTTATATACGCAGTCAGAATCGTTTCGTTGGTAGCTATACCGTAACTTTCCAGTTGTGCTAAAGCCCACCTGAGCTTGTCAGGGGATAATCCTGAAACGTTCATCAGGTCATCGGTAGAAATCCCCTGATCTGCTGGTGCTTCAATTATTTCTTGGACAATATTTATGAGGCTACCGCGATGCTTGTTAGTAATGTTCTTAGTTTCCAATTTCTTGTACGCTTCTTCTATGGAGTGGACACGCAAAGAGGATGGAAAGACCTGAACGCGATTTTCCAAGCGTTGCAAGAGTTTAGATTCTTCTAGCCACGATATCGCTGTTCTTACTCGTGTGGCATCAGTGTTTGTATCACGCTCAATTTCACCTTCGCTATCATTTTCAAGAATCTCACCAGCGGTAACTTCAACCGTGTAATCTACTCTTTTTTTATTCAGACTACGTATTGCTCTCAGTACCCCGTGAATGTCTTTTCGCGTGAGCCTTGAATATCGTGACAAGCTGAATTGATTCTCCACATCTTCTTTGGAAAAGAGCAGTACGCAACGAGCTTCTTTGCCATCCCTACCTGCTCGTCCAGCTTCTTGTAAATAGTTTTCGAGTGATCCAGGAATATCGGCATGAATGACTAAACGTACATCGGGCTTATCGATGCCCATTCCAAAGGCATTTGTCGCAGTAATTGTCTTTAATTGGCCATTGATAAATTGAGCTTGAACGTCCTTCTTCTTTTCAGGTGTCAGCATTGAGTGAAAATAATCACTTGATACTCCATGCTGTTTAAGAAAATGAGCAATTTCCTCTGCTTTCTTACGGGTTGCACAATAGACAATCGCACCCCCGTCAAGTTCAGAAGGCAAATGTAAATCAAGGATTTGAAGAATGTCCGTAAATTTATTCCCTCCTGTCGATTTAACGACAGCAAAGTGAAGATTATCGCGTTCTGACCCTCCATCAAAAAATTTTAAATCAATTTTGAGCTCATTCTGAAAATACCTCTTAATATCTTGGGCCACATCAGGTTTGGCAGTAGCCGTTAGACATAAAACAGGCGGAATCGGCTCTTCTCCGGCGTGGTGACCAATAAATCTCCCAACATATCTGTAATCTGGTCGAAAATCGTGTCCCCAGCGTGATAAGCAATGTGCCTCATCAATCACCCATCCACCGATTACGCGTTGCTTAATGGCCTTCACCAACGATGCTGAACGGAGCTGCTCAGGTGAAATCAGCACGATACCGGCATCACCAAGCCGTATACGCTCAAGTGCATCCGCTCGTTCTGGTATAGAAAGCATGCCATTGACGGTGACACAGCAATCAATATTTTTTTCCTTTAAACCACTCACCTGATCTGCCATCAGAGCAACCAGAGGCGAAATGACTACCGTCAACGAGCCGGAGTTATAGTACCGAGATAGTGCTGGAACTTGATAGCACAGGGATTTTCCTGTCCCCGTGGGAAGAATTCCAAACACATGCTCTTTGGCCATTACGGCTTCAACAATTGCCTGTTGCATTGGTTGATTATCGTGGGTCACTGGTTTTGGACGATAGCTGTCAAATCCAAACCAGCGTGTTAATACTTTTACCGCATTATGATGTTCACGACACCAACGACACCCTAAATCATTACATGCGGTATCTCTTAATTGCTCGACAATGCGCCTCGCTTGAGGAAACTGATGTCGGACCCAATTCGCTAGTACAGAATTACCACCCGCAACAGATAGCCATGCCAAAGCATAGGCCAGCTCCCAACCCTGACGATAAATATTCTGAGTGAGCGTTGCTGCATAAGTGTCACATGTTTTACCCGCAAATAAATTATTAAGGCAATTTACAGCTTCACCAAACGATGGTCGCCTAGCTTTTCGAAATTGCGTAAAGAACCAATCAAGTGCTTTATCTTTACCATCTGGAGTTAGAACACATAGTAAATGCCATGCCGTGAGGAGGTCGCTTGAAGTTGAGGCAAGTTTCTGGCGTTGTTCCTCAAAAACTTGGATTGCTAGTTTTGCGTCAAGGACTGGATTATTGCGTTGTCCATGTTTGATTGTTCCATCATGATAATCCTTGATTAAACTATGATAAGGATTTTGTGGAAATGCCAGTGGGTTGAGACGGAGCGTATCAATCACTGGGAGATTAAAAATTTTTAAACTTGGATTAGCAGCTTGCAATATTTTCAGATCATGCGCAATGATGTTTTGCCCTAGCAGGAAAGATGCACCTTCAGCAAATTGGTCAAGTTCTCCGAGCTTTTGTATTAAGCCCTTGCCCGAAAGAAATAAAGTTTCTTGGGTACCAGATCTAACTGCCCCCAATTCAAATATTCTGCTTTTCCCCTCGCTCGTTTTAGCGACTTCAAGATCAAGTGAAATAAATGAATTCATTGAATACTTATCACTAGTGTCATGGTTTACCCTATTAGTTCCAAACTACGATTCAATGCTATTTATAGCAATTGAGTGAAACTTCAAAAAAATATGCCCACAACACTCAGATATAAACCAGAGTGCCATTCGCTAAAAGTTCATTTTCAGTGGAGTCACCAGGTGAAGCAAAGGGAACATGCGATTAGTATTTCCAAGCTGAATGGATGAGAAAAACCCCATTAGTTTCTTAAAATGTGAAACTCATTCAAGGATAGACTGAAGGAATGAAAGATTGATGGTGCATAGGTGGTCGGCCATAGTTTTTCTTTGGTTGAGGACGAGGCGATAGTTCATGCTTTTCAGGTGTGAGATCTTCATACGGAATCAGGGATAACAAATGATGAATGCAATTAAGTCGAGCATGCCTTTTTACTTCAGCATCAACAACAAACCAAGGAGATATCTCCGTATCAGTATAGGCGAACATTTCATCTTTGGCACGCGAGTAATCTTGCCACCTATCTCGTGACTTCAAATCCATTTCTGACAATTTCCAGCGTTTGTGTGGTTCTTTAACACGACTCCTAAAGCGCTTTTCTTGTTCGGTATCGGACACGGAGAACCAATATTTTATCAGTATTATACCGGATTGGATGAGCATTTCTTCAAACTTTGGACATGACCTTAAAAACTCCCAATACTCTTCATCACTACAGAACTCCATCACCCTTTCAACACCGGCTCGGTTATACCAACTTCTATCAAAAAGAACAATTTCACCTGCGGCGGGAAGATGAGCACAATATCTTTGAAAATACCATTGGGTTTTTTCTCTTTCGGTGGGGACTGGCAAAGCAACAACCCGAACCCTTCTTGGATTCAAAAATTCAGTAATTCGCTTGATTACCCCGCCCTTTCCTGCTGCATCTCGCCCTTCAAAGATGACTGCGATTTTGACATTATTAATCCGCACCCATTCAATGAGTTTTATGAGTTCTAGTTGCAGTAAGTACAACTCTTTTTCATACCGTCTCTTAGAGATGATTAGGAGATTGTCATCATCAGAGGGCATAATTTGATATTTTCATCATTTGAATGGACCACGTCATTAGTTTGAACCTTTAGTTTAACTAATTTCCGAAGGTGTTGCGAGGTTTATTTTCGGAAGAGTCACATCGTTGTCGTTTTAATGTATTTTTCAAATAAACCGATCCTAAGATTTATTGAAAATGATTTACTTCACTGCGGTTGCTTCAATCTCAATCTTAAATTCGGGACGTGAAAAGCCAGAAATAATCAATAATGTTGAAGCTGGACGTGGATTAATTTCCTTAACCCATTGGTCACGAATTGACATGTACGGTTTAAGATAATCAGAATGGGTCAAATAGGTCGTAATTTTAACTGTGTTGTCACGCGTCATCCCGGCTGAGTTTAAAATTTCCTCAATCGCGGTAAAACACAATACTGCCTGTTCTTCCAAATTATCGGGTATGGCACCGCTCAGAGTCACTCCCAATTGACCAGAAATAAGCAACTGGGACGTATGATTTTGAATCAAAACGGCGTGAGAATAATCGGCAAAGGGTGGATGTACTGTAGATGGCTTGATTGCTTTCCTTCTCATTATACCTCACTGAATTTAAAGATTGATTTTATTGGATCTCACTTCTGAATACCCCAAATCCTTGGTTACACAATTTTGTTCTCTTGCCTTCAATGGAATTTACATGAAATTTTCAAAATTATTATCTTGTTTATGAAATATATACTTGTGTCTTCGAATTCGAATGTCGGGACGACTCCTTGATTTTCACTTCCCTGAACCACCAATACTATATTTGGTTGGTTATACTTTGATTGTTGTAACGTTATTACGAGGGGTGTCCTTAACGACCACAAAGCCTTCAAAATGCATGGAGCGGTATAGTTTATGTTTGGTGAAACACGTCAATAATTCACTTTTTTCAAGGAAAGTGATTTAGGGCCTTTCTATTTCGCTTTGACCCTTGGGAATCACTCAATCGAAATTGTAAGTTTGGAACTGTCAATCAACAATAGAAATATGAAAATACAGCTTCAAATTGGGACATAACGAGTTGAAGAGAGATTAAAATCTATTTTTGATATGCACCGTGTTTAATCCAATTCCAAGAATGAGAAACTATGTTATCAATCTCAGGATATTGACACCGCCAACCAAGTTCCAGTTTGGCTTTTTCACTTCCACTCACAATTGCTGAAGCATCTCCTGCCCGACGGCTCTTAATAATTACCGGAACCTGTTTGTTAGTAACTCTCAAACAGCAATTAATAACTTCTTTAACACTGAAACCGTTACCATTACCTAAATTATAAACCTCATCCTTCTTTGAACCTGCAAAAAGTGCGTTAAGGCCAAGTATGTGGGCATGAACCAGATCCTCAACATGAATGTAATCACGAATACACGTGCCATCCGCTGTGGGGTAATCATCACCAAAGATTTCTATTTGACCTGAAACAGCTTTTATATTTTCTAATACAAGCGGTATGAGGCTTGTTTCGGGTCTATGAAATTCACCAATCTGACCCTCTGGGTCAGCCCCTGAAACATTAAAGTATCTGAATCGAATCACCTTAAGTTCTGTAGCCGCAACAATTCCACTAATCATATCTTCAACCGCACGCTTTGAAGCTGCATAGGGATTTAACGGATTTGTCGGGGAGTCTTCATTTACCATGACCGAATCATTTTCCCCATAGATTGAGCATGTAGAGGAAAAGACCAAATGATGGCAATTCGCTTTAAGCATTGCCTCAAGCAAGTTCAGACTTCCAAGAACATTGTTTCGCCAGTACAATTCGGGAGTGTTAACCGATGTTGCAACTTCGCTTAAAGCGGCAAAATGCATGACTGCTTTAGGCTTCCATTCTGAAAATACTTGTTCAATACTTCGGGGGTCAAGAAGGTCGCCTTTTACGAAGGGCCCGAATTTTACTGAATCTTTCCAACCTGTAATTAAACTATCAAATGTAACAGGGTTGAACCCCCTGTTTTTCAGGGCTTTGCAAGCGTGGGAACCAATATAACCCGCGCCTCCTGTGACTAAAATGTTATCCACAGTTGTTAGCTATTCGTAACATTAATGAGTACCTTTCAATTATACCAAATCATCATTTTACCATTTAGAATTATGTTTTTTTATGGCAAACAACATTTATTTGAATTATAGTGGGAGGACCACTTTCGGATTTTTTTAATTGGGTGTTCTCTGTCATCTTTTTAACTGAAATGGTGCCTATTTTAAAATTTCACTTAACGAATAAATCGTTATTGAACGTGGATTGTAGCCTTGGCTGCTTATTTTCAACTTTTTTACAGGAAAAAATTATGCGTTTTTTTTCTTCTATTACATTTTCATTAATTCTGCTTGCTGGTGTGGCTCACTCGGACGGTCATCTCACAGATGTTTCGTTTGGAACGAACTGGTTTGCCCAAGCAGAACACGGAGGATTTTATCAATCGGTTGCTGACGGCACTTATGCTGAGTGTGGTTTAAATGTAACCATCCTTCCCGGCGGTCCTCAGGTCAATAACCGGGCCTTGATGATGGCCGGAGAAATTCAATTCCACATGGGTGGTGATTTGCTTCAGGCATTTAACTCGGTTAGGGAAGGAATTCCCGTTGTTTCAGTCGCCGCCATCTTTCAAAAACACCCCCAAGTTATTCTCGCCCACCCAGGCAAAGCAAGTAGCTTTGAAGATTTGAAAAACCTTGAACTTTTGATTGGCGACAACGGCTTTTTCTCGTTCTATCAATGGATGAAAGCGGAATATGGCTTTACTGACGAACAGCGGCAACCCTATACATTCAATCCGGCACCATTTTTAGCCGACATGAATAAAGGTATGCAAGGCTACTTATCTTCTGAACCCTATGTGGTTGAAAAGGAAGGTGGATTTGTTCCCGAAGTATTTCTGATTGCTGACGCTGGCTATTCAACATACGCGACAACAATTGAAACATTGGCTGCAACCATTGCTGAAAGCCCTGAAGTTGTCCAATGCTTTGTTGACGGGTCAATCAAAGGTTGGTACAACTATTTGTATAATGACCGGTCTGAAGCCGATAAACTGATCATTCAGGACAACCCTCAAATGACACCTGATAAAATTGCTTATGCAATTGAAAAAATGCTGGAAAATGGTATTGTTGACTCGGGTGACGCTTTGACCATGGGTATTGGAGCTTTGACGGACGAAAAAGTGAGCGACTTTTACAATAAAATGGTCAGTTCGGGAGTTATTGAAGACGATATTGATTCAACACAAGCTTACAATACGAGCTTTGTGAACAACAAAGTCGGTATGGATTTGAAATAAATTCAAAAACGATTTAACAATTGATTGAGGGTATGGCACTCCATACCCTCATTACTTTTTTGTCCCTATTCTACTGGCAATCTTTTGACACAGACAGAAAAATTACCCTTACTTGAACTCAATAATATTGGCAAAACTTTTGCTGAGAATATTGTTGCACTCCGAGATATGTCGCTTGCGGTTCACACCGGCGATTTCATTAGTCTCCTTGGCCCGTCTGGTTGCGGGAAATCGACTGCTTTACGAATACTTGCCGGACTTACTGAACCAACTGTTGGCAAGGTAAATTGGCACCAAAAACCTACGAGTGGTTCAATTGGAATTGTCTTCCAAGAACCGACTTTGATGCCTTGGGCAACCGTGGCAAAAAATGTTTGGCTCCCCTACCGACTTCATGGGAAATCATTCAATAAATCAATGGCAAAAATCAGCCATACATTGGAGTTAGTCGGTCTAAAAGAATTTAGCCAAAGCTATCCTAGAGAATTATCGGGCGGTATGAAAATGCGAGTATCTATTGCACGCGCTCTTGTAACCGACCCCAAAATCATTTTAATGGATGAACCTTTTGCTGCCCTTGATGAAATTACGCGATTCAAACTCAATAACGATTTGCTTAAAATTCGCGAAGAATCGGGAAGTACAATCATTTTTGTAACCCATTCTGTTTTTGAAAGTGTGTTCCTCTCTGACCGCATAGCTGTGATGGCTGCACGACCAGGCCGAATTATTAAAGAGCTGAACATTGATGAACCTTATCCCCGAGATGAAGCATTTAGAACTTCCTCAAAATATGCCTCAATGTGTCGAATGACCTCCGAGGCTTTAAAAGAGTCAATGGATATTTGAAATGACCAACACAGATACTTCCAGCCGTATTAGTGAATCTAGTTCAATGGTTGCCAGAGGGGTGATCGATAAAGACGAACTGAATAAACGAAGACGCAAAAAAATGGAAAAAATTGGCAAATGGTTGATGCCCCTGATCATCTTTGCCATCACTGTTTTTTTGTGGAATTACATTGTCAAATCAAACGATATCCCTCATTATATATTGCCCTCACCAGGCTTGGTGTTGGTGACCTTGTGGACAGATTTTAGCCTATTAATTGGCGCTTTAGGAGTTACGGTTCAAACAACTTTGCTGGCTCTATTAATTGCAGTTATTGGCGGTGTGGGCCTCGCTATATTATTTACCCAGTCAAAATTTGTCGAAATTTCCTTCTTTCCATACGCCGTGATTTTGCAGGTCACTCCTATAATTTCAATTGCCCCTTTGATTTTTATTTATGTTGATAATCGCTTTGTGGGGCTATTAATTTGTGCTTGGGTGGTGGCCTTTTTTCCTGTCTTATCCAACACAACCCTAGGCCTTAATTCTGTTGACCACAACCTAAGAAATCTTTTTAATATTTATGGTGCCAACCGTTGGCAAAAATTGTTGCATTTACAGCTCCCTTCTGCGCTTCCTTATTTTCTCGGTGGTCTTCGTATTGCGGGAGGATTAGCATTAATTGGGGCCGTTGTTGCCGAGTATGTGGCGGGGTCAGGTGGTAGTAAACCAGGGTTGGCTTATGCTATAATTGAAGCTGGTTATCGGCTTAACATCCCGAGGATGTTTGCAGCCCTCATACTTATAGCTGGAACTGGAGTCGTGATATTTGCCGCCCTCTCCTTTCTAAGCCATGCTCTTTTACACAAATGGCACGAAAGTGCTTTGTCGCGAGAAAACTAATGGATTTTTTAGCCCTACCCTCCGATGTCCATTGGACGATCAAGAATGCCAATGTCGTTGAGAATGGTCCTGACGGACAAGTTATAGTCAATACAAGAGAGATTTCTTTTCAAAACGGGTTCTTGACCGACCAACCTTCCCCAGTGTCGATTGATGCTCAAAAGGGGCTACTTTTACCCCTTTTTGTTGATATGCATACACATTTAGACAAAGGGCATATATGGCCCCGTGCATCCAATCCCGACGGAACATTCTTTGGTGCCCTTAATACAGTTGCTCAAGATCGCACGCAAAGATGGAAGACAAAAGATGTACAGGCGCGAATGAATTTTGCCCTTCAATGTGCTTATGCTCATGGAACAGGCGCCATACGCACTCATTTGGATTCAAAGTCGCCACAACATCGAATTTCTTGGCCACTGTTTGCTGAAATGCGACAGGAGTGGCAAGGGCGTATAGAACTTCAAGCGGTTACCATACTTGGTATTGAAGACGTTGACAGAACAACCTTTCTTGACATTGCCAATCTCGCCGCCCAATCAGGAGGCATCCTTGGTTGTGTATCCTATCCTTCTGATGATATAGAAAGCCGCCTGCGATGTTTTTTTGAAATCGCCCGTGAACGGGAGATGCATGTTGATTTTCATACTGATGAAACACATGAAACTGCTTCAAACACGTTGGAAATAATAGCCAAATTGGTTATTGATATGGGCTTTGAATTTCCTGTTAATGTCGGCCATTGTTGTGCAATTTCCCAACAGGATGACGAGACGATAGATCGCACCCTAGATTTGGTCGCTAAAGCAGGTTTAAGTGTTGTATCCTTGCCGATGTGTAACATGTATTTGCAAGATAGAAACAGAGATCGTACTCCACGATGGCGGGGTATAACGCTCGTCCACGAAATGGCACGCCGCGGGATACCCGTCAGCTTTGCATCGGATAACACCCGAGACCCGTTCTATGCCTATGGTGATTTAGATATGATTGAGGTTTTACGGGAAGCGACACGCATTTGCCATTTAGATCACTCCGAGTTTCCTTGGCTGAATTCTTTTTCAAAGACCCCTGCGGAGGTTTGTGGATTTAAAGACTATAATTTAGCGAGTGGTCAGTCAGCTGATTTCATCCTTTTTAAAGCACGAAACCTTAACGAATTAATGTCGCGCCCACAAATGGACCGTGTTGTTGTCAGGAAGGGTATGCAAATTGATCGTACTCTACCTGATTATTCTGAACTTGATTATCTTACGGAGGTCACCTGATTATGGGTCTAGCAACTGCAAAGGAAGAATTAAGACAATATGATCTGGTTGAATCGGGACCAGCACTTGCAGCCATGAGCCGTGATTTTTTCTGGTATTCACCCATTCTGAAATCACACCTTGATCATTTGGTTGCCGATTTTGTTGTCACTCCAAAAAATCAAGATGATGTCATCGCAATCCTTAAGGTATGCTACAAGCATGATATTCCAATTACGGTTCGCGGTTCAGGAACTGGGAATTATGGTCAGGCAATGCCTTTGGCCGGAGGATGTATACTCAACATGAATCAGATGAATCGAGTAAAAGCGATTCATTTAGGGCGGGTGATAGCAGAACCTGGCTGCATTCTCAAAGACCTTGACAAAGCCTGTATTGAAGATTCACAGCAGGAAATCAGAATGTTTTCTTCAACGTGGGCAACAGCCTCACTTGGAGGCTTTATCGCCGGTGGTTCGGGCGGTGTTGGTTCTTGTAAGTGGGGGCAACTTAGAGATGTCGGCAATATTCTCCGTATTCGGGTGGTTACCATGGAAGAAAACCCCCGTGTTCTTGATTTTCGTGGGGATGAAATCCCCCGTGTCTCACACGCATATGGAACCAATGGTGTAATTACCGAAATTGAAATGCCCCTTGCACCTGCCTATGAGTGGGTCGGTATGTTTCTGGCCTTTGACGATTTTATGGAATCGGTTAATTTTGCCGCTGACTTAGCCAATGAAGACGGTATTCTAATCAAGCTTGCAACTCCCATGGAAGCACCAATTGCTTACGATTATTTCCCGCGAATCAAGCCATTTATCAATAAAGAAACGAATATTCTCGCATTAATGGTTGCTCCACATTCAATTGATGCCTTCTTAACCTTCATGGCACAAAGGCAAAAACCCAAAATCATTTATCGCTCCGATGACAATGATTGGACCCGCAATCCTGGACCCGTTTTTGAATATGCGTGGAACCACACTACTTTGCGAGCGTTAAGAATTGATCCTTCAATCACCTACCTTCAGGTCAGATATGCGTATCCTGATTATTTAAAAAAGATTGCCAAAGTACGTCAAATTTTTGGCTCTGAAGTATTACAACACCTTGAAGTGATACGAGAACACGGTAAAGTCATGTTTGCAGCCTTACCCATTGTTAAGTTTACCACCGAAGAGAGACTTGATGAGATCGTTCGTATCCATGAGGAACTTGGCTGTATGATTTTCAATCCCCACCGATATACCCTTGAAGAAGGCGGTCGTCAAACAGTTGATTCACGGCAATTAAGCTTCAAAAAAGAAGCCGACCCAAAAGGATTACTTAACCCTGGTAAAATGATTGCTTGGGATGATCCAAGCTGGAAATTTGACCGCATGTACTCATATCCGAAAATCCTTAAAGCGAGTTAATGCGAGCATTAGTCATTCACGCTCATCCTGTTCCTGAAAGCTACTCTGCAGCTTTAAGACAGACTGTTGTCGACACTCTGAAGCAAAACGAGTGGGAAGTCGATTTATGTGATCTGTACCAAGAAAATTTTAATCCCATTTTGTCACAGGAGGAGCGTCGAAATTATCATTCAATACCCGAAAACCGCGCTTCTGTTGAAAGTTATATCCAACGAGTGCAAAAGGCTGACGGAATATTTTTTATCTACCCAGTGTGGATATTTGGTTTTCCGGCAATCCTCAAAGGGTTTCTTGAACGGGTAATGGTTCCCGGTGTAGCCTTCAATATTGAGGATGGCAAAATCAAGGCGGTGCAATCAAAAACCAATTGCCTTGTCTGCGTGGCAACTTATGGAGGCAACTGGTTGCGAGCATTCATGACGCTTGACCCACCACGCATGATTGCCTACTCCAATTTACGATTTTACTTTCAACCTAATGTATTCAAATACCTAGCTCTATATGACATGAACAATGCCGATGATACCAAACGGGGGCACTTTCTAAAAAAGGTCAAACAACAGATAAGTCAGCTTCAGTGAAGGTTTTAATCATATATTGCCATCCCAACGAAAACAGTTTTACCGCGGCTGTAAGAGATCTTGTTGTGAATAAGCTGGAAGAAAAGGGTATCGAATATCAATTGACCAACCTCTATCAGGAAGGGTTTGAACCCCATATTCACAAGACCGAATTAGAAACTTATCTTGATCCTCAAGTCAATCAAAGCTACGTGAAACACCATGTTCAGAATGTGCTTTGGTGCGACACATTAATATTCATATACCCGACGTGGTGGTATGGATTGCCGGCCATGTTAAAAGGTTGGATGGATCGGGTATTATTGCCTGGTGTTGCGTTTCATATGCCAACCAATAATGAACGCATTAAACCAGGGCTTAGGCATATCAACCGCTTAGGATTGTTTACAAGCGGAGGGGCGACTTGGTTTGTCACCCTACTTATGGGTTCACCCGGAAAGAAAACAATCCTTCGGGCTATCCGTTCCTTATGCCATCCTAGAACTAAAACTGCTTTCATCTCGCACTATCAAATGGATAGCTCAACTCATGAAAGTCGACGGTACCATCTCAAAAAAGTTGAACAGAAACTCGGCAAACTCATTCGTTAAACGATATTAGGAAAAAGGAGCAAAAATTGGATTGGCTAGATCTCAAAGCAAGCGATTTTTATAAAATTGACCCCCATAAAACGATTGCGGTCCTACCCACCGCAGCGATTGAACAGCATGGTCCTCATCTTCCTGTCGGTACCGATACGATCATCGGCCAAGGAATGCTTGAGGAATCAAAACGGATTTTACCTAAAGAACTTGATGTCCGGATTCTTCCAATCCAAACAATCGGCAAATCAAATGAACACATTTGGGAATATGGCACTCTAACTTTAACCGCTGAAACAGCACTCCATGCTTGGACTGAGATCGGTAATTCAGTTGCCCGAAGCGGAATCAAAAAGATGGTCATTGTTAACTCCCATGGCGGCAATCTCGATCTGATCTCAATCGTGGGGAGAGAGCTTCGAATACAACATGGAATGTTTGTTGTTAAATGCCAATGGGGAAATTTCGGTTACCCCCCAGATTTATACTCTAGCTATGAACAGACATATGGTATTCATGGAGGAGATGTAGAAACATCACTCGTGCTACACTTTCGTCCTGAACTCGTTGACATGGCATTAGCTCAAAACTTTCAATCGTCGGCAGAAACTACTCCCTTTTCTCCAGTGGGGATGACAAGTTATAGCTGGATTGCCAAAGATGTAAACCCGTCTGGTACTGTGGGCGAAGCAGCTAAAGCAACTGCAAAGAAAGGCCATTTAACGGCATCTCATCAAGCCATGGGATTTGTCAATTTACTTCAAAAGGTAGCCCATACGGATATCAGCCACTTTAATCCCGCAACTCAACCCCAAGGTCAAAATTAACCCCTTAAGCGGCACCAGTTTATTCAACAAGGTCAGTAATGTGACTTCTTCAATTAGGAGGTAAACTGGAAAGATATGTTGCTATCGCCTCAAGATCTGAATAGGGTGCATACTGAGAGTACGCTTGTGTGACAAGATACATGGATGAATTTTCATTAACGGCTCCAGCCCATTCATCCAAGCCATTCAGAATAGTATCCCTATCAAGACCGGCAATTCTTGGTGCCGGTTTTTCACTAGGAATTAATGAGGGGGCTCCTTGAAATAATTGATCAGATTTCTCTACGGTAAAGATATTACGGGGAGTGTGGCAACTACCACAATGGCCCAAAGAGTTGACAATATATGCACCACGATTCCATTCTTCAGACTTAGTTTCGTCAGGAACAAATTTGTCGTCAGAAAAAAACATCGCTTTCCAAATGAAATTGTTGATTCGAAAATTGAACGGAAAGACTAAATCGGTTTTGGGGGCCTGATAACTGACTGGGTCAAGGCTGAAAAGATAGGCTTTTATGTCAAGTATGTCTTCCGTGGACATTAAAGCATAAGCGGTAAACGGAAAGGCCGCATAATAGTGCGTACCATCAGGGCTTACTCCCCGGGTCATGGCATTCAAAAAATCAATATCTGACCATGCTCCAATACCCGTTGGTTTATCAGGAGTTATATTGGGCGGTACAAAGTTTCCAAAATTAGTTTCAAGTGGTGTTCCCCCAGCAAGAGTAGCAAAAATCGGTGATTCAGGATCGCGATTAAGGTGACAGTTTCCGCACCCGGCTAAATGGTACAGAACTTCACCTCGCGTTGGGTCAGGTTGGACTAAAGGTGTGTAATTTAGCGTAAAGTTTTCTCTATCGATTTTTTGGGGAATCCGCATGAGTAACAACACAATTATGCCTAACCCAATTAAAATCAGGGCGAATAAGCCCATCATCAGTTTTTTTGGCATCCTATTCCACCATTGTATCATTTAGTTTGATGAATAGTCCCAAGATCACCAAAGAAATATACGCTAGATAAAATGACTAACTCGTTTCCTTTCGCCGTGAATTGAAAACACTCTTATTGGTTGATCTAAATTGGCAATGATTATGTCTATTAGTAAGCTATTTCTTACTGAAGGAATTGCCAATGACATGATGAACTATGTGGCGGTTAGTGCGAATGACTACTATGGTCACGGAATTGCCGATGGCATGATGAACAAGCCCCGCCCATTTGGCTAAAGGCCTCAGAAAAAACTTCTTCTGTTGGATTGACGCTCACTTGCGTTGCAGCGTCACGAAGTTGATTAAGGATAGAGATAAACTCTTCATTGCCTACAATATCTTCTAATGCATCAGATGGAGGTATGAATGAGTTCTCTGGAAATAATAATTTGAATGTTTCTGACATGGTGGCAATGGCCCCCATTGCTGATCCCACATATTCGGGATTAAAATCACTTCTCCCACGCTGAATATTCCCTAAGGTGCGCATTTGAGTACCAATGTATTTCATTATCTTCAGGCGGGCTTCAACGTACTGTTCGGGTGAGTCTACCTCTGTCGCGCTCAAAGGAAGAAAGTATAAACTCATAGCAAGGGTCAATAAAATCAATCGCATGACGTACTCCAATTAATTAAAATCATTCCTTAGTTACGACTCAGACATTAGCACAAAATTCAATTTGACATTGAATTCATTTGGTCGCTTGAATGCGAGTTGCTAATTTGCTCAAGAAGCATCAGGACAAAATCTTCTAACGCATTCACAATAATTTGAACCCCTTTGGTGTTAGGGTGTAACTGGTCATCTTGGAAGTACTCTAAGCGAACATCTTCATTGGTTCCTAATGCCTGAATAGGCGCGAAAACTCTTGGAAATAGTAAGACCCCATATTCTGCACTTAGATCAGTATAAATGCGCTCAAATTCTCGTTTATATTCAGGCCCAAAGTTAGATGGTGCCTCATGACCAATCAGTAATGCAGGGATTTCTTTTTCTTTCAAAATTTCCATGATTCCTGTGAGGTTCGCACGTGTTTCGTTATAGTCAATTCCCCGAAGTAAATCATTTCCACCAAGCAGAATAATGATGCCATCAAACCCATCAGCTAATGTCCAATCAAGTCGGGCAAGCCCTCCTGCAGTCGTATCTCCTGATACACCCGAATTGACCAGGGTGACTTCAATACCCTTTTGGTCAAGCAAATTTTGCATTTGGCTGACCATCCCATCTTCTGGATAAAGACCAAATCCCTGAACAAGACTATCACCGAAAAAACTAATCCGTATTTGACCAAAACCCTCTTGGACATTAAAAATCAGTAATAACCCCAAGAGCCCTAACTTGCAAAAAGGCTTCAGCAAACCATTTAGGTTTGGTCTTGTTAAATTGAATTTGAGGCCCATGGAAGAAATAATCCTTTCCTTAGAAAATGTTAATCTAACCCTTTCGGGGAATGCTGGTAAGGTTAACATTATTAATGGGATTTCACTCACTATAAACAAGAATGAAACCGTCGGAATAACAGGTCCTTCTGGTTCAGGAAAGTCATCACTGCTTATGCTCATGGCCGGCTTGGAGAAAACGACCTCCGGCCGTATTCAATGTTTAAGCAAGGATATTTCGGCAATGAGTGAAGATGATCTTGCCTTGTTCAGACTTAAGCATGTTGGAGTAGTCTTTCAGTCATTCAACTTGATTCCTTCGATGACCGCACTGGAGAATGTCGCAATGCCTCTTGAATTGGCAAAAATCAGACACCCATTTCAACTTGCTGAAACAGAGCTTGCTCGCGTTGATTTAGGTGACCGAATCAATCATTATCCATCACAACTATCAGGTGGTGAACAGCAACGGGTTGCCTTAGCTCGCGCCTCGGTTGGTAAACCCGACATCCTTTTTGCGGATGAACCCACAGGGAATCTAGATGCCGCAAATGGTGAAAAGGTATTTGACCTTCTGTTTCAACTCAATGAAACAAGAGGAACTACGCTCATTATCGTAACACATTCACGCGAACTCGCGAACCGATGTTCTCGAGTTGTTCGTATCAAAGATGGCACAATTTAACAAGGTTAGTGTGAGCTGTTGATGCATCTTAACCAAGCCTTCTTTATAGCAAAAAGAGAATTAAGAGGAAGCCTTAAAAGCTTTCGAATTCTCGTTGTCTGCCTTGCTCTTGGTGTTACTTCAGTCACCTTAGTGGGTTTGATTCAATCCGGTATCGAAAACGGACTTTCTCAAGAAGGTGCTACACTATTAGGCGGAGATGTAGAACTTGAATTTGCATACCGATATGCCACTCAAGAAGAGTTATCGTGGCTTCAATCGCGAGCAAATATTGTATCAGAAGTTGTTGAGTTCCGGTCCCTTGCGGCGGTGGATACCCCTACTGGAGTTGATAAAGCTCTTACTCAAGTCAAAGGTGTTGACACATTCTATCCCATTTATGGACAAGTCCTTATAGATCCTCAAATTCCGTTGAGTGAAGCCCTTGCGACTATTGATGGGGTTCCTGGTGCTTTAATGCTTAAAACATTGGCTGACCGACTTGCCATTGATGTAGGGGATAACTTTCGACTTGGACTCAATGAATTTGAATTACGTGGCATTATCACCAATGAGCCCGACAATGCTGGGGGAGGATTTACCTTAGGCCCTAGAACCCTGGTCAAATCAAGTGCTCTTGAAGGATCAGGGCTATTAGATCAAGGAACATTATTTTCAACGCTATACCGCTTGCAACTTGACGAAAATATCAACTTGAATGCATTACAAACCGAAGCAGAAAGTGCTTTAAACAATGGTATAACATGGCGGGATAGACGTAATGGAACGCCTTCAATTCAGGAAATGGTCGAAAGAGTTGGTGCCTTTCTGACCTTGGTCGGTCTTGCAGGATTAGTTGTCGGGGGCATTGGGATATCCCTTGCTGTCTCAACTTATCTTGAAACCAAAACCCAAATCATTGCCACAATCAAATCGTTGGGTGCAAGCCAAAAACTGGTTTTTCAGACCTACCTTATTCAGATTATGGCAATGATCGGTATTGGAGTTCTTATTGGTGTCATCGTTGGAACTGCAATTCCTTTGGTGCTTGCAAATTATATTTCCCAAAATCTCCCTTTCCCCTTTATTTTTGCGATTAATGGATGGATCTTGTTAGAGAGCTCAATTTATGGACTATTGATCGGTTTGATTTTTTCATTGTATGCCCTATCGCAAACTGATGGTGTCAAACCTGCCTCCCTTTATCGCGAAGCCTCAGAACGATTAATTCGATTACCCAAAATAAATTACATTGTTCCGATAGGAATTATGGTTGCAATTTTAATTGGTACTGCTGCTTGGACATCCGGTATCTATTCCGTAACCCTTTATGCCTCAGGTGGTATTATCGCAACTCTATTATTACTCGGCTTGGCATCCCAAGTAACACGCTTTGTTGCACACTACCTAGGTCATTCCAAATTCCTCAGAGGTATAACACCTGTTTCAATGGCTTTTCGGTCCATCGGCGGAAACAATAAAGGTGTTATTTCCCTAACAATCGCTTTGGGTTTGGGTCTCGCTGTGTTAGCAACAATTGGACAAATTTCAAACAATCTAATCCGTAACCTCTCAAGCAATATTCCCACCAACGCGCCTTCATATTTTGTCGTAGACATCCAAAATGACGATGTCAATGAGTTCACCACCATAGTTAATTCCTATGACGGTGTAAGCAAATTAGAACTGGCTCCCATGCTCAGGGGCATCATCACTCAAATCAACGGTAGACCAGCACGAGAAGTGACCGGAGATCACTGGGTCTTAGAAGGAGATCGGGGGATTACTTATTCAGTGTCGCAACCTGAGAACACAGTGGTAACAAGAGGCGAGTGGTGGCCTGAAAATTACGATGGGCCAGCTGTGGTGAGTTTTGCCGAAGAGGAAGGGCTTGAACTTGGGTTGAAAATCGGCGATCAGATAACTCTCAATATACTTGGACGCAACCTTGATGCTGAGGTCATAAACTTTAGATCAGTTGATTTTTCAACGGTCGGGATTGGTTTTATCTTATCGCTAAACCCAACCTCGGTACAGAATGCTCCGCATACACATATTGCTACGATTTATTCAGATTCACAAACCGAATTGGAGCTCTTTAATGACCTCACCAGCCGCTATCCCAACATAACGATGATTTCGGTTGCAGAAGGATTAGCGAATGTTACCCGGATAATTTCAGGATTAGGAAAAGCGATAATTTATGCTTCAAGTGTTACCTTACTAGTTGGCTTTGTGGTCTTGATTGGAGCGTCAGCAAGTAGCGTATCAGCTAGGGCATATGAAGCGGCCATTCTCAAAGTACTCGGTTCCACTCGGCGCCTGATCATGACAACTTTTGCAATCAGATCACTTATTCTTGGAGCATCGGCTGGAATAGTTGCAATCATTTCTGGAGCAGTTGGTGGCTGGGCAGTGTTGTTGTTTGTTCTAGAACTACCATATCAGTTTGAGCCCTACTCGGCTTTTTCAATTGTCGTCTGTGGAGCACTATTCTCCTTACTCTCTGGTCTGCTATATTTATTTAAACTGATCAACACTAAACCTTCGGCAGTGCTGAGCGGTCGAGCTTAACAACCCACTTTCTTATATTTATGAGTTTAACTTTTAATGCAATTGACGTAGAGACGGCTAATAGCGACCCATGGAGTATATGCCAAATAGGCATTGCTACATTTTACAATGGAACGATCATTGACACATGGTCAAGCCTTATTAATCCCAATACTCTTTTTGACTGGCGCAATATTAGAGTTCATGGTATCAAACCCAAACATGTCAATGGTCAGCCCACTTTTTGTGATGTTCAAGGTGAACTAAAAGACCGATTAGAAAATACTTTCATAGTCAGTCACACTCTTTTTGATTTACAGGTGATTACAAGTTCTTGGGAATTTTATGATCTTGAGCAATTCCAATTTACTTGGCTTGATAGCTGTAAAATTGCCAAATATGCTTGGGCAAAGTCAAAAAACGAGAAGGGCTATGGACTCAAAGCATTGGCTGAACGATTAGAAATTTCGTTTAATCACCATGACGCATTAGAAGATGCAATTGTATCAGGGAAAATTACGGTTGCCGCGTGCAGTGATACAAATTTAAGCTTAGAGCAAATTGCCGAATTAGGTCTCTAATCTTGTGAACTCAATTTGCCACGGTTGTTTAAAAGTGTACTCCTCTAAATTATTCTGACCACCAATCCAATCAAACACGATGACTTTTCCGGTTCCAGCAACTGGGGTCAACACCCCATGCCAAACACCTCTGTGAATGTTGATTCCTTGCAATTCAGAGGAGATAAAACACTGGGGATAAATTGGGATACCCTTATTATCTAGTGCGACAACAATCAATAATCGCCCCAAGTCCAAAGGGAAAAAAACTTGTGGGCCATATGGATGCCTTTCCATCAGGTCAAACCTATGCGGCAAAGTGTAAACTGTGGAATGGAATAAGCTGACTCCCATTCGACCCGATGGGTCAAAATCAAGGTCGGCGAGGTCATTCAAACGAATACATTGCCCTTGATTAATAGCTTTGGCTTCAGAGTCACCCGAATTAAATGCCAACACATCACCGAATTCTGCAAAGCCTTCTGAACTCAATGGGATTGGAGAAATACTACGCAATGACTGCACCATAAAGCCTATTCATCAAAATCATCGCATATTTGATAAATTACTAAGTTTTGGATGGCGATTGACATCCTTATAGAGAAGATATTTGAATTGGCTTGGTCCCGCGGCATAACATGCTTGGGGACAAAATGCTCGCAACCACAGATAATCGCCCTCTTCAACCTCAATCCAATCGCCATTGAGGTTATATACTGCCTTACCCTCAAGAATAAAAATTCCGTGCTCCATCACATGGGTTTCAAGAAACGGAATACTTGCGCCAGGTTGAAAAGTGACGATATTGACATGCATATCATGACCTAAGTCATTGGGGTCAACAAAGCGCGTTGTTGTCCATGCTCCATTGGTTTCAGGCATTGCAATTGCTTGCTGTTTATCATCATGACTCACAAAAAATTCGGGTTCAGGTATTCCTGAGACGAATTCGTATTGCTTAAGAATCCAATGAAATACTGCTCGCGAATCTCCTATATTCAGCAGTTCCCAATCTGATGAAGGAGGCAAATAAACATAGCTCCCAGGTGTCAAAATAAATACCCCCTCACCATATTTGAGCTCAAGTAGTCCCTCAGTAACAAACAATACTGATTCCACACCATCATCATCTCGGGGAAGATCTGACCCTCCTCCTTCTTCAACTTCCATCAAGTAATGGGCAAAGGTATGTGAGAAACCAGACATTGGACGGGCGAGCACCCATAGTCGTGTCTTTTCCCAAAAAGGCAGAAGACTGGTAACAATATCGGTCAGTGAACGGCTAGGAATGACAAGATAACTGGCATTAAACTTTGCTTTTCCCAAAGTCAATTCTTCCTGATTCGGTAATCCTCCTATTGGGCTGTAGTAATATCCTCCCTTTTCCAATCTATGTCTCCTCAAATTTTGCTTTGATACGGTACCAGGCAATCCTCTCGACTTGACGACAAGCTTCATCAAATTCTTTTTCGTAATCTCTTTTTAAACGAATTGGCATCGACTGTAAAATTTCTTGCTTATTTGTGTCTTTCACCGCCACAATAAATGGAAAGGCAAATTTTTCTAGATAATCATTGTTAAACTGAGTGAAAATGCTGAGTTCTTCGGGTGTCAGTGAATCCAAACCTGCGGATTGCTGTTCTTCCGTTGAACTTGCCCCTAACCTGCCCTCCAACGCCAATTTTCCAGCCAAGTTGGGATGATTTCTTAAGATTTGAAGTTTATTTTCTTTCGGTTCGGTTCGGAAAATCCGACAAAAGGCATTATGCAAACCATTAGGACAGTTATGAGCCGGTCCGAGTTCCAAATTATACGCTTTTTCGGCTAACCATGGAGCATCCTCTATGGTCTCACCAAACGCTTTAAGAAAATCATGCCGCGGCATTAAGTTTGGCTTAAGTGTATTAGAGGGCAAGAAATTCGTTCGCCAATGGTCAGCGATTTGAAGCCGAGTTGGAAACCACACATCGTCTTTACCCATGACATAATCAATGAAACGCTGGAGACCGGCAGTTCGCCCTGGTCGCCCAGCCAAGCGGCAATGCAAACCAACTGACATCATTTTAGGAAAGCCTTCTTTACCTTCTTTATAAAGCACATCGAAACTGTCTTTAAGATATTGAAAAAATTGTTCACCTGTATTGAAACCCTGGGCGGTGGCAAATCGCATGTCATTAGTATCGAGGTTATAAGGAATGATTAACTGGTCAGCATTGTTTATTGAAAGCCAGTAGGGTAAATCATCAGCGTAACTATCTGCGAGATATTGAAACCCACCATATTCTGCAACAAGGTCTATCGTGTTGTCTGAACATCTCCCTGTATACCAGCCTAAAGGCCTGCTGCCAACAACTTCGGAGTGCAAAGCGACTGCCTGTATGAGGTGTTCCTTTTCTTGTTCTCGGGTCAAGTCTTTGTATTCAATCCATTTATAACCGTGGCAGGCTATCTCCCAATTGGCTTCAAGCATTGCCGAAACTTGTTCAGGAGAACGAGCTAATGCTGTCGCAACACCAAAGACAGTTACCGGAATTTGTGCTTCAGTGAATATTCTATGCAAACGCCAATAGCCCGAACGAGCTCCATACTCATAGATTGACTCCATATTCCAATGACGTTGATTTGGCCATGAGTCAGCACCAATAATTTCTGATAAAAAAGCTTCTGATCCTTGATCACCGTGAAGCAAGCAATTCTCTCCTCCCTCTTCATAATTGATGACAAACTGCACGGCTAAATTCGCATTGCCGGGCCAATAAAACCAATCAGCTTGCTTTCCATAGCCAAGCAAATCTCTTGGGTATCGAATCACTGAAAGCTTTTCCAACTCATTCATTGAAGTACACTCCGTAGAAAATTTATTTACAGGAAAAGAATCTATGGCTAAAACATCTTAATTTAATGTTATCCTATCTGTATCTTGATATAATTCAAATTAGCAAAGTTCTTACGGATGTTGGGATAATATTTAAGGTAGGAGTGAAAGATGATGGGCGTAGACAAGGTCCAATTGCCCGAAGTGGAGCCATCGCGTTTAATTTTACACCCTTCAGAGATATTTGACACCACGCCGTTTGTCGAATTACTCAAAAGAGGTTCCTATTCTGATTCCCAGAAGAAAAAAATCAGAAGTGAAACCATCAAGATTATTTCCTCTAAGCTGGTCAATGGACAAAATAAAATCAAAGAGGCCGGTCGCTTTGACTATCTCATTTCTCCCTTTGCATCCTTAAAGCTCGTTCGTTCCTATGCCTACATCACTGATTGCATTGTGCAACTTGCGATGGACTTTTCAACCAATATTTTGAATGGTGATAAGCCACTTAATGAAAACTTTTCTGTCATGGGTGTCGGGGGGTATGGGCGAGGTGAAATGGCTCCTCACTCAGACGTTGATATCCTCTTTCTGATCAGTGAATCCCCTTCAAACAGAGTGAACATCATCATTGAGAACGCATTATATCTCATGTGGGATCTCAAATTAAAGGTGGGACATTCGGTTCGCTCGCAAAAAGATTGCCTTCATTATGCCAAAGAAGATCTAACAATTCGTACGGCACTGTTGGAGAGCCGATTCGTATGGGGACATCGCAATTTTGCAGTCTCATTACATGATCTCTTGTGGAACAATCTGTTTAAAAACACTGGTCCGAATTATGTTGAGGATAAGCTCCAAGAGCGGAATAGCCGCTATGAACGACAAGGAGGGAATCGTTATCTGCTTGAACCCAATGTCAAAGAAAGTAAGGGAGGATTACGCGACTTACAAACTCTGTACTGGATCGTAAAGTACCTGTATCGAATCTCCGATATCAAAGATTTGATTGAGCTTGAGGTTATAACGATTGAAGAATTTGAGCGATTCATGAGTGCCGAAGCTTTTCTATGGGCTGTTCGGTGTGAGCTCCATGATCTCGCAAATAGACCCCAAGATGTTTTACATTTTGAGGCTCAGTACGATGTCGCAAAAAATCTAGGCTATAAGGATAATAACGGACGTAAAGCCGTCGAAGTTTTCATGCAAGATTATTTCCGTTTTGCCACCGATGTTGGTGATTTAGCCCGAATACTTTTCTCAAAACTTGAAGCCCAACACAAGAAGAAAGTTCCCGTTATCCAAGGATGGTTTCGGAGAACACGGTCAAAAAAAGTGATCCTTCCACCCGAATACACTGAACTCCACGGTCGCATGACGATAAGTGATCCGGCCTCATTTCTAAAAGACCCTTTAAATATCTTGCGCTTGTTTGAAGTTGGGCTAGCGACGCAAAAGCTACTCCATCCTGATGCCATGCGACTCATATCGGCGAACCTTCATTTAATTGACAGGAAATTTCGGAATGATCCCGAAGCAAACAAGATTTTCATGGATACCCTATTAAATTATGGTAATCCGGAGCGCGTTCTCCGGCGGATGAATGAACTCGGTGTACTTGGCCGCTTTATCCCAGAGTTTGGCCCGATTGTGGCAATGATGCAGTATAACTTATATCATCATTACACCGTTGATGAACATACCATACAATGCCTGACTTTTTTGGCCAAAATCGAAAAAGGCGAGTTAAAAGAAAATTTGCCGATAGTCACTGAAATCCTTAAAAAAGGAATCAATCGGAAAGTTTTGTATGTCGCATTGCTTTTGCATGACTGTGGCAAAGGCTCGGGTCAAGATCACTCGCAATTTGGGGCTCGCCAAGCAGCCAAAGCGGCCACTCGCTTGGGTTTAGACCAACAGGAAGTTGAACTTGTCGTCTGGTTGATTCAAAAGCACCTCGTGATGTCTGATACTTCGCAGAAGCGGGATATTGGCGACCCGAAAACAGTATTGAATTTTGCTCGAATAGTCGGCTCGCGCACTCGTCTTAAACTATTAACTGTCTTAACGGTATGTGATATCCATGGTGTTGGACCAGGGGTATGGAATGATTGGAAAGCTCACATGCTTCGTGGACTGTACAAGTTTACACATACTGCTCTTTCCGAAGGTAGCTTGAATTTTGCATCGCATTACAGTGTCAGCGAATCACAAAATTTGGCACAACAAATTTTACAAAAGAATGGACTAGATCACTCTGATGAAACACTCAGTCGTCATTCTGAGTCATTCTGGCAAAATTTGGAGACTGATGAACAAATTAAAATTATTGAGCTGTTGAATTCAGTTGAAGATGAAAAAACAGTGTTTGAATTTACGCAAGACGAAAAAAGAGGAGCCACCAGAGTTTGCTTCGTCAGGAAATCCGTGCCTGGATTATTTCCACGCTTGGCGGGAATTCTTGCCTTAGCGAAAACCAACATTGTTGATGCCAAATCCTTCCTGACCAAAGATGGATTCGTCACAACCCTCTTTTGGCTTCAGGATTTAAACGGGAAACCCTATGAAATGATTAAACTGTCTCGGGTTAAAGGCCAAATTAATAAATTTATCAACAATTTTGCCTTACTCGATGAAACCCTTGCCAAGCGTGATTCCCTTAAAGACAGCGGCCGTTTGAGTAAGGGGAGCTCGCGGTTTGTGGTACCGACTGAAATCACGTTTGATAATGATGGTTCGGACTTATACACCATTATTGAGGTTGACACGTATGACCGGTCTGGACTTCTGTATGAATTGGTCAATACCCTCCACAAGTCTAATCTTTCGGTTGTTTCGGCAACTATTGCCACCTATGGCGCTCAAGCCGTTGATGTGTTTTATGTCAAAAACAAGTCGGGCTTAAAAATTTTAAACCCATCACGGTTAGACCAAGTCAAAAAACAACTTCTTAACGCGATTGAGGCTTGAGTTGAAAATCAATCAAGGCCGAGAGTGATTACTTCTAATAAGATTGACCGGTCATCAAGTGCTTGCCAATTTTGGTCATCAATTCGCCACTTTTTTTCGATACATCCCCCTCAATATTCAGGGATTTGTTCATGCTCACCCTTGTTTTGCAACATTTTAATCAAAAAAGAAAGGTGCTAAAGGTCATTTAGTTCTTGTTATTTTCACGTATTGGTATCAAATTGTTGACACGTAATATTTTAAATTTTAGGAGGATTTTATGAGATTATTTAGAAAACTGGCGATTGGGGTTGGACTTGTCCTCTCCATGGGTCTTGGAACTGCGGCCTATTCTGCTGAATGTATTGCACCGGCCAATGTTGGCGGTGGTTGGGATTTTACCTGCCGCAGTATCGGCAAAATCATGTATGATATTGGTGCCATTGATGAGCAAGTTAAAGTTACTAATATGGCCGGCGGTGGCGGTGCAGTCGCGTACAGTCATGTTGTAAATGAGCGCAATGAAGACGGGAATCTGATTGTCGCCGCTTCTTCTGCTACTGCCACTCGATTAGCCCAAAATGCCTATGCTGGAATGACGTCTGACCAAGTTTCCTTTTTAGGTGCAATTGGTGCCGATCCCGGCGTATTAGTCGTTGCTGCTGACTCACCGTACATGAATCTAATGGATTTACTGAATGCGGTAAAAAATGACCCGTCATCGGTTACCTTTGCTGGGGGCTCTGCCACCGGAGGTTTTGATCACCTTAAGGTGTTGATGGCTTTGGGTGAAGTGGGCTATAATGATGTATCTTCTGTAAAGTATATTGGTCTTGATGGGGGTGGAGATGCCATTACTCAGACTATTGGTGGCTTCACACAAGCAATGACGGGAGATATTTCCGAAGTTGTTGGGTTCTTAAATACTGGAGATGTCCGTGTTGTAGCGGTCTTTACCGATGAACGTATTCCTGGTTTTGAAGATATTCCAACTGCAATAGAACAAGGTGTTGACCTTGTAGCCGTCAATTGGCGTGGATTGTATGTCCCCAAAGGTATATCTCAAGCTGACTATGATAAATGGGCCAACGCTCTAGATCAAGTCGCAGCTTCACCTGAATGGGCACAAGAAATGGCAAATAATGGGCTTGCTCCATTTACCAAGGTCGGTGACGATTTTCAGGTATATCTTGCCGAAGTCATTGCTGATATCCAAACTCTTTCCAAGGAACTTGGAGTTATCCAATAGTGATTGCTGACCGAATTGTAGGTTTGGGAGTCTGTCTTATCGCAGGCCTCTACCTTTACAATGTAACACTCATTCCCACAGGGTTTTTACCAGATCCTGTGGGGTCAAAAACTTTCCCATTTATTGTCAGCAGTGTGGCATTAATTTGTGGCATTTTAATCATTATACTCCCTGATGAATTTACATCATGGCCGCCCTTGAAGGTTTATGGAAAACTAGCGATTGCAGCACTTATGATGTATGTATTCTCAATTACGCTCCGTCCTTACGGTTTTATTATCCCGGCCATAATTACATCAATTGTTTTGAGTTATCTGATTGTCCCCAACGCTAAACATGCCATATTAACAGGAGTAGGCCTCTCAATCGGCTTGTTCTTAATTTTGAATTATGGCTTAGGTCTCGGACTTTACGCAATTAGAGGTTTTTAGCAATGGAGTTTTTTGCAAATCTTAGTCAGGGATTTGCAATAGCCCTTTCTTTTTCAACACTTTTACTTGCGATATCAGGTTGTTTTGCAGGGACAATTATTGGTTCATTACCTGGTTTAGGACCTTCAAATGGAGTGGCCCTCTTAATCCCTCTTGCCTTTTCTTTAGGCCTGGATGCAACTGAAGTATTGGTATTAATGACATCCGTATACTATGGTGCCATGTACGGGGGTAGAATTTCATCAATATTACTCAACATACCAGGAGATGAACCCGCCCTTATGACGACTCTTGATGGCTTTCCAATGGCCAAAAAGGGGCGTGCAGGAGATGCGCTTGTTTTGTCGGGAGTGTCCTCATTTGTCGGGGCATTTTTGGCAACCATTGGCTTGATGTTATTAGCCCCTGCCCTGGCACGGGTTGCCTACTTGTTTGGCCCGTCAGAATATTTTGCCCTGTACTTACTCGCTTTTTGCACTCTCGGAGGACTCGCCTCAAAAAATCAAATCAAGGCTGCCTTAGCTTCGGCAATCGGATTAGGAATAGCCATGATTGGGCTTGATAATCAGTCGGGGTTACCCCGATTAACATTTGGTGAAGTCTCACTTTTAGATGGTGTCGACTTTCTTGTAGCGATTGTCGGTTTATTCGCTGTTGCTGAGGTATTCATTTACATTGAAAGTCATGGCAAAAATACGGCTCTTGGGATAAAGCTTGAGAAAATCACAATTCCATTCAAAGATATTGCCCGTTGTTGGATGACTATGCTGAGAGGCACAGCAATCGGCTTTTTTGCTGGTATACTTCCAGGAGCTGGGGCGTCATTAGGAAGTTTTTTAGCCTACATGTCTGAAAAGGCAATTGCCCGCGATAAAGACACCTTTGGTCAGGGAAATCCTAAGGGTGTTGCGGCTCCAGAAGCAGGGAATAATGCTGCCGCCGGTGGAGCTTTAGTTCCTATGTTAACCTTGGGAGTTCCCGGTTCTGGAACAACAGCAGTCTTGCTCGCTATATTACTAACCTTGAATATCACACCTGGTCCTTTGCTATTTGAGGAAAGACCCGAGGTTGTGTGGGGATTGATGGCTTCATTGTTAATTGCCAATTTTGTACTGCTCATCATGAATGTCCCCTTGGTCAGAATTTTTGTTAAAATATTGACTGTACCGCCAAGTATCCTTCTACCGGGAATTACTATGGTTGCTTTTGGAGGAATTTATTCTCTTTCTGGCAGTTCACATGACTTATTTCTCATGATTTTATTTGGTCTATTTGGCTATCTCTGTCGCAAAGTTGATATTCCAACAGTTCCTATTATTCTTGGCATCTTGCTTGGTAACAACATGGAAGACAATTTAAGACGTGCGATGATCATCTCTGATGGTGATTGGACTTATCTTTTCTCTTCAAACATTGCCATTGGCTTATGGGTTGCTTCAATTGCTGGATTCATTGCCCCCATGTTTTTAAGAAGATTTCTTAACAAACCGACCCCACCTTCAACAAACTAATCGTGGGCAAAGACACATGGTTAAAGTACTTGTTCCTTCAGGTGTACTTGGCTTACAGTTTGACCAAGATGCACTACGAGAAGGACTAGAACGTCGCCCTGACCTCATTGCGATTGATGGGGGCTCAACCGATAGTGGTCCTTACTATCTTGGTACTGGAACATCAAAATATGCGTCAGCGACAACCCAAAATGAATTACGTATTTTAATTGAGGCACAAAACAGAGCCAAGGTTCCGCTGATAATTACTTCAGCGGGAACGTGCGGAACTAATCGCTCAGTTGATTGGTTAGTCGGCATTGCCAACGAAATTGCTCACTCACTCAAAATCAACTTAAAAATTGCGACAATTAAATCCTCACAGGAACCGGAGACAATAAAGAGAGCATGGTTAGACAAAAAGCTTTTGGCCTTGCAGTATGCCCCGTCTATCTCAGCCGAGATTATTGAAAACTGCCAAAACATTGTTGCCTTAATGGGCGTTGAGCAAATTCAGGCTGCTCTCAATACGGGAGCTGATATTGTGATTGCAGGGCGAGCAACTGATACCGCTTCCATCGCGGCTCTACCTCTCTTGCATTCAACTCAAGCTGGAATTGCGTGGCATGGAGCAAAAATTGCTGAATGTGGTGCGTTGTGTTCCACCCATCCTATGAGCGGTTGTATTTTGGTTGAATTTTTTGATACTTATTGTGAAGTTGAACCGCTACATCCTGACGCGCAATGTACACCTTACTCGGTTTCCTCTCACATGCTTTATGAAAATGCTAACCCATTTAAACTAATTGAGCCCGGCGGTTATCTTGATGTCACCGAAGCACAATACGAGGCAGTTTCACCAAAAAGAGTCAGAGTGAGTGGTTCAAAGTGGATTCAAGCCAAACAGTATAGTGTCAAATTAGAAGGTGTTGGCATTAGCGGTTATCAAACCACAACTCTTACGCTCTTACGCAATCAGCACTACATAAAAAATGCTGCCACTTGGGTCAATAATTTAAAATCCTACTTGCTGGAAACAATTGAACAAAGTTTTGAACTCAACCCCAAACAATTCAGCCTTGATTTTCGTCTTATTGGAAGCAACAGCACTCTTGGAAAATTAGAAACTAAAAACACTAATCCTGCAGAGATTGGTGTGTTATGTATTGTGACGGCCGATACACAAGATATTGCCAACGAAATTGCAAAACATGCCAACCCGTATTTTCTTCATTATCCTCTCTCTGCTGACGAAGAGCTTCCAACATTTTCTTTTCCTTACTCCCCGGCGGAAACACCAAGAGGCCCGCTCTATGAATTCTACCTCAATCATGCATTGGTTGTTTCAGACCCAATGGAACCCTTTCAATTAGAGGTCATAGAAGTCAATGGCACAACTCGGTAGCAGGGTTAAAAAGATCAGATCAAAGAATGCTGGCCCATTCTGTATAACAATTGACTTGTTTTGTATCAATCAGACCAATTATCAATGGTTACTTGAAACATTGACCCCAGAAATCATAGCCAATTTATTTCAAGTCAGTGAAAATCAATTAGAGATTTTCAAAATTCCCTCATTGCATACGCTCAAAATTAGTTTTCCTCGGCATCATATCCAGGGGAGTCGACTTGATAGTGATATTCATGGGGCTCAGTTTGCCGAAATTCTTAACGAACTCAATGTTGATTGAATAAATTAACAACTCCCGACCTATAATACTTACCCGCCAGATAATCAGAGGTCAACAGTTCAAACCACAGCAAGCTTTTGACTCTCCTCCTCAAGGAGTTCATCAGCTAATGCTTGACCCAAATCGGTTCCTTGATTAATTTGGGCAGTTTTTGTACCAGAAATAAATCGCTCTAATTTATCAGAGTAAAATTCACCTCTTAATATCAACTCGTTTGCGTTGATTGTAGCAAATCCAGCAACTGGAAGATCACAGCTTCCTCCCAATGATCGTAGAAATGAACGTTCAGCCTTAGATGCGAGCTCGGTTTCAACATGGTTGACTTGTTTGAGAATCTCAATTGTTTGACGGTCATCAGTACGACATTCGAAACAAATTGTTCCTTGTCCTGGTGCAGGAAGCAAAATTGAATACGGAATAGTAAATCGTGGCAGTCCAAAGAGTTTCATTCGGTTTAGCCCGGCACAGGCGAGAACAAGACCGTCCACCTCACCCTTTTTCCAACTATTGATTCGAGTTAAAATGTTGCCTCGAATTGGTTCAACGATTACTGTTGTGTTAGCTCTGGCGATTTGCAATTGTCGCCGAATACTGGATGTACCAATTATCGCATTTCTCGGTAGCTCATGCAAATTTTTTGCTTGATGAGTAATTAATGCATCAAGTGGATCTTCTCTCTTGAAATAAGCTGCAATCAGCAATCCTTCCGGTTGGTCAACTGGCATATCTTTAAGCGAATGTACACCGCCATCAATTTTACCGGCAAGAATCGCCGTTTCAATTTCCTTACAGAATACTCCCTTTTCTCCGATCATCCGAAAAGGCCTATCATGAACTCGGTCGCCAACTGTCGTATATTCAGAAAGGATTATGTTTTTTTCATCAGCGACTAACTTAAGTAAGAATTCGTTTTTAACTTCTTGTGCCTGCTTCTTGGCAAGCTTTGAAGCTCTGGTTCCAATCCGAATTACGGGGGAATTATTCTTGTGAATAATTGAAGTCATATGAGTGTTTGGGAATCTATTTGCTTATCATTCTTTGAGGATAAAAGAGGTCTGAGTCACTCGGGTAAGAAAAGGTTTTGTTGAACTTCTAACTGTGAATTAAGTGACTATGTGATTAAGTTGTTTATTAGTTCTAATCGGTTCAAAGAACTATACAATCCGTATTGTTTGAATTAGTTAATTGAATAATTGTATTCTTCCGGCAGCATTCGATAACCCTGGAAAATCGTTGGTTTGATTGACCTTGGTATATTCTGAAAACTACTTCATTGTAGATTTTTTCAACCCTCTTTCCTTTTTTTCTCTATTTCTAATTCCAAGAGTTCGTTTTCTAACTTCTTTTTCTTTGACGACCTGCTAATCCAAGAACAAACTAGCCATACAATGTAGATGAAAAAGGGCAATATAATAAGTAACATAAAGCCGGGCAAACCAATATTATTTAGCATGACAAATTCATTATTTAATGTTCAAAATTGTTTAGTTTCATCATCAATTCAATCTTCGTTTTAAATTTATTGCATTAAACTGCTTCACACCGAATCATCTCTAAGTCAATTTCATAAGAATTTCTTTCGGAATTAAACAGGTGAAGCAGTGCTAAATAAAAAGCAGACCGATACATCTACTCGATACACTTCCATAAATTCCTTATAAGACAAGCCCTCAGTTCCTCATTGAGGATTAAATTGATGCACAAATGCTTACTGTTTCTATATGTTTTCTTGTTTGTAAAATTGCGAACAGTCTACCGACCTTACTTTTTGAGTACCCTCTCAATCCTTGTGGAAACAACTTTTGCTTCAATTAGATATATTGTACAGATGGACTGAAACAAATATAGCCTTCTGGTTGCTGAATAGTTAAGATTCCTCTTGTTGTCCTTCAATATCAATTGATCGTAAAAAGTTAGTATATTGGGGTTGTTCGGTTGATTAAGGGGTGGATTGGGGAAGTTACAGTGACTAATCACCCCCGATTGACTAATCTATTCTCTACAATTAAACGTTATTTTATAAGCGGGTCAACTAGGCAAACCTTCAAGCCTAAATTTTAGTCTATGCAAACTAACATAAATCATTCGTCTCAAAAGCCTTTGTTAAGAGTACTTCGCGGTGATACTGTCTATCCCCCTCCAGTTTGGTTAATGCGGCAAGCAGGCCGGTATCTTCCTGAATATCGAGCGATTAGGAAAAAGGCCAATAACTTTCTTGCAATGTGCTACAATCCAGATCTGGCAAGTCAAATCACCAT
>MPNP01000101.1 GCA_002239085.1 Rhodobacteraceae bacterium bin131 | reverse complement strand
GACCAAATAACCACTTTGATTGAGATGGGCATAATAGGCTTGTATGTAAGAGGGGTAAATATTCAATTCAATGCTCCCCATTTAGTTCAGAAAGTCATAATTGAAGCCACTCAAAAAGGTCTTTTACCGGCTTAGAATTCTCACCATTCAAACCTTATCCTACTTCCTCCTTTTTGTGAAGCTTTTGCAACCAAAATCACCCCTTCAAAGAATTTCGAAAGCTTAGCCGATTAATTGATTTTAAATTGAGAATAATCGCCCATATTGACTGAATAGTCGCTGCAACTAAAATTGGGGGCAATTCAATGCATTCGCATTATTCTTTTGTTAGTAATTCATGCTCGGAATGTTAATGCTCTAGAAATTTTGAACTTAAAGATAATCCCGTTGTTATTTCCTGAATACATCCAATTATTTTGAAAGTGGTAAGAAAGATGACAAGACTTGGAGTGAATCCCAAGTGGGTTAAATTCTGGCAAGTAGAAGAGGATTAAATGCGCTTACTCGTTACTTGTGCGGTACTTCTTGCTGGGAGTAAAAACCCTTTCGGTAATGGAAAATAAGGAATTTGAGAATATAAAATGGGCATTTTTACTTGTTCCCTTTAGGTAAATTTTTACTCATTATGGCTTTTACTTGTCAAGGATTTATAAGTCCTTTTTCGGGGTATAATTCAATTTTGCCGTGGTCACATTACCTGAAGTATCCTTGATTGGTTCAAACTCTTCATTGTATATGAGCGCGAGAGGTTTGGCTTCGTCATGGTCTGCAAGTTCCCATTGGCAAGGTTCCCGTTGTCGTGTTTGCCTAGGTCATTGAAATTCTCCGTATTTTCCCATGAGTTGGTGCCCCATAACAATAACACAATTATGACTAGAGACAACAGCTTCAACATTAACTAATGAGCTGCCGTTTAGAGTCCTGCCTTTCCAATTCAGCTTATCCCTTCACCTCACGTGATCGGGTTTGAATTGAATACTTGGAATTCATACGATACCATGATGGATATTGGTCCCGGCTCCCGATTTTCTTAACGCTTGATTTCTGGTGCATCATATTCTGGAAGCCCGCAACCAATCGGGAAAGAATTCAGGTCGTTTTTGATAAATCCAAGATGACCTAGCAAGAATTTATTATGGGGAAACCAGTATATATTCCCCTATTTTTAAATATTAATTTAATATTATGTAATCTTACCAAGAATTAATAAGTTAACTGGGATAAGTAGAAATATTCTAATGATTGTTACAAACCCTCTAATATTATGAAGCTGTTCCTTGATACTGCCAATACCTCTGATTGGGAAGACCTTATACCTACCCGCTTGTTTCATGGCATTACAACAAACCCCATTCTAGCAGGTAAATCTGGCCTTTATTATCCAACAATTAATTGGGGTGAGATGGCTCGTCGAGCTGCCGACCTTGGAGCACTTGAACTTCATGCTCAGGTCTATGGTCCTGAAGAACGTTACGTTGACTGGGCTGAAACTTTTTATGAGCTCGGCAATTCTGCCGGTCTTCGCCCCGTGGTCAAAATACCACTGACCGAAGGTGCAATTCGAAACATAGGAGAAATTAAAAAACTCAATGGAGCTATCTTGTTAACCGCCGCATTTGACGCCAAACAGATGCTCATTGCAACGGCCCTCAAGGTCGATTATATTGCCCCCTACTTCGGTCGAATGCTTGACAAGGACATGGCCGCTAACGAGGTGTTAAAGCACATGCTGGCCATCAGAAATCAATCTCTGAATAACACCACGGAAATTCTAGTCGCATCCCTTCGTACAGCCGAACAGATTTTCACACTTGCAACTCAAGGACATAATTGTTTTACCATCGCCCCAAAAGTTGCTATAGAACTATTGCATGACGAAAATACAATCTCGGCAGTGAAAGAGTTTGAAGCGGCAATTAGACGCTATTAAAGCGAAATTCTTCATAATCCCTATACCGCTCAATCCACATTCAAGTTGGCAATCTAACTTGAACGAAGCCGTGCCCCATTCTCTCCATCAAAGAAGTATGCTTGACCTTCGTTAAGTGTGATTCCAGCGATTGAGCCGGGGGCAATTTCAAAGTCTTTGGGCATTTTGACAACAAGAAGACTTCCATCAAGATCAAACGTCACGAGCACTAGATCACCGGTCATTTCAACCGTGTATACCTTGGCATCAAGCAACCCCTGCCCTGCCCCTACTACTTTGCTGTCCTCGGGCCGAAATCCAAATGCGGCTTGCTCTGTGTCAGGAAAACCAGGCACAGCAATTTCCGTAGCATGTGTTTGAAATCTCTCTGACGCGATTTCACCTTTGACAAAATTCATGGGTGGCAATCCCATAAAGCCTGCGACAAATAAATTGGCTGGGTCTGAATAAACGTCCTTTGGCGTTCCAAGCTGCTGTATGACGCCCTCCTTCATAATCGCTACCCTATGGGCTAGTGTCATTGCCTCAACTTGGTCATGCGTTACATAGATGGTTGTAATGCCCAATTCACTCTGCATGTGCTTAAGCTCGGCGCGCATGTTCCCACGCAATTTGGCATCAAGATTGCTGAGAGGCTCATCCATAAGAAAAACTGAAGGGCGGCGAACAATGGCCCTGGCTAAAGCAACCCGTTGCCTTTGACCACCCGATAATTGACTTGGAAACCGACCAAGATAGTCCTGCAACTCAACCTGTTCAGCCGCAACCCGCACAGCGGCATCCATCGCATCCTTAGGCGTCTTCGCCATTTTGAGAGGAAAACCAATGTTTTCAGCAACCGTTTTATGCGGATAGAGAGCATAAGACTGAAACACCATCGCAATATCACGATACTTCGGTAACACCTCAGTGACATTGGTGTCACCTATCAGCAATTCACCCGACGAAATACTCTCAAGACCGGCAATCATACGAAGCGCCGTCGACTTGCCACAACCCGATGGTCCAAGAATGACCAAAAATTCCCCTGCCTCAACTTCAATCGAAAAATCCTTAAGCGCATGAAAAGTCCCATAGTACTTGTTCATTGAGCGGATTGAAATTGATTTCGCTGACCCGCTTAAAGGTATGACTTCTTCAACCATGGACTAACCTTTCACCGCTCCAACCAGAAGACCTTTAGAGATATATTTTTGTAAAATCACTGCAAGAAGAACGACCGGTATGATCATGACAATGATTGCAACACTCATTGTCCACCACAGAATACCCCTCTCTCCTGCGTTCATTGCCGCAACGAGTATCGGCATAGTTTGCGCTTTAGTGGTTGAGAGAAACAGGGCAAATAAGTATTCGTTCCAACTCAGAATCATAACCAAAAGTGTCGTTGCCGCAAGACCGGCTCGAGACAACGGCAAGACAATTTCTCTAAATGTCCCAAACATTGTCGCTCCATCTAATTGAGCACTTTCCTCTAAATCTCGTGGGATTGTATTGAAGAAATCAAACATCAACCAGACCACAATCGGCATATTCACGACGCAATAAGTTAAGATAAGTGCCAAGTGGGTATCCAACATTCGTACTGACTGAAACATCATATAAATGGGTACGACAACAACAATTGGGGCAAGAATCCGCTGTGATATAATCCAAAAAAGAATATCACCATTATGGAGACGGATTTGATACAACCGCCCCACAGCACGAGCCAAGAAAAAAAACAATGCCACGCCCACGGCAACGGCTAACCGCCAATCAATAGCAAATGTGCTGATCGAAACCCACGTAAGGGCCACCAGAAAAATGAAAAAAAGAATTGTAATGAGGTTGGGAGCATAATGAACCCGGCTGAGGGCATATGCAGCCATTGAGCCAACAAGAACTGAAAGAGCGGTCGCCGAAAATGAAATGACTATCGAATTAAAATAGGCTCGCAGTGTGTCTTGGTAATCATCGACAAATAATTCACGCCATGCGTGTAAACTCGGGCGAAAATCCACCCAAGGTAAGAAAAAAGGCCCTTGGTTGACCGTTGCGGCATTCTTAAACGAAGTGATTACGAGCCAATAAATTGGAAATAATACAAATGCTGCCCAACCTAGGAGCACTGCATATAAAATAATTCGTGCTGCCGGTGCCATCTCACCGATAACGCGTGGTTCAAAAAGACTGGGCTTAGTGAGTATCTTCATACTATTTTCTAACGCGTGAGAGAACGACTAGGTTAAAGAACGAGGCGCACGTAACGACTGTGATAAAGAGAAGAATATAGGCTATGGCCGAAGCCGCTCCTAAATCCAGAGATCGCCAAGCAAAATAAGCCTGTAATGAAACCGATTCAGTGGCAATTCCTGGGCCACCTGAAGTCATGATGTTAGGTAAATCAACAATCTTGAACGCTTCAATTGTCCGAATAAGCATGACGGTTGCAGCAATGGGTAAAACATGGGGCCAGATAATTTCACGAAATTTTTGCCACGGGCCTGCACAATCCAATTCGGCCGCCTCGGTTAAATCGCGTGGAACACTTTCAAAGGCAGCCAACATCATGATGAACACAAAAGGAATCCATTGCCAACTGTCAGCCACGACGATAAAAATACGTGCGGCCCAAGGATCTGTAGCCCAAGCGAATTCTCCTAATCCGATCCATTGCCACATATTGGCAAACGGGCCTTTCGTTGTGTCAGCCATCATTCGAAAAATATAACCCACCCCTATGGGGGTAATCATCATTGGTACAAAGAATATAACCCGAAATGCATTCTTCCCTCTAATATGAAGTGAACAAGCAAAGGCAAGAGCTGTTCCAATCAAAAACTGAATACCACAGCCTATTAAAACATAAAAGAGAGTGACCCCTACCGTTCCAAAATGATTTCCACTCAACAGCGTGGCGGCAAATAGCCACACCAAACCAAGAGCCATTGCTAGGGTGAACAGCCGCCCAATGAAGCCAAACCAAGTGAAGGAATGCCGAACATATTTGAAAATCCACCACAGAAGAACTGCTGTAAAGGCCAAACCAACAACCCAGCCTAGAGCTGTTATTTCCGTGAATGTTCCAAGTAAATGAAACTGTTCTGACCCAAAGAGCTGCTTGTCAAAATTCCGCCATCCGGCAAAGCGAATCTTAAAACCGCCCCCTGATAACCTGACGCGGGTAAAGGACAGCAACAAGGAGGCAATAAGTGGAAATATTGAAAAAATCAAGATGAGTGTCACTGCAGGCGCAAGAAAAACTCGCCCCATATTCCTGTCAATCCACTCGTTCATTGAGTGCCAGCAAAATAAATTAGATTACGATTTTTGATACATTGCAGGCGGTTAAAATGACCGCCTGCATTTGTTTCAATACCTAGTTGGTTATACCAAGGGACAGGGCATAGATTGCCGCCTGTTCTTCACGGCCGAAATCGTCAGTGATTTCTTCCCAGCCTTCCTCAATATTCGCCAATGCCTGATCAACAGTGATTTCACCGGCCAAATACCGGGCCAATTCCCGATCAAGGACTACACCGGTATATTGCTGAGCCCCAGGAATGCGGAAGTCAGACGCCATGTTGGGATGATTCAGACTTTCTTTAATCGCACCAAGGTAATTCTCAGCCGCTGCTTGGCTAAATCCGGCTGCAACCCAAGCTGCCGTATTATCAAGTTGCGAATTTCGGTATGGATTGTAACCGGTCCACCCCATCGTCACGTCGACATTTGACTGAGCAGCTTGGTTCATATAACTCAGAAAATCATAAGCTGCTTGTTTGACATTATCATCTGCACCTTTGTTTATTGCGGCTGTCCAGCCACCAAATGCGGCAAAGGGGGCAAAATTAATTCCGTCAACAGCATGGGGGCAAGTGTTGGCATTGCAAGCAACAAGTTTCCCGGTGGCGGGATCAAGGACTTCTCTTGAGCCTGGCATAATGACTGCACCAACTTTATCTTTAATCAAGCTGCCCTCTTCAATTGACAGTGGGCCAATGTCACCCCAATCCAATGCCAATCCACAACGACCACCGATAACGAGTCCTCGGGTATCACCAATATCTTGGTTAAGTTCGTCTGGAGGACCATATTCACCCGTGGCTTTATACAGCTCAAACGATTTACGCCAAGCTTCATTGTTGATTTTGGGCGTCATGGTGGCTGGGTCAAAGTAAATTCCTTCACTTGTTCCCATGGATTGTACCCGACTCGCGGCAACTGACTGAACGGCAAAATAAGATTGGGCATTACGCTTTTTAAATATACACGAGCCGTAATCTGCTTCGCCATCACCATTCATGTCCTGACCGTGTATGGCAGCCGCAACGTCAAGATAATCTTCCCATGTACGTGGTGGTGCCAAGCCATTTGCTTCTAAGATATCAGTTCGATAGTAAAGCATCTGGAAATCACCATCAAGGGTAATGAAGTAAGTTGACCCTGATACCTTTTGGTTAAAATCACGAAAATAAGGGGCGATATCTGCAAGGTCAATCTTGTCATCTGCTGCCAGATATGAGTCAAGATTCTCAACCAAATCACCACTGACCAGTTCAACACCCCAACCGGAAGCAAAGACGCCAACATCAATAGAGTTGGTACCAGTTGCCCAGTCGGTCAAAATCTTTTGGAAAAGTTCTGCAAACGGTGCCTCAGCAACACGAACCTCAGCCCCAGTCATTTCTTGAAACTCTACGGCACGGTCAACTAACCGACCGGCAATAACCGGACCCGGCCTCGTTAAAATATTCACTACAACGCCGTCATAGTGACCGTCTGCATTTCCAACGAGAGGCGTTAATGCGACTCCGCCAGACACAACTAAGGCCAAAACCCTGATAAAGTTGCGAATTATATTTGTTTTTAGCATGTCTAAATCTCCTTTTCTGAGTATGAGCTAAAAAATTAATTCAAACCCTCTGATTTACATAACAGCTCCAATTTGCCATGGAACGAATTCCACCCCTCCAAATCCAAGCAGTTCGCTTCGGGTTTTCTCTCCATTTGCGACCTTGATAATGAGTTCAAAAATTTCCTCACCCTTCGCGGCAATGGAAATTCCATTATCAACAATGTCGCCACAGTTCAAATCCATGTCATCGGACATCAGTTTATACATTTCTGAGTTTGTTGCAAGTTTAATACATGGTGTCGGCTTGTAACCCGACACCGAACCCCTTCCAGTCGTAAAAGCGATAATGTTTGAGCCTGATGCGACCTGTCCGGTAACTGAACAGGGGTCAAAACCAGGACTATCCATAAAAACAAATCCACATTCAGTGACTTTTTCGCCAAACTGATATACTCCACTTAATGGAGCAGTACCACTTTTAGCCGTTGCACCGAGCGATTTTTCGAGAATGGTAGTCAGTCCACCACGCTTATTTCCAGGGCTTGGATTATTATCCATTTCGCCACCGTTACGAGCAGTATAATCTTCCCACCACGCAATTCTTTCAAGGAGTTTTTGGCCAATTTCTTCTGATATTGCGCGTTGGGTTAAGAGGTGCTCAGCGCCGTATATTTCAGGGGTCTCTGACAGAATAGTCGTTGCCCCATGACGAACAAGAAGGTCGGATGCATAACCCAAAGCGGGATTGGCAGTGATTCCAGAATAACCATCCGAACCTCCACACTGCATGCCCAAGGTAATCTTTCCCACTGGTGCTGACTCACGACGGCTTGTGTTGGCAATTGCCAGTATTTCGGAAAGTTCGGCTAACCCTCGCTGAATTGTTCGTTGCGT
Source organism: Rhodobacteraceae bacterium bin131 (assembly GCA_002239085.1). GTDB lineage: Bacteria > Pseudomonadota > Alphaproteobacteria > Rhodobacterales > Rhodobacteraceae > MPNP01. Next base: position 1,432 of record MPNP01000101.1, on the reverse strand, counting down.
TCCGCCCTCATTCTGGATTGTCATATACCGGAGTTCGCCATCAGGTCGAATGGGTCTGCGGTCGACCAAATCGCTTATCTGCATGACTTCACATCCCAAGCCAATTAAAAGGATTCCAGCAAAGTTTGGATGTTGAGCATAACCAGAAATAATCCGAAAAAGTGCAGCATAGCCTTCATCTTTTGCCGACAGGCCACAACCTCCCCCGTGAACAATTGGAACGACCCCGTCAACATTTGCATAGGCATCCAGCAGACGTGTTTTCTCAGCTTCTTCGGCAATAAAGCGTGCGACTGAACCTGAACAATTAACGGTTGAGATTATACCGACATAGTTTCGGGTTCCAACACGACCATCAGCTCGATGGTACCCCATGAAAGTACGGTTGGATTTTATTACTGGAAGCGAATAAGCCTTCGTTGTAAATTCATATTCCTGTTTAAATTGGCTCATTGCCAAGTTATGGGTATGAACATGCTCGCCGGTTTTCAAATCGTACTTTGCCTGTCCAATGATTTGCCCATAGCGTAATATGGATTCTCCCTGTTTTATTGGCTTTAATGCAATTTTATGACCACGTTTAATAGCAGTCTCTAAGGTTAAGTTCAATGGGTCTGGTTGCTCACCCTTGGTTAGGTCGCGTAAGGCGATTACAACATTATCCTGTTCGTTTAGCTGAATAACGGCCTTACGTTTCATAGTGTTTAATCTCAATAGGATTGATCGTTAAAATGTGATGTTTAATCAATAATTAATGCTTCATCTTAACTAACATGTTAATTTAAAACTTGTCAAACTTCATTTTTAATTTGGCGATGATAAGACGACTTTGCTAATGTGTTGATTTCGACAAAATAATTCGAAAACATTATTCTACTTACCCTTTTTGAGTACTCCTTTACCAAATGATTCATATAACCGTTTTATCGCTTATAATTATCTTCATGAAATTATTTGTCAGAAGCCAATCTGTCAGAATCTTGGGAGCTCACGGTCCCCAGTTTCTGATGCTTTGCTTCGTTTGGAATGCGAGTCGTTCGGTGAAATTATCTTACAATTCAAGAAACGGCGAAAAACTCAATTGATACTGTATTTTAGAGAGCTACTCTGTTACTACGGGAACCGAGCACATTGCCAACACGGATAGGAGAGAGAATTTTAATTCTGTGCTTGATGCATTGCGTTGGCATCTTTAACAGCTTATTATATTCCTTGGTCTCATTGAACGACAGCTTCTAGGAAGTTTGAAGATTTTTCTACAGCCAATACACAGGATTGATACACGACGATGAAAGCACATGATATAATAAATCTTAATTCTCGTACACACCAACCCGTCCAACTCACCCGAATGGGATTTGGTGGTGCACCTTTAGGTAATCTATACAGACGAATCAGTGATACTGATGCTCAATCGGCTCTTCAGGCCGCT
>MPNP01000100.1 GCA_002239085.1 Rhodobacteraceae bacterium bin131 | reverse complement strand
TACACTGAATGAGGAGATCAGGAGTAATTTGACGAAGAATTGGAGCCCAAGCATTTATATTTACTGGATCATCTGTACACTCTCTTTTGGCCAAGTCAAACTGGTCAAGCACTGCCTGAGCAGGCACGAATCTTACTCCTAAATTGGTAGAAATTGAAATCTGTGGATCGGTGGGGCCAAGAAAAGAGTGCTTACCCAACACTATTTTGTTTGCCGAACAAGCTAGTAGCGTTGCAGCAGACATCGCCAGTTGTGGAACAATGACTCTAATATTAGTAAACCGCGAACGTAAGTAAAATACAATAGCTTCCGTTGCTGCAGTAGATCCTCCAGGGCTGTGTAGAATAAGATCAAGATCATTGCCGCCAATCCCCTTACTTACTTCCATTAATGCCTGAATGTCTTCATCGTTAATCGAAAAATCATTGGATTGTAAACTGGGCTTTTGTACCCATGCCGTTGCATAAAGGATTACCGGCCGGTTTGTCTTTAGAAAAAGGTCTACCAGATACTTCCGGCGCACCTGATCATAATTTAGTAAAGTCTTCGGGCCAATTTCGGTTAGAATTTCACTCCAAATTGGCATTAACCCAGTCTTGGTTTAGCTTGAAGAACTGCTTTAAACAGGTGTCTTGTTTACATCGTCGTTTGTATCTGTCGGAGAGAAGGATTTTTGGATCCGCTCTCTCTCATGTGCTCCAAGATAGGCATTTATAACATCGTAAACACCCGGTTGTGAAAAAGCCTCCTCAAGCATTTTTTCCCGAACATTTTCCTTTGCTTTGGTACTGGTAGTCATAAATTATACTCCTGTTTAGATTTATGCCTAATCTTATCTCTTAGACTATGTTTTACTAAAAACGTAACATGGATTGAATTACCAATTAAGTTAGATGTATTAATATTTAATGTACTAATAAAGTATTACTAGTATAACACATATGTAAAACCTTTACAACTTATAAAACAAACTCCTTGATCAGCGACCTAAATTAAGGGCACTTCTATTTAGTCTAATAGTGTAATTCTTAACATTATTTTTCCACTCTGTCATTTTTTTCCTTGTGTTTATGATATCACTCGAGGCAAGCAATCAATGAGTCTGATTGATATTGATCAAGAGTAGTGAAATGGAACAAAGAAACCTGTTCGAAGAAGACCGGCAACGCTAGGATATCGCCGAATTCAACACTCTCACTCGGATGAAGGACGTGGTGGACTGGGGCCGCTTTAAACCGTTCTTGGAAGAAGTATTCGGCCCGCCTCGTCGCGGCGGTCGGGGCGTCCTTCGTGGGATCAGATGATCATGTTTCATGCTCTTTTGTTGGGCGTCATGTATTCCCTGAGTGACCGCCAGTTGCAATTGATGTTTCTGGACCGAACTTCCTTCAAACAGTTTGTGGGTCTTCAGAGCAAGGATCAGGTTCTGGATTAAAAGACGTTATGGAAGTATCGGAACCAGTTAGCTCAGGCGGGTGCTATTGACGCCTTGTTTGAGGTTTTCAAGGAGCAATTGCAGGAGCACGGTTATCAATCGCAAACCGGGACGGTGGTGGATTAAACCATGGTTACTGTGCCCCGCCAGCGGAACCGTCGGGACGAGAGTGGTGAGGTGAAGAATGGGCGTATTCCTTCAGAATGAGAAGAAGACCCCAACAAATGACAGCAGAAGGACACGAAGGCGCGGTGGACCAAGAAGAGGGGTCAAACCTTTTTTGGTTACAAAAACTATATCGCGGTGGACCGGGAGACGCAGTTGATTGAGCAATGGGGCACCACCGCGGCCCTTGTCCATGATAGCCGGATGTTGGAGCCTTTGCTGGTCACACGGCCTTCAGGGGATCCTCAGTTGTAGGCTGATTGTGCCTATCGTTCGCAGGACATGGTTCAGGCGTTGCGCCAGCGGGGTTATCAACCGCGCATTAGTTTTAAGGCCAAGCGTGGTCAGAAGTTGAACGTCCGTAAGGTTGTATTGAACACGGCCTATTCTCGGCATCGCTGCCGCGTTGAACATGTGTTTGGCTTGATGCGTAATGACATGCCGGAGCACGAGATGCGTTGGATTGGGAAAGTTCTAGCCAAGGGTTGGATTGGTATGCGGAACTTGAGTTATAATTGTCACTACCGGTTGTGTTATTTGGAAACGGTCGCCGAGGTCTAATCCTGATTTTGTGATTGTATAGGGGTGTGCTTAAATGAATGTGACGCCAAGGAAGATAAAACTATTCTGAATAATCTTTTTTTCAATGGCAAAAACAGGTGAATTCTGGTTTTCGGATTAAATAGAGGTGCCCTTAAAACAAAGAGAATCATGTCAATTAAGCTCAAAGCAAATGAAAGGTGTTGGTTTAAAGTTAAACTCAATAACTGTGATATCCCCTGACTATGGGAAAAACTCGTTTCAAATGCAATTGAAAGATCTTAATGACTCTGTCTGAACAAAGTAGAGGGCACTTGCTCATGTTTGGCTTTTCCTTTGGGATTGCAGGATCATTCAGCTTGGGCGGCATGGTAGCAAATTTGATCGATCCGATTGCTTTGACCGCTTCCCGGTTTATGCTGTCTTCAATAATTATTTTCTTGGTGATCTATTTTGGCACTGGATTTAAACGGGAATATTTCAAGAATCCATGGCGTTATTTGTTCGGGGGAGGATTAATGTCTTTATATTTTGTCCTGATGTTCATCGCGCTTAAAACTGCAACAGCCGTTTCAACAAGTACAATTTTTACGATAACTCCACTTATGTCGGGATTGTTTGGATGGATTCTGTTGCACCAAACCATGAGTCAAAGGACAGCCATTGCTTTGTCCATTGGAGCAATGGGAGCAGTCTGGGTCATTTTTAGAGCAGATTTATCAGAGTTGCTATCATTCAAAGTCGGGCGGGGTGAAGTTATTTTTTTTATTGGCTGTGTGGCTCATGCTTTCTACGCCCCATTTTTGCGTTACTCTAATCAAGGCGAACCACCTCAGATTTTTGTCTTTGGTGTGACATTATCAGGGGCGATTGTTCTCATTGTATTGGGCTGGCAGGATATAGAGGCCACACCTTGGCTCAATTTACCCAGTATCGTACTTATTGCTATGTTTTATTTGTCAGTTGTTGCCACTGTATTGACTTTTTTTGCTCTCAGCTACGCCTCAATGAGGCTTCCGGCCGCCAAAGTCATGGCGTACACTTATTTAACGCCGAGTTGGGTTGTACTTTGGGAATTCACTCTAGGAAGAGGTTTGCCATCGCTACCGATATTATTTGGAGTTGGTGCAACAGTTGTCGCACTCTTATTGTTGCTGCGGCAAGATTAAAATCAATTATAACTTGCATTAAGTGGATACCTAAAGCAAACCCATACACCATTTCATAATGGACTTTTGGATATGAAGGCGATTTTCGGCTTCGTCAAATACCACTGATTGGGGTCCATCTAAAACTTCAGAGGTGACCTCTTTCTCCCGATGAGCAGGTAGGCAGTGCATAAACAATGCGTCTGATTTAGCCATTTTCATCATTGTTGAATTGACCTGATACACCTTTAAGTCGCTGTTTAATTTGGTATTGGGGTTATTATCTTCATGAATAGACACCCAAGTATCGGTAACGATCAGATCTGCTTCGGGGATACAATTTTTTGGATCTCTTTCCAAAATAACTTCAGCCCCTTGTTCTTGGGCATTGGCAATTTCACTCGCATCAGGGTCAAATTCTTGGGGTCCACAAAAGGTCAAGGAGAAGCCAAATTTTCCGGCTGCTTGCAAAAAGGAATTACATACGTTATTACCATCTCCAACCCAGACGACTTTCTTATTTTTTATTGTACCTCGGTGTTCTTCAAAAGTCATAATATCGCCTAGAATTTGGCAGGGGTGGTTCGAGTCAGTCAGGCCGTTGATAACGGGAGAGTCAGAATATTGAGCCAACTCGTTAAGGATATCATCTTCAAAAGTTCGGATCATGATTAAATCAACATAACGGGACAAAACAAGAGCTGTATCCTTGACGGATTCACCTCTCGCTCGATGTGTTGACTCGGTTGAAACGACAATCGATTTCCCACCAAGTTGATGGACTCCGACATCAAATGATAAGCGCGTTCGGGTAGATGGTTTGTCGAAAATCAAGGCCACAACGCAATCTGAAAAAGGAGCTTCGGGGTCAACAAAACCTTTGGGTTTACCAAGCCGAGATTGTTTGGATTTATGTGCATCCTCCAAGATGGCAGCAAGTTCCTCAGCAGGGATATCGGCAATTTGTAAAAAATCAGGCATCTTGAGTAACCCTTATGTGCTCAGCTGCTTTATCCAGCCGCTTAACAATTTCTGTTGCGTCTTCTTGGTCAATGATTAAAGGTGGAAGAATACGCACAACATTATCTCCCCCAATAATAGTCAATAATTGCTGATTAAAACAAGCTTCAATAACAGCGGAGTTTGGAACTTTACACTTAATACCCAACATCAAACCTTCACCACGGATTTCTTCAAATATATCTGGATGGCTACCAATCAGCGATTCGAGTTGTTGTCTGAAGTCTCGTGCAACAGTTCGTACATGGTGGAGCATATCATTGTTAGCTATGATTTCCATAACAGCACAACCTACAGCACATGCTAAGGGATTTCCACCAAAGGTAGAACCATGTGAACCTACGGTCATTCCTATGGCCGCCTGTTCGGTGGCTAAGCAGGCTCCAATGGGGAAACCACCTCCAATTCCCTTGGCAATGGCCATGATATCGGGGCTAATTCCGGCAAACTCATGCGCGAACAATTTTCCGGTTCGGCCCATACCAGTTTGGATTTCGTCTACAATAAGTAAAGTCCCTGTGCTGTCGCAAAGCAATCGGAGTTTCTTCAGGTAAAGGTCGTCAAGAGGAAGAATGCCACCTTCTCCCAAGATCGGCTCAATCAGAATAGCCGCGGTGTGCTCACCAATTTCCTTTTCAACAGCGACTAAATCGTTGGGTTCTACTTGAACAAACCCCGGAAGGAGTGGAGCAAAACCGCGAGTTAATTTTTCATTCCCCGCCGCGGAAATCATGCCTAAAGTTCGACCGTGAAAAGATTGATTGAGAGTAATGATCTGATTACGTGCGGGTTGTCCTTTATGGTGCCAGAATTTGCGTGCCGTTTTCACTGCACATTCAACAGCCTCGGCGCCACTGTTGGTAAAGAACACTGTATCCGCAAAAGTATGTTGGACCAACAAGGATGCCAAGCGCTCCTGGATAGGGATACGATATAAATTTGAAGTATGCCAGATTTGACCCGCTTGTTCAGTTAAGGCTTCAATCAATTTTGGATGGCTATGTCCAAGACTGTTGACCGCTATTCCGGATCCCGCATCCAAATAGGCCTTGCCATCTGTACCATAAAGCCAGCAGCCAGACCCCTTTTCAAAGCCAATTTTGTTTCTGGCATAGGTTGGCATTACAGTTTCAATCATCACTCCCACCTGTGCTTACAAAAGACATGATATAGGTCAAGTGTAGTACAATTTGAACCATAAAATATTATTTGATCTCCTATTGATTGCCAAAGGCAACCCAATACGACACTAAATTAAATCTAGCCTTGATAATTAGTAAGAGGTTCCATAGTTCTACAAATACAATTTAAGAATAAGAATTGGGAGAGATGATGCTGGAACCATGGACGCAAGAGCAAATTGATAAAGCAACGGAACTTTGGTTGGAAGGGAAATCTGCTTCTTTCATTTCCGCAAAAATTGGAAAAACGCGAAATGCCGTCATTGGCAAAATTCATCGCATAGGGGTCAAGCGAACAGATTCGAAATCAAAAGCAGCTGTCTCAAACAAAGATCAAAACGCCACAGTATTGAGTGAAGAAAAATTAAAAGAAGAACAAAAAATTACCCTTTTGGCACTTACTGAAAAGACCTGCCGGTGGCCTATAGGCGACCCATCAACAAAAAACTTTTGGTTTTGTGGTAAACCAGTTCAGCTAGGCAAGCGATATTGTGCTGAACACACGGCTATTGCTTTGCAAAGCAATCCAGCCAAGAAGGATAAATCCCGCCCGACTATTTTCAACAACTCTTATACTCATTCTCACACGATATGAGTGTAACCAGGAAAAATGTTTAACTCTAAATTATTCAATTGCCCCGAGAAGATTTTGAATCGTCAGGTGAGTGCGTTTAGATCCACCCAAAATCATAAATTAAGTTAAAGATGAAGCGGCACAAATAAGGCATGAAGTGCTTTCTCGCAATGGATACGGGAGAGATTGGTATGATTGCTATTGATCTTAAACCTAACCAAAGTTCAGTGTAGAAACTGACCATTGGACTAGTTTGTTCTGGGGTCAAGCAATCGTCTTGCAATCACATTGGATTGAATTTCCCCGGCCCCCTCAAAGAGATTGAGAATTCGGGCATCGCACAAAATTCTGCTTATATCATATTCCATTGCGAAGCCATTGCCACCGTGGATTTGCACCCCATTGTCAGCTGCTGCCCAAGCGACCCTTGCGGCGAGTAACTTGGCCATACCTGCCTCAAGGTCACACCGTCGTCCAAGATCTTTTTGCCGGGCCGAATAATAGGTTAGCTGGCGTGTTATCATTAATTCAACTGCCATCATTGCGAGTTTTGCCGATACCCTTGGAAATTGGATAATGTGCTTACCAAACTGTTTGCGTTCTAAGGCATATTTTAAGGATAAATCAAGGGCTGCTTGAGCGACACCAATGGCTCGAGCAGCTGTTTGAATGCGAGCCGATTCGAAGGTTTCCATTAATTGTTTGAAGCCATAACCCTCGGCCTGACCAAGAAGGTTTTCTGTGGGAACTTTGAAACCATCAAATGATAATTCATATTCTTTCATGCCTCGATAGCCTAGGACATCTATTTCTGTTCCAGTGATACAACAATCTGGGAATGGATCATCGTCAACCCCCGCCTTCTTCTCAGCTAAAAACATTGATAAGCCGCGATGGTTGTTGTTTGAAGGGTCTGTTCTAACCAGCAGGGTCATCAAGTTAGCACGAGCGGCGTGTGTTATCCAAGTTTTATTTCCTGTAATGGTATAATGGTTACCCTTCAGTTCAGCCCGTGTAATGAGTGACCCCAAATCCGAGCCAGAACTAGGTTCTGTAAAGACGGCTGTTGGTTTAATGGAGCCGCTTGCAATCAGAGGAAGCCATTTTTGTTTTTGCTCCTCGGTCCCGCCAGTCAGGATGAGCTCTGAGGCGATATCACACCTCGTCGCAAGGGAACCGACACCGAGGTAACCACGTGAAAGTTCTTCGGACACCACGCACATGCCAATTTTAGACATTTCAGAGCCCTCATAGTCAAAGGGTATCGTCAGTCCAAACACTCCGAGTTCAGCGAGTTCATTCATGAGTTGCATTGGAATAAGTTCATTGCTGAGATGCCATTTTTGAGCGAATGGGGAAACTTTTTCAGCAACAAACTTATGAAACTGATCCCTGATTTGTTCCATATCCTCGTCGAGTCCGCAATTACCAAAACAAGTTGCACCGAGTTGGTCTTGCATTAGATTGACCAATCGTTCACGGTTAGTTTGAGTGTTGCCACTACTGACCAAAAATTGCCATTCCTTGCTAAAATGGGATGGTTTTGTATCTGAAATATGAAAAATGCGAGCGATCTCTCCTTGATTCATTGGGATACCCCCGTGAATTTGGTTCAGATATTCACCAAAGGCGATTTGGAGTAAAATTTCTTCAAATTCACCAAATTGAGATGTGTGCTCTAAATCTTTGGCCCAGGAAAGCAGTTGTCTTAGGGCCTCAAGGTATGTGGCAAACCAAGAAAATGAATGTGCTTCATATTGGTATCGCTCGAGTTTAGGTAAATTAATCCGGTTATCAGTGATCAAGTCTTTTCTTAATGACTGGATCAAATTAGACTGGATGCCTTCCAATTCACTTAATACGACTGAGTAGGCTTTGAAATTATTTAGAGTTTTATGAGGTTTAAGTGAGGTAGATTGCGACATAAATTTGAAACTCATTTCGGTAATGAAAAATAACGAGTTGCTGAATATAAACAGTTATAAAACAGGCAATAATCAAGTGGCTACTTTTATTGGAGAATTCAACTTTACCCTCGTTTTATTTACCATTGGGATTGCTATAATTGCTGGTTTTATCAAGGGTTCAAGCGGCTTTGCCTTTCCGATGATCATGTTGAGCGGGTTAGGTGTTTTATATGCACCGGAACAAGCTGTTGCCTACCTGATTTTTCCTTTGTTTGTCGTCAATGCGATTCAGCTGTTTCAGTATGGAGTAGCAGAAGCGAAAAAAATTGCCAGAGAATATATTCGAATTTCACTTGTCATGTGTGTGTTTCTGATCATTGCCTCACCCCTTGTTATCATACTTCCCAAAGCCCCTTTATATCTTATACTTGGAATTCCGATAACGGCCATTGCAATCCTTCAGCTTTTGGGCTGGAGGCTTCGTCTGCCGCCACACTATAAGCTTCGTGCAGAGTACATTACAGGTGTTGCCGCTGGTGTCAGTGGTGGCTTTGCTGGTGTTTGGGCACCACTCATTGTTTTATACTTGCTTTCAATTAATGTATCAAAAAAGGAATATATTCTTGCCCAGGGCATGATCTATACGGTTGGGTCAATTGCTTTAATCGGGGCCCATCTTAACACGACTATTTTAAATGGGTACACTATTCCAACTTCAATGAGTTTAATCTTGCCTTCTATTACTGGACTATACTTAGGGATTAAGTTCAGTAATAGGTTAAACAAAAGGAGTTTTCGAAAGCTGGTTCTTGTGGTACTTGCTTTGGCTGGTATCAATTTAATAATTCAAGGATTTATCTAAAGCGAACTACTTCATAAGGAGTTGAAAGTGGAGACATTACGATTGAATTATTCCTTGAATGGAAAGGGAAACATACGATAATGAGAAAAACCTGAGCAGGGCTATCGCATTTAAAATTTTACCATGGTTTTGCTTGCTGACGCACTCTATATTGTCAACATTGTTAGCCAGTAAAGGAAAGAACAATCCTTTCATCTCCTTCTGGAAATAATCGGCGAGGGTCAATGACGTGAAATGTGATCGAATGGTATTTCAAATGCGATAGCCTTGCCTTGTTCAGCCTCGTCAATTGTCTTGTTTTGATTGAATAGGAGAAAATGCAGGTGG
>MPNP01000099.1 GCA_002239085.1 Rhodobacteraceae bacterium bin131 | reverse complement strand
AACAGGATAACCTGAATATCCGTTTGTGAAGTACGCTTGTAACCCGCATTCAATGACACAAGGTTCAAGATGGGTTCCTTTATCTCCCCACCGACCGATATCTCGCTAGATTGTTTGCCTTTCTGGGCATGGCTATACAATTTTTGTAGCAGTGAATCGATGCTTCCAAAAGCCTGTTTGTCGAGAATGATGATAGGCAATTTCAATGCTTTTGCTTCCTGCTTTATCCAAGCAAGCAAGGCAGTTTTGCCACATCCGCGCGGCCCCGTAAGTGCAATTGGGGTTGTTCGACAGTCTTGTTGGGTAACGTCAATTAAACGTTCCCTTAAATTGTTTTGAAGCTCATTACGCCCAGCTAAAAGCGGTGGCATCTCTCCATAGCCAGGCTTAAAGGGATTGCGTTTTTGTGGTAAAGTCAAAATTACCCCTGTTGTGGAATTTTTCTATCACTCATTATCTAAGCATGAAAAGGGGTCATGTCAATTACAATTCGGTAATTTAATCTTCATTGATAGCGCATGTACATGTGAATCATCCAACAATCACTTCACCATGAGTGACTTTTCTGGCTCAATTATAAGTTCATCAATGACCATGCGAGCTTGTGCCAAAGACCTCAGCGTTTAGGCTTATAAGAATATCGTAATGTCAGGGTGCATAGCAAAGTCATCATCGCACAGGCTTGAAACCCTTTGTGAAGTGACCTACCAAACTTAGGCCTAAAACAAAAAGGCAAAATGCTTTGATTGTACCTTAATGAACGTTAAAGCAACGTTATCCAGTAATGAGCTTTCTGCTACAAAGCACCACTTGAGTTTGAGTAGTATCCTGTTGATTGACGCTCAATAGATGCTACAGGTGTGAAGAATCCTCAACCAATATTAGAAATCACCAACATTGAGAAGGGATTGTTCAATGGTATGTACAAATGAATGGGCTGAAGAACTCGGCGAAAAGAATAAAAATTCATCACTGTCACGGCGAACAAGAACAGTGCTTAAGTGTTCCATAACAGTCCGTGCACACCCGCCTATGGGAAAGACATCCTGATGAAGATTAAGCGGGCAAATTCTTTCCAACGCAGGAACCACTAATTGCCCCTCTAATTTAATCTGACACCAGTTATGTGTTTGGTCAGTCACATAACCCAATGCTCCCATCACATCACGTATTTCATGCTCCGGGTAATGTGATGGTGACTTGAAATAAACGAAAATTTGTTCAGGCGACATCCACAGAAACTCAAAGCGTTTATCCATTGATTGCTTCACTGTCCCAGGACTTGGCAGCACAATTCCAAACGCATTCTGAAATTGCGAATGAAACGCATTCTCACCGTGGCGAGGAATGGCTATGGATACAATCGAGTGCTCAAATAGTTCCGCAAGATAAGTACTCCCATAGTACCGCTGAGTCCCCTTGACAAAATGCTCTCCTTGAAGCGGATAATCACCCACGTTGCTTCCCTCCCTCTGGATCATAGAAATGCGGTGATACAATTTCAACGTGGATAGAGTGATTGCGTAATTGGTCGTAAGCTACAACAACTTCGCCCAAGCGTTCAAAACCATTCTGAATAAAGCCGAGTCCAATCGAGTGTTGCAAGGTTGGGGAGTAGGCCACTGAGGACAACCAACCCTCATCATTGGCAAGGTTGCTCTGTTTCCCTAATGAAATGAAATGTGCTCCAGCACTCAGCTTCTGGCCCAAGTGAGTGGGTTTGAAGCCAACGAGCCTTAACCCGTTGGTCTTGGTGAGGCCTGTACGCTCCGAAAGTTTATTGCCAATGGAGTCTTTCTTTTTTGAAACCATTCGCTCTAGCCCTAAATTAAATGCTGTTGTTTGACCCGTGAGTTCGTTTCCGGCAAAGTGGCCTTTTTCAATTCGCATGACCCCTAAAGCCTCCGTTCCATATGGAGTAGAGTTAAATTCCTCACCAGCTTTGTGTAGGGTTGCCATTAACGCATTGCCAAAGCGGGTGGGTACAGCAATTTCATAGGCGAGTTCGCCAGAAAATGAAATCCGAAATAATCGCGCTTTGATTCCGTTGCAAATCGTCAGGGAAGCACAGGACATAAAGGGAAAGCCCTCATTTGAGAGGTCAAAATTATTATCAATAATCTTTGCGATCAGTGGGCGTGAGTTTGGGCCTGCAACCGAAAACTGAGCCCAACCATCTGTTGTTGATATGAGGTGAACGTCAAGTTGAGGCCATAGGCACTGACGCGCAAATTCAAGCTGTCGAAAAACCAGAACTGCATTGGCGGTTGTTGTTGATATGACGAAATGGTTATCATCAAGTCGGGCAACAGTTCCATCATCATAAACAATGCCATCCTCACGCATCATCAATCCATAACGAACCTTACCAACGGGAAGTTTAAGAAAGCCATTACTATAGATTCGATTAATAAACTCAGCGGCATCTCTTCCTTGGCAGTCAATTTTACCAAGGGTTGAGACATCACAAAACCCCACCGAATTTCGCGTTACCAAAACTTCACGGTCAACACTGTGTTGCCAATGTGTTTCACCGGGTAAAGGATACCATTGAGCTCTGAGCCAATTTCCGGTTTCGACGAATACAGCACCTCTTTCTTTTGCCCAACGATGACTTGGAGTATATCTGACTGGCCGAAAGTGTTTCCCTTTGGACCTACCTGCGAATGAACCGATAGGTACCGGTGTATACGGCGGGCGAAAAATCGTTGTACCAGTTTCAGCAATACTTTTATTCGAATATTCAGACATTATTGCAGAAGCAATAATGTTTGAAGTTTTTCCTTGATCCGTTGCCATCCCAAGCGTTGTATACCGTTTAAGATGTTCAACATCCTTAAAGCCTTCTTGGAATGCTTGAGTTATATCTTTCGTAGTAACATCGTTTTGTAGATCCACCCAAGCCCTGTGTTTTGAGTCCCGAACGTACCAAAATGGAGAAACACTGCACGATTCATTACTTGCGATAAGGTGAGCATGACTAGGAGGGTTAAGACCCGCTTTATTAATCACTGATTCTGCTGTAATTCTTGCCGAGTCAAGAACGGATTGAAGTGAAAAGTTGCCCCCGACTGAACCGGCCACATGCATACTTTGAGGTAAATCATATCCAGGGATAAAAGCCTGAATATCTTCACTCCATGTTGGCTTGGTTCGTTTGTGGCAAGTGAGATGAACATTGGGACTCCAACCACCTGATACGGCTATGGCATCAACCCTAACGGTTTGACCATTTGAGAGGACAATAGATTTAACACGATGAGTTCCATTTACATTTGCAATCCAAGCATTGGTAAACACTCTATTTAAATCATTAAATCCATTTGGATTGGCAATGTCCCGACTATCAATTAGCGTTGCATTAATTTGCTGTTCCTCAAGAATCTGAGCTGTCATCCACCCAGAATCGTTGTTGGTAAATATGGCGACATTGTTACCTGGCTTGATCCCAAAGCGTACAACATATTCCCTTAATGCACCCGCAAGGAAAATTCCAGGGCGATCATTATTACTAAAGGCGATGGACCGTTCCGTCGCACCAGTACAGATTATTGACTGCTTTGAGTAAATTTTCCAGAGAACTGTGCGTGGCTTTTTGTTGATGCCTGCTAGGGCATCGCGCCGCATTTCCAGACCGCCAAAGATGCCATGATCGTAAGCCCCGAAGATTGTTGTTCTGGGCATCAATCTTACATTTTTCATTGACTTGAGTTCAGTCAATACTTGCTTGAGCCATTCATACGCTGGTGAATCATTGATTAATCCCCCATCAGCGATGAGTTGCCCTCCAAAACGAAAATCCTCATCAGCAAGGATTATATTTAATCCTGCTCGACCAGCAATAATTGCCGATAACAATCCACTCGGACCACCCCCAATAATGAGCACATCGCAATGCAAGAAGCCCTTATCGTATGTATCTGGATCAGGTAACCCTGACAACGGGCCTAGACCTGCAGCACTCCGGATGAAGGGCTCATAAACCTTCTCCCAAAAAGCCTTTGGCCACATAAACGTTTTGTAATAAAATCCAGCCGTCAGAAAATTTGCCAGTCGATCATTGACCTGCATCAAGTCAAGGCCTAAGGAAAGTCTATGATTTTGGCTTTGAGCGACAAGTCCTTCGTAAAGTTCAAGAGTGGTCGCTCGAGTGTTTGGCTCACCAAATGACCCTCTTCCATGCTTCACAAGTGCATTAGGTTCTTCAGACCCTGAAGTAAAAACCCCTCGCGGTCGATGATACTTAAATGATCGCCCAACAAGTAATTTATTGTTAGCGAGTAACGCCGAAGCGAGTGTATCCCCTTCGCAGCCTGAAAGACGTTTGCCATTAAAGGTAAAATTTAGCGGTGAATTCCTGTTGATGGATCCCCCGGATGGTAAACGCGAAAACATCTCTTTATCGTCCTAATTCCAAAGCGACGTCTCGAGCAAGTCGGACTTCAGTAATCTCGTGCGTCAGGGTGTTACGAGTGACAACTAGCCACGACCGATCCCCTTGTTCATGATACCATAATTCGTTGTGTATACCTTCAGGGTTTTCCCGTATGTATTGATATTCGTAAAACCGTTCCCCTGTGGGATCATCATGATATTCAGGTCGGTTGATCAAACGTGCATCGCCGAGATAGACGAATTCAGCGGCGTCACGTGGTCCAAGAAGTGGGTGGTTAATTATCATGAGCTTATTGTCTAATGTAGGTTAGGCTGCGGACCCACACCTTTTTCATCAATCATATGACCAGTTTTAAATCGGTCCAAACGAAATCCTGCGGCTTTGGGATGGGGTTCTCCAGTAGCCAGTAGATGAGCCGTGCAATATCCTGATGCCGGAGTTGCCTTGAATCCACCATAACACCAACCGCCATTAAAATAAAGACCTTCAACGGGTGTAGAATCGATAATTGGGGAGCCATCCATAGACATATCCATTTGACCACCCCACATCCTGAGTAGTCGGGCCCTACCGATCATGGGTAAGATCGCCATACCACCTTCACAAACATCTTCAACAGCGGGTAAATTGCCCCGTTGAGCATAAGAATTGTAACCATCAAGATTACCACCAAAGACTAATCCACCTTTGTCAGATTGGCTTGCATAGAAGTGTCCAGCTCCGAACGTGATTACATTGGGTAGGCAGGGCTTGAGAGCTTCAGATACAAACGCTTGAAGTACATGCGTTTCAATTGGCAATCGCATTTCGGCCATGGCCATGACCTTACTTGAAGAACCGGCAACACAGACTCCAACTTTACTTGTCATTATCGGTCCGCGCGTGGTTTGCAATCCTTTTATCTTCCCCTTCTCTATGGTGAAACCTGTGACCTCGCAATTTTGAATGATGTCAACACCCAATGCATTTGCCCCTCTTGCATATCCCCAAACGACCGCATCATGTCTTACAGTCCCACCGCGGGGTTGCCAAAGGGCGCCATGGATAGGAAATCGTGCATCGTCATAATTTAGAAAAGGGTACTTGCTTTTAAGTTGCTCTCGATTCAAAAGTTGGGCATCAGCTCCGGCCAACAACATCGCATTCCCCCGGCGGGCGTAGTCATCACGCTGGCTATCAGAGTGAAATAGATTTAAGATGCCTCTTTGGGATACCATCGCATTGTAATTCAAATCCTGCTCCAAACCCTCCCAAAGTTGCAGGGAAAACTCGTAAAACGGTTCATTTTCGGGAAGTAAATAATTAGATCGAATGATAGTAGTGTTGCGGCCAATATTCCCACACCCTAACCAGCCCTTTTCAAGAACTGCAACATTGGTAATCCCGTATTCTTTTGCGAGGTAGTAAGCAGCGGCCAAACCATGTCCCGCTCCAATGATAATGACATCATACGCGGGTTGGGGAGATGGTTCTCTCCACATCGAAGGCCAATTCTTGTTCCCCTTAAGTCCTTCGCGGATAATTTGCCAAATTGAAAATTTCATAGTTTCACCGATTGTGTTCAACTATATTTGTCCAATTTAAGTGAAATTCATATAATAAAAGAGGACATTTATTTTAAGAAAAAGGACTCTAATGTCGATTCATCCAGTTAAGGTTGGTGTTGTTCTCATTGACAATTTTGCCCTGCTGTCGTACGCCAGTTTTATTGAACCTTTACGAGCGTCCAACTTGCTTTCGGGGGAAAATTTATTTGAAGTGAGCCATTATTCGGTTGGTGCTTTAACGATAAGAAGTTCATCTCGTGCGAGTATAGAAACTGCTCCTATTAAAACGGCCACGCAAGATTTTGATTATTTATTTGTTGTTGCCGGAGGAACTCCGGGAACATTCTATGACCCAGTGCTATTTGCGACCTTGCGAGAGCTTGCGAGTCATAACTTAATCATTGGAGGTATTTCTGGAGGGCCAGTTATTTTGGTTAAAGCGGGATTGATGAATGATTACAGGATGACGGTTCATTGGGAGCATGCTCCCTACTTAGAACAATTAAATCCCAATTTATTACTTGAAAAATCATTATTTGTCATTGATCGGAACCGCATCACCTGCTCGGGCGGAACCGCACCACTTGACCTGATGCATTATCTAATAACCAAGGAGTATGGTGCTCAATTTGCGAGTAAAGTATCCGATTGGTTTATTCAGACTGTTGTTCGGCCTCCAGGTGAAACTCAAAGAGTGAGTTTGACCAGCCGATACGGCACTCGGAACCGTAAGGTCCTAGCGGCGATTGAACTGATTGAAAATCACATCGCAGATCCGTTATCGCTAGATCAGTTGGCCAAATTAGTGGGCGTGAGTTCCCGCCATCTTAATCGCTTATTTCACCACGAAGTTGGTGAATCGGCCATGCATTTAAGCTTGAGAATTCGGTTGAATCTTGCTTATAAACTGTTTGCTGAAACCTCTTTAATCAGGGCAGAAATTATGGATGCAACGGGATTTTCTTATCAGTCACAATTTTCAAGTGCATTTAAAAAACAGTTTGGTTATCCGCCATCGCAAATGAGTCGCCAAAGTAAATGAGCCAAATTGGGATACTGAGAGGGAGTATTATTTATTTCCCTCAATTCTTAACAAGCAACCGAGCTGGTTAGTCAAGTGTCTTTGTTCTTTGGACTATTCCCCCATATCTATCACTTTTGACTAGAAGTTAGGTTTGAGAACCCTGATGGGAATTGCTTAATTTCTTTGTATTGTTTTTATATGTTAGACTATCTTTCAAAACGTGACTTAATTATGTAAAGCTTTACATAATCAAATCACTTTTATTCAGGCGAAAACACGTTTCAATCACCGCCAACTGACGATATTGCGTGATGATATCACGGGGGTCTCTATCCTATCAATTTATCACGCTTAACTCCGTGATTTTTTTATGCCAATTATTGGACCATGTTTATTGGTACTTTTCAACTTTCATCTTCCACCGCCTGCTGGTTCAGGCAGGAGTGTCAGAACGCTGAGGTGTCCGGACTGTCTCGTACAGCCCTAGCGGAGGCCTTATGTCAGCGCGAACAACTGAGTAGCCGAGCGGCGGCTCAGAAACTGTTACCGAAACTGGCCACACTTCTGGAGGACTCTTTGCCCGCCACCCAAGTTGCGATGCCGGAATCCCATCCTGATATACCCACCGGGTTTCCCGACCAAATCATTACGGGACACCTGTCGGAACTGGGCACGCTCAGTGTTGCGTGTGTCACGGATGCGGAACGGTCACGCTGGGAAGCGATGATGGCCAGCCATCATCCCGCGGGGTGGACCCGTTCACCGGGTGGGCGTATCCTCTATTGAGTACTTTCATAGTCTCACGACGCAGACGGGCGCTGATGGTGGCATGACGGCGACCAAAGAGCAGCGATTCCAGTCGGCGAACAGTCTTGCACAAGACCTTGTTCTCCTCCAGTCGCTTAATATCCGCGACCCGATCAAAGCCTAAAATGTTCAAGAGCATGATACTCAGAACCATCTGAGCATCCAACCAACCCTGAGACTGCATGCGGTCACCCGGGAGGCAGTGAAGGATTTTTCGATCACACAGAATCTTTAAAAACGCCAGGACACCACCAAAGGGTGTTGTGTCTTGTTTGGGGGTAAATTGAGCCTTGACCGGAAAGGTATTTGGTAATATCATAATGTTCACCCGTTGGGTTAGGTTTATTTTGTTGTGATAATTGCATGTCGATGCCTTTTTCACAAGTAATCTAACGGGTTTTTCAACTTTTTGATCGCTGATCAGGGAAGGCTAACTGAGGCCAATTAAAATATTTTGGAAAAAATGCTAAAGATAGATTAGGATAATACCATCTGAATGCACCTTAATTTATGCACTCTGAATAAGTTTTGCTTGTGGTATCATGACAATATGATACGAACACTATTGGGATTGAGCTTATAGGTATCAAGCTATTTCCTTGACTTATGCACTTCGTCACAAGACGATGATAACTGAGTGATGCCAAGTTTCATGGAATAATGATGATGCACCCAATCGATGGCCTGCTGTTTTCAGAGAGTTTCCTCAGTGAGAACGGCCCGCTTTGTCGTCTGCCCGAATGGTCGCAAATTACACCTTCTGAACTTGACGAGATTGTCGCTCGCATTGAAGCCTTAGTGACACCGGTCATTCCCAATCCGGGTGAAGCCGAGACTGTTGACGAGATTATTATGCCCATCCTGAAGACCCTAGGATGGTCGCAGTGGCTCAAGGAACAGAACCTCTCAACCACCGGTCGTGACGATGTTCCTGATTTGCTTTTATTTACACAAGTTCAGGACAAGGACAGGGCACGTCATAAGTCTGCACAATGGGAACGGTATCAATTTGGTTCAGCGGTGATGGAAGCCAAACGATGGGCACTGCCACTGGACCGACACAGCCAAGAGCCAAGCGGGAGTCTTCCCCCATCGAGTCAAATGCTTCGGTATGTGCGCCGGACTGACGACCTGACTCACGGAAGGTTGCGTTGGGGTCTTCTGACCAATGGTGGTCAATGGCGTTTGTATTATGCCGGTGCCCAATCGGTTTCGGAACAGTTTTGTGGTGTTGACCTCGTTGGTCTGTTTCAGTCACGCGGGGAAAATGAAGACACATTCAGACACTGGATGAAGGTGTTTGTTCTGATTTTTGGTCGTCAGGCCTTTTGTCTTAATGAAGAGGGACAGCCGTTTCACAAGCGTCTCATTGATGAAGGACAATTTGAACAAAA
>MPNP01000098.1 GCA_002239085.1 Rhodobacteraceae bacterium bin131 | reverse complement strand
TCTGAAGATAAAATATAAGCAGGATGGGCTTTCTAGCCTAGAAGGCTCTGCTATAACAATTTTATTTTATTTTCAAGAGTTATGAAAAAATAAAAATATTCAATTTTCAAAGAGCTTTATGAAAAAGTTACTTTTATTACTGTCGATGTGCAAGTAAAACACCATCTCCATCAACAATCTTTCTAGATGGCACGCCAAGTGATTTGATCCTCATTTTACCTACAGCAGAATTATCACGCCATATCATTACAATTGATCCACCTGGAAGTTCATCCCACCAATCGCTAATAACCAACCAAAGTCGTGTGCGCACACCTTTGTTCATATCGGGAGCAACATATACTCCTGCTGAACACTCCAACATTAAAGAAGCTAGATAACCACGATAGCGGTTTTTTACATCACGAGTAATTACTACTGTAAGAGGCATTGATTAATTATTTTCTAAAAGTTGCTTGATCCGGTCAATCATAGCGGGAATGATTTTATCTTTTGCTAACTTTTGACCAACAAGTCGACGGGTTGACCGTTCAATTGAGTGCTGCTTCCCCTCTAGAACTTCCTTAGCAGCCATGAAGGCACAAGGTATGGTAACACTATCGCGAAAAAGATCCGCAATATCAAGAACAAACGAATGTCCTGGGTCTTCATGAATAAATCCAAGTTGTGGTATAGTAGCAGTTGCTGAAACTGCTATAGCCGCAGCGGCCTCGGTGGCAGTTGCTGCATGATTAAGACCTTGATTGGGAAGATCAGCACCTTCAGGGTCAGCCCGATTATAGCGGCGACCATTCCACTCAATATTTAACCGGGTTGCCCACAGAGCATATGATTCTTTCATACGAGAACCTTCAATACCACGAAGAACATTAATTGTGCAGCGTTGAGGCATCTTCTTCCCAAACCTCCAGTCGTACATTCTTCTTGCAATAGAAAGTCTTAGATTCTTGTCCGCCCACAGTTTGGCTTGTTGACGTGCTAAAGCTGACTGATTGGATGTCAATGGGGGTATTGTATATTGACGAACTCCATCTTCACCAACAGCTACTAGTGCTGTGCGGTAAAAGGCAAGGAGTCTGAGAGCATCATGGCTTACTGTGGAACCTGGACCCATAAGTATCATGGATAACCTTTGCACAGGAATCAAATACGAACCTTTTGCCAGAGCATCATTTGAGCTTGAATTACCCTGTTCAAAACTTAGAGTCCCGTCTTTCGAAGTTAGAGCACCACGGGCAAGGTATAAACAACCAGAACGGTCAATGTAGGGAACTTGAGCACTGTCTAGCCCAAGTCGACCTTTCAGCATTAGTTTTTATGTAGTTTTTGGGGTGGATACAACAAAAGCATTCCGTAACCGTATGCACAATGACGACCAATTCCACGGCCAAGATAGTTGGTAAAAATACCAATGTCATGAATCGTAGCAGTCCCATGAAATACTACATCTGGGCCGTCAATTCTTTGGTCATTACGATAAACTTTTAGGCGTTGGTACTTTCTCATTTTTGTAAGTCTCTCATTCAATATACCAAAAGGTGAAATACGAATTTTCAACCATTCAAGATAAACCTCTTCACGGGACTTAGATTTATCATTTCTAAGCAACGCTGCTTGAAAAGCATCAAGTTCAACACCCTTTGGAAAAACTCTACCGTTAGCAGTGATTTCTGATGATAATCGAATGGTTGGCCTGACACGGACATCAAAACCAATTTCTTGTCCTGAATTCCAATTCTCAAAGGATCTGGGAATAGAACGAAGGTCATCAAGCATGAAGATTCGTGATTCGTTGGGTTTAATTGCAATTTGAGCCGTATTCAAAAGCGTTTCAGCAGAATTATTAGAATAGGCATATAGATTTCCAGAATTTCTTTTCGGCGGTACTTTTAGGCGAAAAGGTTGGAGAGACCTTGGACCAAAGATCTCATTTAATAAATGATGGAGTGCTCGGCTTTCATCAACTTCACGCTTATACAAACCCCGACTAACAGCCCATTTATGGATCTCGTTAATCTTAACAGGTACTTCAATAAGATGTAAACTCATTCTATCAATCCGATATTTACAACCCTTGAACCGGTATGATAGCCATTTTTCCAATGGCGTAAATCCATCATTTCATAACCAAAACTACCATCAACTGAAGGACTATCATCAGACCAAAGCGCTTTTCCTTTTAAATTCAAATTTCGTAATGCCTCGTAAGAGTTCTCACCATTCACCCAGCTATTGGTAAACATCAAAGTAGACGGCAAACATGATTTACGACCGATAAAAAGTGGTCTTAAAGGATATTCAAAAGCATGAGCTACTTGTTCTATTGAAATATTTTCATCTTCAAGAGTGTGTCTTAGTCTAAGTACAACATGAGTTTGGTGGTCTGCCAGATAATCACGACTTAACCGATGTGGACTATTATAACTATCACCCGACCGTTCAAAGATTCGACCATAAGTAGTCCACGCTTTATCAGATTTTTCAATCTTGGCATTTTGCATGTCGCGTAATTTCAATTCGTGATTATATCCTTCTGGATTAACCGACAAAGCGCCAAAAATAATTTTGTCCTGCAGAGACTGAAGAAGCACGTGCTCATGACGGGACCAACCAAAGGCGTTGGCAATTAATCCTGTTAAGGCGCTTAATGATGGGAATTCACGGGTTTCACCAACGTGGTCAATTTTCAAACCCCCGTAAGACATTAGCGGTGCAGCAAGATGCAAATGAAGCCACTTATTTGACATTGTTCTGTTAACTTAAGGAATGAGGAAGTTCTTTAACAACTTCAGCTAACTCACCTAATGTCTTAATTTTAACATTAGGTAAATCATTACTTTCTGTCAAAGTCATCACATATCTTTCCTCACCAGTAGCGTAATTTTTATCAAGAGATTCCAAGTGATTTGTTAAAGCGTTAACAGCTGACTCCAGATTTGGTGAACAAGGTTTGCGATAAGCCTCAGCTAAGGAGCGAGGTTGACGATTGCCCGATTCAATTAATAAAAATGATGCACGTGAATATGGAGCAGTTGAGCCGAGTTTTGCGCCAGGGGATACTTCTGCGATTAAATACAATAGGTTATGGAGAACATTACCGGCCAAATCTGAATTATCACCAAGGTTTTTGATAAGTTCTGGAATATCTACAACTACATAACCGTAGAAGAGGTTAGAAGTTAACTCCGTATCCTGAATGGTATCTGCGCCACTTTCATCCTCAAAAGCAAGATCATCTGTCGCTATAAAATAATCTGTTTCAGACTCATCTTCATGGACTGTAAAAGCATGGGCAACATGAATAGGTGCATCAATGTTAGCTTTTGGGTCGGACGTTACCATTCGGCCAAATAGAGCCCCAATTAATCCAGCCGGTATTTGGGCATTACCCGATAATGCACTAAGATTTTTTTTGTTAGATTTTTCGCCTATCCACTCTTTGACCAACTTTTTATCTTTTTTTTTTTTTTCATCTTAATCATTATTTAACAATTTAGATTTATCTTTATTAATATATATTTTTTTTTTTTTTTTTGTTAGATTTTTCGCCTATCCACTCTTTGACCAACTTTTCAGCTTGTTTTTTATCACCATCTGAATCATTAGCCAACATTTGAGCTGCATCTGAAAGAAAATCTATTTCTTTTTCACCCAAAAGTAGAGTCTGACGTGTTTTTTTGTCATCCGCTTTTGCCTTATCACCATAGATAATTTTGACAAAACTATCCTTTAATACTTGGATTACGGCTTCATTCTCGACTTTACTCCAGGCACCAAATATTTTTCGATTTACAATTTCACGAGAACGAAATGAATCTTGGAAACCATCAATGAATTTAAGTGCATGAGGGTCGTCGGCAACACGCCAATGTCGCTTAAGGCACTGAGAACTTATTCTTGTACGCATTGTTCCCCCAAAAGGTAAGCGCTTAGCGAGTCCGGTATCATCACGATTGATAAGTACACCGGTGTAGGGTGTTAGATAATGAATTTGTAAAAATCTAGGTTCATGCATTTGCTTCTTCCTTTTTCTTGATTAATTCTAATTCTGATTGACAAAGCCGTCGATAATAATCTTTTGCTACATAATGAATATCCTTTTTAATATAAGCAAAAGCCAAACTTGGGATATGGATACTGGGTTGTTTTCTTGCAAGCATCCGCACCGCTCGTTCAAGGTGGATAAAGCGCTGTTTTTGTGGAGCATTAAGGAGTCGAGAAAGTCTTAATTCAGAAAAAAAAGGCTTATCTAAATTGTCATATTCTAGACCTCCATCTGCTAGTACTGTTCCAAAAAAACGGCTTTTTGAATGAATTGAATTTGTATTCCTCGAGGGAGTTAAAATAGCTATTGCCTTGGTAATATTAAGCCATTTATCTTCTTCATACTCTTGGATCCCAAAATGTGCCGTAATTCGCCAAAAGAAAGGTGATCCGAAATCAGACATATTTCTAGCCTCAGACTTTTCACCTGGGCTAGCATGAGCTAAAAGCTCAGCAATCTTTAAAGAAATTGCCTCCGGTTTATTTCCCTTACCCATTTTTTGTCTCCGAACCTTGCTCTCTAGATAACATTCTAATCTTTCGCTCAAACAAATTACGACCGTATATCAATGCTTTTGAACGCATGAAGTTTGAGCAAGGAATCGATTGTGATACCCGTTTAAATTCATTTCTAGCAACATTCTCTAGCTTTTTAGTAAAAATACTGTGTTCTTGATTACGAGATTTTATATCAGACTCACCAAGTTTTTTCCATAGAGTTTGGAAAAATAAATCGTCTGCAACAGAAGAAAACACCATCAAAGCGGGACTTGCTATTTTATCTTTAGTTTGACGTTTAGCTTTAGTTTGACGTTCCGCATCTCCGTTAAAAAATATTAGAGCTAGAGATTCGCGTAATGCTTGCTCGACAAGGTCGATTGTTTTAATCTGTTCTTCAGCTAGATCAACAACAATTTTATTAAACATTGATTGCTTAACTATTCTAGGAACTGAAATAATACGGGATTTAAAACCGTCAGTTTTACAATTCCCCCTAGCAAATCCCTGCATAACCAATACAATTTCTCCATCATCCTTTAGTGGTTCGGATAATTCAGGTCTTTTAAATTCTCCAGAATATAGAATTTTTTTCACAAGTTTATAATCCCAGCTCCTATCACTTAGGGTAAAAGACTTATTATCCTTTACTTCAACTGGAGACCAAGGGTCACCTGTGACCCCATTAAGTTCTTTTGCGTTGACTCTACTCTTGATTGATATAGATCTTTTTGCTTCAAAAAATGTTTGGTCGCCCCTAAACCTAATTCGTCGACAAACCTCAATAAATTGCGGATCAAGATCTTTGAAACTAAGGCTCTCATTCTCAGGCCAAGGTAAGCACCACAATAAAGTTTTACCATTAATTTCACCGAAGATTTTGAGTAAATGCTTTACGTCACGATACCACCACTTTGAATAATGTGGTCTGTAAAATCCTTCAATAGTTGGAGCAAGTCCAATCAAAACCCGTGAGGAACTCCCTCCATTCATCCGAGCAATCCCATAATTTCGAGGACCACCATAACCTTCCATGGTCTGTAGATTTATCAATGCAAAAAACCAATCTTGTAATGCTGCCTCGGGAGCCAAACCACTTTTTAAATCGTGATTTTTAGCCGTTATGGTCATATCAAGATCATCAGGTGTGAAAACCCTCTCCCACTTCAATCCTGTAGGAACTGGTGGTTGCAAAAAAGCAGGGGCCGTATCGTTTTCAACTATCAAACACCATGGCTCAACACCTGATATTAAAGGTTGTGATAGATGAAGCAGTAACTCTTTCCATTTTTCACTACCAGTGGGAATGTCAGTTATACTCTTGTTTCGTAAAGCCAATGCAGCTAATTGAACTAAGAACATGTGTAAAGCAGGTTGTTGATGAGGTCTTAGGGCAGGGAACGCGGTAATTCTCTCTGAAGCCATTGCCCCAAGTAATCCAGGAAGCGAAAACCAACCAGCATTAGTTTGAATCAATTTGTCAACCAGTAAATTTCCGTACATCTAATCAGTTATCCATCTTTTCTAGTCCTAATGAACTGTATCGAAAACAATTCTTACCCAATTTGAATTCAAAATATCTCTTATCAGGTGAGCTACGAGTTGAGAGTAATTCAATTTCCGAATCAATATCATCACTCTCTTGTAAATAATATTGTGGGAGAGAAATAGTGTGTATTTCCTCTTGAAAAGGCCCTTGAGTATTATTAGGAAAATCTACAATCACCTTTTTTAAACCTAGGCGTGTTCTAATTGCTTCATCCTTAAGAAATTGCATTGGAAACTCTTTTTCCCAATCTAGCATTACCGTTTTTGCCCCCATTTCCTCAGCAATGGTTTTGCCGACCAATCGATAAGAAAATTCCTCCAAGCCGTACCTTTCAATGAATTGGTCAAGGTTTTCCAAATGTGTAGCATATTCAACCAAATATCTGTTCATTTCAGGTATTCTCCAATTTGGATATTTCTCTATAGCATCTATGGTTGCTGCAATGCAAGGAATATTAATGTATACGCCAGAAACATTTCCACCTGGGGCATAATTTCCTAAACCGTTTTCACCTTTTTCAGTCAGAATCGAGAGTTCTTGGTCTGGACACAACACGTTACAGACAGCCTGTTGGAATCCTTGTGGTCTAGTTTTTTTATGTCGGTGCAAGCGACCTATTCGCTGTAGCAATACATCCATTGGGCATAAATCAGTAATCAGCAAATCAGCATCAATATCAAGAGATTGTTCAAGCGTTTGAGTACCAACAAGAATAACTCCAGAAATACAACTACTTTTTCCAAACACTTCTTCGACTCGCTTATCAAGCCAATACCTATCTTCAGCAGCAAAACGGCTATGATGTAATGTTTTAACTCCTTTCAAATCAAAAACTAGCTCAGGGGCTTGTTCACAGCAAAGAGAAAAAGTCTCTTGAGCTCTTAAAACAGTATTACGAATAACTAGGACACGAGCTCCTTTACTCGCCGCACTGATTGCAAGTTGAGCAGCAACTTCTCCACTCCATTCACCTACTTTGTTGATTAATACATCTTTTTGAGATTTCGAAGATTGCCTGACTGGAAAAATATTTTTATTTGTCCATACAACGGGATAGGAATCATTTTGAGCTTCTGCAAATGATGTTGCAGAAGTATCGTTAAGCCAAGTTTTCCTCGCGGTTGATCCCAAAGTTGCAGACATGAGTAACGCAAAACCACCTGTTGATATGTGATTACCAAGGGCATTATGAATTATATGGGTCATCCATGTATCAGAGGCATGCACTTCGTCAACCACAACTAGGGAACGAGATAATGCACTTCCTCGAAGGTGTGCATTTTTTACTTGAAGACCAGACATCATCATTTGATCTACCGTTCCAACTGCTATCTGGGCCGCCAAAAAACGAGTTGCATTTTCTGAAGCCCAACGGGAAGGCGGTCGTTTGTGATTTTCAAATTCATCTGCGTCATCCCATAACACTTTAAAATTAGGTAAATGAACTCCTTTGGATTCTCCCATTAAGATTTGCCCAGGTATAGCAAGCACTACTTCAGGATGTGGAGCAACAAACATGCGCTTCATCGCTTGGTTAATTCGCCATTGCAATTGACGAGCAGCAGCACGGGTGGGAACGGCAAAATAAAGCCCATCAACATAACCGGCTTCATAGAGTATAGCAAAGCGCCACAGTGCGGCTTCAGTTTTTCCGCTTCCAGTCTCGGCTTCAAGAATTAAGAGTTTGTCCTCCAAAGGAATTTTTGATATTGTTTCTTGAACAGGATGCGGGTAAGAGTGATTCGAAACTAGTGACCAATTCGCACAACTAGCCAACCTTTTTGTTTTAGTGTTAAGGCCAATTTCAACTAAACACTTTTGAGCCTTACCAGTGGCGCTATGCCAGTAATTCGTATCAAACGTCTTAATATATGGAAATTCATCTTGGTCAGAACCTATCCAATCCGCAAGTTGAAGTAAGCCAGCAATGAAATGCTCAAAAACTGGGTTTGGATTTGGCGGCTGATGCTCCCTGATTGAAGGAAACCAATTAATTAAGGCATTGCCAATGAGAGTTTCCTCCGCTTTCCAATTATAACCTTCAATATTATTAAAAGAATCTTGACCCCAGCTTTCACTAGGACGAGGAACTGGTCGCCCATGATGGGAAAATAGTAAGTGAAGCCACTTTTCAATTTCTGGCCAAGCTGCCAAGTAACTTGCGTTTCCGCCCAAGGCATCAATAGAATTAAGTTCTGTCCATTTCCAGCCACATTTTATATGACCGCGGGGCATAATTGGATGAGGTTTCGGCCTATTCTTAACCTGAAAAGATGGTGCAATTTTGCCTATGTCGTGTAAAAATGCTAACGCTCCAAGACACTCTATTTCTTCATCAGATATAGATTTACGGGCGGCTTGTTCAGCACGATTTCTGAAGGTGGGAAATGTCAGGAGTGTTATAAATACTGCAGCTACATCCGCACCATGATGAGCAAGATGGTGCTGTGTGCGTGTTTTATCATCATATTTCCCCCAAGCAGGCATTGGGGAAGATTCAAGTAAATGGTTCAATTACAGGGCTTTAAGCTAATTAAGGTTCGCATTCAAAATTTCTATTTTGGAAGACAGACTTATATCACACCAGATAAGATGTCAAGAAATTTCTTGCCGGTTGATGATTTTCATATTATTAGCAGATATTCAACTTGGAAAATTATTACAATTATTGGTTAAAGCTGAATTTAGTCACGAAAAACTTTATGATTCAAGATATACTTGCAAATTTTAATAATTTATGAATAACCTCGTGATAAAGCTGAAGTCATCTGAGAAATATTACTCAAGTTTGTATTATTTCTTAAACATGTGAAGTTACATTTGCGTCGCCATCGAAGTTATTGTATTAGGGTGGGATTACATAAGGAGAAACAAGATGTCAAATCATGAGTTGCCGGAATATCTATCTCAAGGAGAATCTCCCCGCCTGTTCTCGGTTCTTTCAGATACTTCTAAAGAAAAGAGGACCATGGCGGCATTTCTGTCATGCATGGCAAGGGTCCAAAAACTTGCTGAGGAACTCCTGAAAAGCGCCAATCAAAAAATTGGTAAAAGATGTAATATTGAATGTTATGTCGAGGTCGTTCCTTCCATTTTACCCGACGACAGAAACCTTCGCCCCGACGGTATGATCGTTCTGCGCATCGGGAAGAGAGAATGGAAAGCAATTTTTGAAGTGAAAATTGGGAAAAACCAACTGGACA
>MPNP01000097.1 GCA_002239085.1 Rhodobacteraceae bacterium bin131 | reverse complement strand
TGATTGGGTTTTATCTCTTTCAGATACCTCTATCCAAAGGGGAAAGAAAGAACAGTGTCAATTAACATCTGTTCATCCTGACCTTGAACCATCTCGAAATGCGGTGGTCAATTTCATTGACGGTTGTGTGAGCGCCAATGCTCCAATTTCGGCAAGGGATGGCATTGCTAGACTCTTAGCTAAAGTTTATAATCAGTATGACACGGGACTTGATAACAATAGTTCGGGCTATCCTAACATCAAATCCCAATTCAATGAAGGCCTAAACAATTCCCGAAGTTATGCTCTTAAAGTACTAATAATCAATTTCGGCGATTGGGTACGTCGTCAAGTACCTGATGACACAGTGCCTGAAGTTACGGATATTCTATCAAAGCGTATCATTAAGCCAGCAAAGATACCTTTAACGGAACCGGAATATGCTATTTTAGGACAGAGTTTCGGACTTCTCAATAAACTTAATCCAGAGTGGACTTCTCAGCATAGAAAACTCTTTTTTCCACGCGAAAACACTTCCTACTGGAAGTGTTCTTTTGGAACCTATTTGTGTTATAACCCACCAATGGAATTCTTACTGGATGAATATGACTATGCTTTAGAAAATTTACAATTATTCAATCACGATAATGACCAAAGCGAAATTATTACGAATTTAGGGATGGGTGTTTACATTTTATTTCTTCAAGAAGTCTACGATTTGACAAGCAAACATAGTTTGCTGAATAAGTTCTATACAAAAACTGAAGCCCACCCCGAGTTTTGGAAATTCCTCTTTGTTGAAGTTGGTCAAAGTCTCATGTTTGGCGAACTGAAGGAATATAAAGACCGAGCTGTTGACTTTTTAAATTGGCGGTTGGAAGTAGGTACTTTACAAGAACTTCATGATTTTTTTAGTTGGATGGAATCGGATTGTCTTGAACCTTCTCTACGACTGAACTCATATCTGAAGATTCTCAATCTACGAAGAAATGAACATTTGGATAATTTTATTGATATGAGAACTCTAATAACTCTGCATCAAAAAGAAGAATTATTAGTTGTTAAATGTTTAGCAAAAATTGCTGAGATTATCCCACCTCGTAATCACTTTAGTACAAACGAATTGAGGAAATTGGTTTCTATTTTACAAGCAAGTCAGAAATCAAATAATTCTGAAATTAATGAGCCGGCAAAGCTTGCTATGGAAAACTTTCATAAATCTGGAATGATTAATCACAAGCATTTTCCGCAGAATGAAACACCTTAGATCCACGCTCTCACTGTTGAATATCCACTCGCTTAATGAATCTAAAGTGCGTTAAAGATAGTTACATCTACTCCTGAGCAAATCCGTTTGACCGAAGCAAAGAATTTCATCTGCTTTATTGGTCCATTAGTAGGGTTTGGGATTATCGTGATAAGCCTCAAAAAATTCCAATATGTCTCTTTCCTGAGCTACCACTGAACTGTGCACCGTCGTCTCAACTGCTTTCTTGTCAGCTCGACAAACCACCACTTAATCTGGTTGAACCATAAGGATGAGGTCAGATGTATAGAGACAATGAAAGTATCCAATTTGGACTTTATTGAATATTTTTACAGCCTCAACTTGTTTGTAATGGAGCTTAAAATAGGTATTATACTGACATAATCGGGTGTTTATTGAGGAAGTAAACACCCTTGAATAAATTATTATAGGGAGATTTTTATGTCATTTATCCGAATATTGCTTGTTGGATTGGCTGTATGTGGTTTTACAGTCGTTGTTCAAGCACAAGACTTTCCGGCTAAAACAATTGAGGTTGTAACCCACGCTGGAGCTGGTGGTGGAACTGATGTTACAACTCGAATGATGATGTTGCGGGCACGCCGTGTTCTTGGCCAGGATATGGTTGTCGTCAACAAAAGGGGTGGGGGTGGCTCAGCAGCCATGGATTATTACCTCACCGTTCCGGCCGATGGCTACACGATTCTTACATTTACGATTGGTCATGCTGCTGAATTAGCCAAAGGCAATACCGATATGAAACTGGAAGACATCAGACCTATCGCACGTGGTACAGATGATCCACAAATATTGATGGTTCGATGTGGTGTTTACGATAGTGCACAAGCATTTGTTGACGCCCAGATGGATTCTGGTCTCATCTATGGTACCACACATGTGGCCAACATTGATGATGTTTCAGCCTTTATGTTCACCGTTAAGGGAGGTATGGCCACACCCACGATTTTACCATTTGATGGAGGTGGTGAACTGGCCACTCAGCTGATTGCTGGAGCTGTGGATGTAGCAGTTTTAAACTTGGCTGAGGCTGTCAGCCAAATAGAAGCCGGGGATATTTGTCCGATTGTTGTCCTGGCAGATCAAAGAATGGCTGCATTGCCGGATGTTTCTACGGCCAAAGAGATGGGAATTCCTGTCAGCTTCTCAACTGTGCGTGGCTTTGTCGTTCATGCAGATACACCAGATGATGTTGCCCAGAAAATTGAAGAATCACTCATTACTGCAATGAGTCACGGCATTTATCAGGGTTATCTGACTTCAGTCGGTCTGGATTCAACCTCTGTTGCTGGTTCGGAAGTATGGGGTGGTCAGATTTCGACCATGATTACAGATATGGAATCAGCCCTGAAAGAACTTGGCTTTATTGAGTAAGCGAAGAACTGTCACGGTCCTTATTGAGAGGTTATTCCGTGGCCGGTGATTCCGAACGAAATAACAAGGGTACCACTCTCGAATCTTGGGTGGTACCCTTGATTATAGTCATTTTTTGTGGCTTCACCTATTGGCTGACGACCGAATTCGCTCGTATGCCACCAATCCTGAAGCGCGGGATACAACCATCTGACTTTCCACAATTGTTGATTGCCCTGATGTTGGGGTTAACAGCTTTGATTGTTTGGAAGGATCCAATCAAAGTCAATGAAAAAATTCCAAATCCAACCCTGATTGCTATAGGTATGATGGTAATTTTTGTCCTGTTGGTATCGCTGGATTTCTTTTTTGCATTATCAGTCTTTTGTCTGGGGTTGACCCTCATTTGGAAGAAACGAAGTTGGATGACCTTCCTTTTGGTCGGATTTCTGGTCCCAATTGGTGTCTTTTTTCTATTCGACCAAGTATTTGAAGTGCGCTTTCCACGGGGATTTCTAACCAATATGTGGTACGGTTAAATGGAATCATTTATTAACGGCCTTGTCGCTTTGGCCGACCCGTCTCTGGTTATTCTCCTCATAGCTGCCACCTTGGGAGGAGTCGTTATCGGAGCGCTGCCGGGATTGAATGCAACGACTGGTGCAGCTCTATTGCTACCTTTTACGATTACCATGGATCCGGTAGCAGCCATTGCCGTTTTGACAGCAATCTACTGTTCGGCTACTTTTGCGGGAGCTATCACCGCAATCTTGATTAATACACCTGGAACTTCAGCGAGTGCAACGACTTGCCTGGACGGTTTTCCGTTAGCCCAAAAGGGAGAGGCAGGGAGAGCACTTGGACTTGCTGTCGTCTCCTCAACGATTGGTGGTGTTTGCAGTGTTATCGTTCTGATGTTAGCAGCACCAATTTTAGCCCGTGCAGCCTATAGTTTTGCCCCACCAGAATATTTTGCCCTTACATTGTTTGGACTTTCCATGCTGGCAACGATAGGAGGCGGAACCACTATCAAGAATATCTTGTCAGGTTGCCTTGGGATTTTATTAGCTACAGTCGGCATAGATTTAATGACAGGCGTCGAAAGATTTACTTTCGATTTGTCGGTTCTATCAGACGGCATTGGATTTGTACCAGTCATGATAGGCGTGTTTGGTATATCTGAATTACTGGTGCAGATTTCCAACAAGCAAGAGGGTCTGGAAAGTATCAAACTAAAGGCTGTTAAATTACCATCCAAGGAGGATTACCTCAAGGTTTGGCGGACCATCTTGCGATCAACCGGAATTGGTACATTCATAGGTATTCTTCCGGCCGAGGGAGCGACAGTCGCCTCAATGATTGGTTACAACGAGGCGAAAAGGTGGTCCAAGACACCTGAGGAGTTTGGCAAGGGAGCAATAGAAGGTATAGCAGGTTCTGAAGCAGCGAACAATTCAGCAACAGGTGGAGCGATGGTTCCCACCTTGGCGTTGGGTATTCCGGGGAGCCCGACAGCAGCTGTAATTCTGGCAGGATTAATGGTGCATGGCCTTCGTCCTGGCCCAACCATGTTCACCGAGCAATCGGATTTTGCCTTTTCAATCTTCTGGTCAATGATGTTTGTCAATCTGTTATTTCTTGGTGTAGGACTACTCGGTGCCAAGGTTTTTGCCAGGGTAACACTGGTACCTGTTCAAATTCTGTGGCCCTGCGTATTTATTTTTTCGGTAGTCGGGGCTTATGCCCTTGACCAGTCAATGATGGATGTATGGATTGCTCTAGGAGCAGGCGTATTGGGATATTTCATGCGCCGGTATGGTTTTTCAGTCGTCCCCCTTGCAATTGGCCTGATCCTGGGAGAAATCCTAGAACAAAGGTTGGGCCAATCTATGGTTATGCTTAATGAGCAATGGTGGTTACTTCCCACCCGGCCGTTAACCCTCTTTTTCCTGATTTTGACTTTTCTGGCCCTCTTTGGCAAACCGATTTGGATTCGTCTCAGGCAATTAAGGACATAGGTTTAGGAAATGGTAAAGATTAAGGAAATCAGAACGAAGGTATGGACTTGGACGGGACCAACAGTGCCGCCGAAAGCCAATTTTTGTACATCGGCTACAGATGCCTTACCCTCGAGTGAGGATTCAATGGCGAGTTTTCGGTTTCACCAATGGCTGACTTGTGAGGTTATTGCAGATAATGGTATGGTTGGGGTTGGAAATGCTGCCTTGGCCCCACCCTTGATAAAACAGACTATTGATCAATTCCTGGCTCCTCTGGTTATTGGTGGTGACCCTTTCGATTACGCCCTTTTATGGGAAAGAATGTATCGCAAGACTCATGCTTGGGGCCGCAAGGGGATAGGCATGACCGCGATTTCAGCTGTTGATATTGGGATTTGGGACCTCATGGGCAAGATAGTTGACAAACCAGTTTTCAAGCTTTTGGGTGGTCGAACAAAGCAACAAATACCAGTCTATTACTCAAAACTCTATGCCGATACTGTAGATGCAATGCAACAAGAGGCCGCCAAAGCCATGGAGGGTAACTTTCAAGGATTTAAGGCTCGTTTTGGCTTTGGCCCTAAGGATGGGTTGGCCGGAATGCGGGAGAATATCAAACGTGTTGAAGCTCTGCGTGAGGTTATCGGATATGATCGTGATTTGATGCTGGAAGCCTACATGGGATGGAATTTAGACTACACCAGAAGAATGATTCCGAAACTTGAAAAGTATGAGCCCAGGTGGCTGGAAGAGCCTGTTATAGCTGATGATATTCTCGGCTATGCCGAACTGAACAAGGGGCCTATACCCATAGCCGGAGGCGAGCATGAATTTTCAGTCATTGGATGCCATCAGTTGCTGTACCATCGTGCCGTTGCTGTATTACAATATGACACCAACCGGGTGGGTGGAATCACCGCGGCCAATAAAATTAACGCCATAGCCGAGGCCCACCAGATTCCGGTCATTCCCCATGCCGGGCAAGTTCACAATTACCACCTTACGATGTCTAATTTCAACTGCCCCATGAGTGAATATTTTCCTGTGTTTGATGTGGAAATTGGGAATGAACTGTTTTACTATATTTTTGAGGGAGACCCCGAACCAGTAAATGGTTATTTGGACTTGGACGATGGTAAATCTGGATTGGGAATTACTCTCTCTGACAAACACCTCCAGAATTTTGAAATCAGTCAGTAATTGATTACAGAATACTTGAGCATGAAATAATTTTCCACCTGAATGAAAATTAATTAACCAGAAAGAACCGATGAAGAAATACACAGGAATTTGGCCAGTGGTGCCCACAATATTTGACGACGTTGGAAATCTTGACATTGATGGGCAAAAAAGGACTCTTGATTTCCTTATTGATCAGGAAGTTGATGGGGCTTGTATTCTAGCGAATTATTCTGAGCAGTTTTCCCTTACCGACGAGGAGCGGAGTGTATTACAGAAAGTTTGTATTGACCATACAGCTGGAAGAATTCCCTTAATCGTAACAATCAGTCATTTTTCAACCAAGGTTGTATGTGAAAGAGCGAAATCCGCCTTGGAAACTGGTGCCTCAATCGTTATGGCCATGCCTCCTTACCATGGAGCACTCCTGAAGGGAACACCTCAACAAATTCTGGACCACTTCAAGGAAATAGGAGATGTAGGAATACCCATAATGCTCCAGGATGCACCACTGTCTGGAGTTGCCCTAGCAGTTCCTCTTTTGGCAGAATTGGCTCAATCAATTGAAATGCTGCAACTCTTCAAGATTGAATCAGCTGGTGCTGCTGAGAAAATCAGTAATTTGCTCAAGCTAGCTGATGAACACATTGAAGGTCCCTTTGACGGTGAGGAAGGTATTACACTATACGCAGATCTGGTTGCTGGGGCAACCGGGTCAATGACATCAGCATTGATTCCAGACCTGATCGGTCCGGTCATTCAATCCTATTTGGCTGGTGATCAATCCAAGGCCAAAGATCTGTACAGCGCCGTTTTACCAATAATTAATCATGAAAATCGACAATGTGGATTTAGGGCTACCAAAGAAGCGATGGTTGAGGGTGGAATAATCAAGTCAAGCTACTGCCGACACCCTATCGAGACGTTGCGAAAGGAAGCAAGGGATTTGCTCATTGAATTATTAAAACCTCATGATCCTGCGGTATTGACCTGGGGGAAATAGTTGTTTCAAACCAATATGTGAGAAAATGAAAGTAAGAAAACCGAAGATCGGCATAATTCCGGGTGACCCGAGTGGTATCGGACCAGAATTGATCGCCAAACTCCTGTGTGATGAGGAGGTTGCAAACCAAGATGCTCATGTGTTGTTAATTGGGGACCGGCACGTTCTTGAGTTGGGTCAATCACAAGCAGATAAATTTTACAATCTGACTCCAGTTGACGTGTGGAAAGAAGATTGGGTTCATACCCCTTCTTATGCTTTTTTTGAAAATACAACCATAGAACCTGAGCAAGTTGTTATTAGCGAAGTAACTCTGGAATCGGGAATTTCGGCCATGTCAAACCTTAATTTGGCACTGGATCTCCTGAAGCAGGGAATTATTGAAGCGTTGGTCTTCGCCCCATTTAACAAGGAAGCCCTCAAACTGGGAGGTTTGCAATTCCAGGATGAACTTCATCACATGAAGGACTACCTGAATTACGATGGCTATATTACCGAACTCAATACTCTGAACGGCTTTTGGACAAGTCGTGTCACAAGCCACATTGCCCTGAAAGAAGTATCAGATGCCATTACAGAAAAAAGGGTAATCAACTCCATTGAGTTGATTGACCGGACCCTGAAGCGATCAGGTGTAAAGCGTCCAAGAATTGCGGTGGCTGCCTTGAATCCTCATGCTGGTGATGGCGGTAACTTTGGAAGAGAAGAAATTGATGTGATCAAACCCTCGGTAAAAAAGGCTGAACTGAAGCAAATTGCGGTCGATGGACCTTGGCCTTCAGATACTGTTTTTCTGAAATACACCAAAGGTGAAGTTGATGCCATTGTAACCATGTACCATGACCAGGGACAGATAGCCATCAAGTTAATGGGTTTTGATCAAGGTGTTACTGTACTCGGAGGTATCCCCCATCCTATTACCACCGCAGCCCATGGTACGGCATTCGACATAGCAGGTAAGGGAATAGCTGACCTTGGTGCCTTCCGTAATGCCTTTGAATTGGCTGGAACCATGGTGATGCATTGGGATCAAATTGATGACTGAAATTAATAGGATAGGATTTATTGGTGCAGGGCTAATGGGATTTGGGATGGCCAAATGTCTGCTGAAAAATGGCCTTGAAGTCAATGTCCTACCTCACAAAAACTATGAACCCATTGAAAAACTCAAAAATTTGGGCGCGCGTGTCGCCAAAGATTACCGTGATTTGCTTTTGGACACAAATGGTCTGATTTCTTGTCTTCCCAATGCTGAAATTGTTGAAAAGTTAGCAAAAGAATTGGTAACTGAATTCAAGCCAGGCATGTTCTGGATAGATACAACAACCTCAAAACCTGCAACAAGTAAAAAGATAGCTGTGCTCCTTCAAGAAAAAGGTGTCTTTTTTGCTGATGCTCCTGTTACAGGTGGACCAGCCCAATCTATCGAAGGCCAATTGGCTTCACTGGTTGGTTGTGATCAAGATGATTTCCCAAAGGTAGAGGAAATTGTCGGTTTATTTTCCAAGGTCGTTCGCCATTTTGGTGTTGTCGGTTCCGGCAACATCGCCAAACTACTTAACAACCTTGTGTCCCAGGGCATGGTAATTCTTCTGGCAGATGCCTTTCTGAGTGCCGAAATCATGGGTGTAAATCGACAAGCATTATACGATGTGATGGAAGCAGGTGCAGTCCGGTCAGGAACTTTGGAAAAAATGGTCAAACCATACCTCTCGGGAAATTATGATGGCAGCCAGTTTTCGATTACCAACGCACTCAAAGACTTGCGATATGTCAACGAGTTGATGAATGAAACCTTGCCGGGGCATGTAGGACTGACCGATGACCTGATCAAGCGATTAGAAAGACAAGTGAATGAGGGGCGGGGAAGTAGTTATGTCAGTAATTTGCTGAAACAGAACTATATCCTAAACCCATAAATGGCTTGCATCCTGTTGAAATAAGTTTGAAAAGGATGCTTTTAACCAAGGATCATTATATTATTGATCAAACAATTTCCTCCACCTTCCTCAGCCAACTCAGCAACTCTCTCAACAATCCATTCTGACCTAATTTGAAGTTCAGGATAGATTTTGCCCAGGTCGATATCATAGGGAGCTTCAAGCATAGCAGATACCAAAGTGCCCTCAATTAGATTCAATTTTTCGATGTTTGTAGGTCTGCTTAAATTATTTTCTGATCCTAGGTAGGCGCCCTTTTTGTATAAAAGTTACCTAGATTAAGTTTCTATAACTCCTATCGCAATATGGATTTGACGATTTCTGGTGAAAATAACGTTTTCTCTAACTTACTTTTTGGGATTTCGTACACAGCGGCACTATTCCGCCTCATCCGCCCGGGCCTATCAACTTTTCACACTTGACTCAATGATGTTTTTATGCCATTTACTGTTTCATGTTTATTGGTACTTTTCAACTTTCATCTTCCACCGCCTGCTGGTTCAAGCAGGAGTGTCAGAACGCTGAGGTGTCCGGACTGTCTCGGACAGCCCTAGCAGAGGCCTTATGTCAGCGCGAACAACTGAGTAGCCGAGCAGCAGCTCAGAAAC
>MPNP01000006.1 GCA_002239085.1 Rhodobacteraceae bacterium bin131 | reverse complement strand
GACTATATTGTTATGAGGAATATATTCGGATTATGAACGAAGGTACCGAATTACCTTAAGGATAGTAAGTTGGATTGAAAAAATTTATTGGTGGAGTTTGTCAAACTTTGGGATGCTCACGGTCAAATTAAGTTTCAGAGGATTGGATTTCTCTAAGCCGCAATATAGATTATTAAAGGAAATATATATATTTTCTGGCGAACACTATATAAATCATTAGTTCAT
Organism: Rhodobacteraceae bacterium bin131; assembly: GCA_002239085.1. GTDB lineage: Bacteria > Pseudomonadota > Alphaproteobacteria > Rhodobacterales > Rhodobacteraceae > MPNP01. The sequence continues at coordinate 71,707 of MPNP01000006.1, read as the reverse complement.
CACCAACCGAAATGAAATTAATTGTAGTTCAAAATTGATCCATGTCTGATCTTACCCTGCCCAAGACCCGACCCTTAAGTTTAAGTGGCGACCAATTGCTTTTTGAAGACTTGGTTGAGCGACCTTGGGGATTAAATGCCATTGAGAATCCTAATCTAAAGGGTGACAGCTCGTTGCTAAATAGCATACAAGAGCGGCCTTCAAGCTTAAATGTTCCTCCCAAGATTTCTAATGACAAAAATAAAAGGCCTGAAAAAGTAATTCGTTATGCCTATGAAAATGACGCTCTTGATTTAAAGCAAGTTAACTTAATTGGGGTTTTTGGTAACTCAGATAACAGACAGGCATTGATTTTACATCCCAAAGGTAGCACCCAAAAATTAAAGGTAGGTGATAAATTTAATGGAGGTAAAGTGATACAAATTGGCAAGGACGAAGTTATCTACATCAGGGGCAATAAAAACTATAAAATAGGAATGCGTTAGTCCCTGACCTCTGGGTAAATAATACAATTTTCAAATTATTGTGGATTAATGTTCATTAAATAACCTTAATTCATTATGGTTGCTTTTATTAAGATTATAGAAATTGGATATGTTTGTTTGGTTGTGCGATAGACAGGAATCATAATGGTTTACAGTGATATTTATAATCATTGGAAGTCCGATCCAGAAGACTTTTGGATGAAGCAAGTTGAGGCAATTGATTGGACACGGAAGCCCTCCAAAGGACTATTTGATCACAACGCACCCTTTTATAGCTGGTTTGATGACGCCCAAGGAAACACCTGTTGGAATGCAATTGATCGGCATGTCGCAAAGGGTAGGGGAGATCAACTTGCAATAATTTATGATAGTCCTGTTACCGGTCAACAGGCACGGATAACCTATCGTCAATTACTGGAATCAGTCGCCAAATTAGCTGGTGCACTTGATAGTATGAATGTACAGCTTGGCGATAGAGTGATCATTTATATGCCCATGATACCTGAAGCCGTTATCGCCATGTTGGCTTGTAGTCGCATCGGGGCAATACATTCTGTTGTCTTTGGTGGTTTCGCTTCTCACGAACTTGCTATAAGAATTGATGATGCTAAACCCAAGTGTATTATCTCGGCATCCTGTGGGATAGAACCGAATCGTGTGGTCCACTACAAGCCCCTTATTGACAAGGCGATTGCGATTGCTGACCACAAACCACACATCAACTTAGTTTTCCAAAGAGGGCAAGCACTCTCCGAACTCAATCAAGCAAGGGATGTAGATTGGGTTGATGTAGTAACGAACGCGCCGGCTAAAGATTGTGTTCCAGTTTCTGGTGATCACCCATTGTACATTTTATACACTTCGGGAACGACTGGGCAACCCAAAGGTGTTGTCAGAACCCACGCTGGACATATGGTGGTGCTAAACTGGACAATGAAAAATTTATACGGTGTTGAGCCAGGAGAGGTATTCTGGGCCGCTTCAGATGTTGGCTGGGTTGTTGGTCATTCCTATATTTGTTACGCTCCTTTAATCCACGGAAACACTTCGGTGATTTATGAGGGAAAACCCATTGGCACTCCCGATGCTGGAGCTTTTTGGCGAGTGATTTCAGATCACAAAGTATCCACGCTTTTTACTGCTCCCACTGCTTTTCGGGCGATTAAGCGAGCCGACCCAGAGGCAAAGTTATTGCAGGATTATGATATTTCGCACTTCCGCACATTATTTTTAGCCGGTGAGAGGGCTGATCCAGATACAATTATTTGGGCCGAAAAACATCTCAAAGTCCCTGTGATTGATCATTGGTGGCAAACAGAAACGGGGTGGGCCATTACAGGTAATCCGATTGGGATCGAAATGTTACCGGTTAAGTATGGCTCTTCTTATGTTCCTATGCCGGGATACGATGTAAGGATTGTGGATGATGAAGGCAATGAATTGCCCAAAGGGAAGCTGGGATCAATTGTGATTAAATTGCCACTTCCTCCAGGTACTTTACCAACCCTATGGAATGCCGATTTACGATTCAAAGCGAGCTATCTTGACCAATTTCCAGGCTATTACAATACTGGAGATGCCGGATATATTGACAACGATGGCTACGTTAATATCATGGCCAGAACGGATGATGTCATTAATGTTGCGGGGCATAGACTCTCAACAGGTGGTTTGGAAGAGGTGATAGCGGGTCATCCCGATGTCGCAGAATGTGCCGTTGTTGGAGTCGCTGATGAATTAAAAGGTCAACTTCCGGTCGGTTTCATTTGCCTCAATGCAGGAGTTGAAGACAAATCGGGACGTGTCGTAGCTGAGTGCATACAATTAGTTCGTGATCAAATAGGTCCTGTGGCCGCCTTTAAGCTTGCCGTAATCGTTGACCGGTTGCCTAAAACCCGTTCAGGTAAAATTTTACGTGCGGTGATGGTTAAAATTGCTAATGGTGAAAGCTATAAAATGCCAGCCACTATTGATGATCCAGAAATCCTTTCTGAGATTGCCGACCATTTAAAGCAGGTCGGCTATCCCAAAGTTCGTTAATTCACCAATAATGGAAAACAACGCTAAGTATTGGAGGCAAATTTGGTATCAAACCTGACAATCGTTGAACATCCTTTGGTTCAACACAAACTCACTTTAATGCGTAAAGAAGAAACTGCTTCAAGCGAATTTAGGCGTTTGCTAAAAGAAATATCAATGTTACTGGCTTATGAAATCACCCGTAATCTTCCGCAAAAAAAGATAACAATTCAAACTCCTCTTGAGCAAATGGAAGCATCAACCCTGAAGGGAAAAAAACTGGCTTTGATTTCTATTCTGCGTGCCGGAAATGGGCTTCTTGAGGGCGTCTTGGAACTGATACCGTCAGCAAGAGTAGGATATGTTGGATTGTATCGCGATGAAGATTCGCTCAAGCCAGTTGAGTACTATTTTAAGGTACCAGATGACCTGGATAATCGGTTTGTGATTGTTCTGGATCCCATGCTTGCGACTGGAAATTCGGCCGCTTACGCAGTTGAGAGGCTAAAAGTAGCAGGTGCAAACAATTTAACTTTTGTTTGCTTGGTCGCGGCTCCTGAAGGTGTTAAGGTTATGTCTCATGAACATCCAGATGTGCCCATCTATACCGCGGCCTTGGATGAAAAACTGAACGAGATTGGGTACATTCTACCAGGGTTGGGAGATGCTGGTGACCGGTTATTTGGAACCAAATAACCTGATCTGTATTGAGTTGAAGTGAGTGTGAGCGAAGCATCAGTTCATGCGAAAATTATTTTCTTTGGTGAACAATTCTTGATGAATAGATACTGCCTGCTTATGATCGCTGGTTCTAAAAATTTTACTTGCGATGCATATTGTACAGACTAGCCCCCATTCAGGAAAATAAATAATTGGATTGATTCAGCCGCCAATCGGTGGCTATTGAGCGCCAATCAGGATGATAGGCCGATACTTCTGCCAATATCGATTGGTCTAAGCCTACCCTAGATCAGCGATAATCGGTAAAACTAAAGAATTCTTAAACTAACAAAAAATTACCCACTTAGTGATAATATCTACCCGAGCAATATTTTTGATTCTGTCTTAGAGGTTAAGTATTATCGTCTAAATTAGTCGGAGTAAAAGGCTCCATCACCTAATCACCAAACAGTTTCAATACGTAAACATTACTTCCTATCGGGAAGTGAATTCATTTCTGTTATCAAGTTAAGTGTACAACATGGTTGAAAAATCCACCGAACAGAACTCAGCTCAAGGCTTGAGCTCGGAGTTTGTTTCCACAGTCATTAATGCAATTGAATATGGTAAAAAAGATCAATTCCTTGAATTAATAGGCGAGCTACACGAAGCAGATGTGGCCGACCTCATTGAGCAAATTACACCCGAACAACGAGCCGCGCTTATATCGATCTGGGGGCAGAATTTTGACTTTGATGTCGTGGGTGAACTTGACGAAAAAATCAGAGACGAAGTCGTTGCACTCATTCCACCTAATAAGATTGTCAGTTCAGTCGGTGAAATGGAATCCGATGAAATCGTTGATATTGTTGAGGATCTAGAACCAGAACAAAAGAATAGAATTATCAATGCTTTACCTGAGCCTGATCAAGCGGCTGTGGAAATGGCCTTTCGGTATCCCGAGGATACTGCGGGTCGGATAATGCAGCGAAGAATGGTAATGGCTCCCGAGGGAGCGCGAGTAGGACAAACAATTGATCAGCTCAGACAAAATCATAATTTACCTGATGACTTTTATCATATCATTATTGTTAACCCCGTGATGAAACCCATTGGTCAGGTGCCTTTAGGACGCTTGATGGCGTCACAAAGAGACGTAGAACTCAGTATGATTGCTGATGAAGATTTTCGAACAATACCCGACCACCAAGACCAACACGATGTCGCTTATGCGTTTAATCAATATCACTTAATCTCTGCTCCCGTTACAAACTCTTCCGGTCAGTTAGTGGGAGTAATAACGATTGACGATGCAATGAACGTACTTGACGAGGAGGCAGAAGAAGACTTGCTCCGTCTTGGTGGGGTCAGTGATGAGAGCTTAACCGATAGGGTGTGGGGAATCACTAAGCAAAGGTTTCCTTGGTTAATCGTTAATCTATTCACAGCAATCTTGGCTTCAATTGTAATTTATCACTTCTCATCAACCATTGAAGCTATTGTTGCTTTGGCCGTTCTCATGCCTATTGTTGCTTCAATGGGAGGAAATGCCGGAACCCAATCATTAACAGTGGCCGTTCGAGCAATTGCGACCAAAGATTTAACGGATTCTAACTCATGGAGAGTGATAAAAAGAGAGGGGTTGGTTGGGTTAATTAATGGATTGATTTTTGCCTTGATTATTGGCAGTGTGGGTTATTTTTGGTATGGGTACCAAGCCCTTGGAGTGGTTTTAGGAGCGGCCATGATCATTACTATGCTCGTCGCCGGTCTTTCGGGAATATTGATTCCCTTGGGATTAAAGAAGGTTAAAGTTGACCCAGCCGTCGCTTCAAGCGTATTCGTAACGACACTGACAGATGTAGTCGGATTTCTTGCCTTTCTCGGCTTGGCGGCGGTTATTTTATTATAGTCAATTTATTCCGGTGGGTTGAGAAGCTTCAAAATAGTACTTGCCGCAGCAGAAATCTTAGTCCCCGGTCCAAAAATCGCTTTGACTCCAACGCTGAATAAGTTGTCATAATCTTGTTTGGGTATCACACCCCCGCAAATGACTATTTTGTCATCAGCTCCTTCATTCTTCAGAGCTTCAATCAATTGCGGAGCTAAGGTCGTGTGCCCCGCGGCTAGGGAACTGATACCAACAACGTGAACATCATTATCGATTGCGTCTTGAGCGGCTTCTGCAGGTGTTTGAAACAAAGGACCAATATCAACATCAAAGCCAATATCGGCAAAAGCAGTCGCAATGACTCGTGCTCCCCTATCATGACCATCTTGCCCCATTTTTGTAATCAAAATCCGTGGTCTACGCCCATTCTGTTTGGCAAATAAATCCACTTCCTTTTTCACGTTTCCAAATTCTGGATCGCCCTCTACAGCATTGGCGTATACCCCACTTAAAGTACTTGTTTGCGCAAAATGTCGTCCAAACACGTTTTCAAGAGCTAGCGAAATTTCTCCTACGGTCGCTCTTGCTTTGGACGCCTGAACAGCGACTTCAAGAATGTTCGAATTGGTTTTTGCTGCGACTTCAAGTTGTTTGAGAGCAGAATCACACAATTCTTGATTGCGGTTGGCTTTAATTTGTTTCAACTTGTCTACTTGCTGTTGCAGTACTTTCATATTTTCAATTGACCTGATACTCAAATCCTCTTCGCTAGCAGGCTGATACTTATTAACTCCAACAATTACTTCATTACCAGTATCAATACGAGCCTGGCGTTTTGCCGCGGTCTCTTCAATCCGTAATTTTGGCAATCCAGAGGTGATTGCCTTAACCATACCTCCAAGTTCTTCAACCTCCTCAATGAGTTCCCAAGCTTTGTCGGCAACCTCCTTGGTTAGACTTTCAACAAAATACGAACCGGCAAGTGGGTCAACGGTCTCGGTCACGCCCGTTTCTTCAAGTAGAATAAGTTGCGTATTACGAGCAATTCGCGCCGAAAATTCTGTGGGAAGGGCAAGTGCTTCATCAAGGGCATTCGTATGCAGCGATTGTGTACCGCCTAAGACAGCAGCAAGAGCCTCATAAGATGTTCGAATGACATTATTGTAGGGATCTTGCGCCTGTAGACTGACGCCACTCGTCTGGCAGTGTGTCCGGAGCATTTTGGAGCGTTCTTTTTGCGGATTGAACTCGGACATTATTCGGTGCCATAGCAACCGAGCGGCTCGAAGCTTGGCAACTTCCATAAAAAAATTCATGCCAATCCCAAAGAAAAATGATAAGCGACCGGCAAATTCGTCAACATCAAGACCACGGCAGAGTGCCGCTCGAACATATTCACGTCCATCAGCTAACGTATATGCGAGTTCTTGTACGATGCTAGCTCCTGCCTCTTGCATATGATAACCCGAAATAGAAATCGAATTAAATTTAGGCATCTCTTGACTGGTAAAAGCAATGATATCGCTGACGATTCGTATCGACGGTTCGGGCGGGTAAATGTAGGTGTTTCTGACCATGAACTCTTTGAGAATATCATTTTGTATAGTCCCTGATAACAAACGGCGATTGACACCTTGCTCTTCACCTGCAACAATGAAGCTAGCCAAGATAGGGATTACAGCACCGTTCATGGTCATAGACACCGATACTTTATCAAGTGGGATTCCCTGAAAAAGGATTTTCATGTCTTCAACCGAATCGATCGCAACTCCAGCCTTACCAACATCTCCAACAACTCGAGGATGATCGCTGTCATAGCCACGATGGGTTGCGAGGTCAAAAGCAACTGAAATACCCTGTTGACCACCCGCAAGTGCTTGGTGGTAAAACTGGTTGGACTCTTCGGCCGTGGAAAATCCTGCATACTGGCGAATTGTCCAAGGGCGGCCTGTATACATTGTTGCCCGAGGGCCCCGAATAAAAGGTTCAAAGCCAGGTAACGACTCGATGTAGGGATTAGACTTCAGATCATGAGATGTATAGAGTGGCTTAATTGTGATATCCTCTAAATTAGCTCGATCTAAGTCATCAAGTGATCGCCCCTTGAGCTCACTTCTTGCTTTGTTTTGCCATTGTTTGATTGTTTGTTTCATTCCATCACCTGCAAAAACGCAGTCAGTATTACAATAAAATGGTGCTTCAAATATTTTTGATAGTTTTATATAAGGTTAAACTATAACTCAAATAATAATCCATACTATATCTATACTTATCCATAGAGACACATCTTGATACAAGCTCGGTCTAGAATTGAGTTAAATTCATGGAAAAATGAGTCAAATTTAGAATGAATTTAAGATTTACCATAGGTTCTTTAATTGCGCTATTCCTCCTTGGAATAGCTCCTAGCAATTCAGTAGGACAAGAACTGAGTCCTCCAGAAGTCCTAAAGTATGACTTGACCATGGTCGAGAATAAGGAGCTTGATATTAAACAATTTCAATGGATTAACCGAGTCATCATTGTGTTTTCAGATTCCCCCTTTAATCCAAATTACATTGAACAGTTGGAATTACTTGAAGAAGACCAAGCGGCCCTTCACGACAGAGATATAGTCATATTGATCGACTCTGACCCAACTGCGGATAGCTTAATCAGGCGGTCCTATCATCCCCGAGGTTTTGACATGTTAGTGGTTGGGAAAGATGGAAGAACTTTCCTTCGCAAACCTAACCCTTGGACAATCAGGGAGATAAGTCGAGCCATTGATAAGCTCCCCATGAGACAGCAGGAAATCAAATTAAAAGGACGATAGTATTGTTATACTAAGTCTCAAACTCAATAATCGTTTGGTCAACAAGCAACGTATCTCCAGGCGCAACTTTTATAGCTGAAATACGCGCTCCTTTTGGAGCTTTAAGCACATTTTCCATTTTCATTGCTTCAATAGTACATAGAGGTTGACCTTCTTCTACGGTGTCCCCTATGGAAACAAAAATATCTGTTAATAATCCTGGCATTGGGCATTGTAATATTTTAGTCGTGTCGGGTGGGATTATTTCTTTCATGTAAGCAGAAAGATTGATCTGTTTTGATGTTTTCACCAAAACTGTGAGATCACTTCCCCGATAGTTGAGTTGGTACCCGTAAGGGATATAACTGATTTTTAAATGAATCTTTGAGCGTTCTACCTGGAAAGTTCCATAATGTTGATTTGGTCGCCAGTGCGACTCAATGAAATGAGTCAGGCCATCATCTTTAAATATAGTCTTAATTTTATCCCCAACTGTAGACAATTTAAGTGAATAGGTCTCGTTATCGATGAGGATGGCTAAATTCCTTTCAATGGGATAATAGGGTGCGGCCATCTGCCCTGAAATCGCCGATTTGCGTAATTCCTGCATATGGAATATATATGCCGTACAAGATGCAAGCATTTGCAAGGTTGTAGGCGGTAGCACTGCACCCGAGAAGCCGCTTTTAAATTCTTCCTCAATGAATCCAGTTGTGATGTTACCCTCAATAAAACGTGGGTGATCATACACAGTTGATAAAAAAGCTAGATTATGAGCGATACCTTCAATTTCAAAACAGTCCAATGCTTCTTGCATAGCAAGTATTGCTGATTTTCTATCGCTTGCCCAACTGCACAGTTTAGCAATCATTGGATCATAATAAACGCTAATCTCGTCACCTTCATAAACGCCTGTGTCATTGCGGATAACAATTTCTGAAGTGGTCATTTCTTGGGGTGGACGATACCGTGATAGTCGGCCTGTTGAAGGTAAAAAGTTACGTCGTGGGTCTTCAGCATAAACTCTCGACTCAATGGCCCAACCATTCAGGGGGACCTGATCCTGTGATAATTCAAGGGGATTATTAGTGGCCACTCGAATCATTTGCTCAACGAGGTCAATGCCTGTTGTCAACTCAGTAACAGGATGCTCCACTTGAAGTCGCGTATTCATTTCAAGAAAATAAAAGTTTTTGTCCTTGTCTACAATGAACTCCACAGTTCCGGCTGACTGATAATCAACAGCTTTCGCTAAACGAACAGCTTGTTCCCCCATAGATTGTCGAGTTTGGGAGTCAAGGAAGGGTGAGGGTGCTTCTTCAATTACTTTTTGATTGCGGCGTTGAATTGAGCATTCACGTTCGTTGAGATAAATACAGTTGCCTAACGAATCGGCAAGGACTTGGATTTCTATGTGGCGGGGTGATTCAATGAATTTCTCAATGATGAGGCGATTATCACCAAATGAATTTGCGGCTTCATTTTGTGACGACTTAAATCCTTCAATGACTTCATTTTCATTATTAGCGACCCGCATGCCCTTACCACCGCCACCAGCTGATGCCTTAATCATTACGGGGAAGCCAATTTCACGGGCAATGCCCAAAGCCGCATCTGTAGATTCAACTATACCGAGATGACCTGGAACAGTTGAAACACCAGCGTTTGCAGCAATTTTCTTGGATTTGAGTTTGTCCCCCATTAACTCAATGGCACGAGCAGGCGGGCCGATGAACACAATCTTTTCGTGCTCTAAGCGCTGAACAAATGAAGCATTTTCCGAGAGAAAGCCATACCCTGGGTGTACTGCGTCTGATTGGCTCGCTTTAACGGCTTCAATAATTTTGTCAATAACGAGATACGAATGAGTCGCCTCGGCTGGACCAATATATAATTCTTCATCAGCCATCTGAACATGCAGTGCTTTTCTATCAGCATCAGAGTAAACGGCTACGGTTTTGATACCCAGGCGCTGAGCCGTTTTGATAATGCGGCAGGCAATTTCACCTCGATTTGCAATGAGAATTTTGTTAATCACAATTTGACCTATCAAACTTATGGGAAGGAATAATCTTCATGTTGAGGAATTTTGAAAAAGTTATATGCGAGCTAAGAAAAAACAATCAAAACATTGAACCAAGAAGGTCATTATAACGAGTTTGATATATACGAATATTCATAAAAAGCCTTTTATGTGGGAGTTCATCAAGCTAGAGTGGAATATTGTCATGCTTCTTTGGAGGGTTGCGAAGGCGTTTTGATTTTAAGCTTCTTAATGCACGACACACTCGCATACGGGTGGAATGAGGGTGAATAATTTCATCAACAAACCCTTTTTCAGCTGCAACAAAAGGGTTGGCGAACCGCTCCTCATATTCCTTTGAGCGCTTTTCAACCTTATCGGGATCATTGATTTCTGAACGGTACAAAATTTCAACCGCTCCTTTTGCTCCCATTACGGCAATTTGAGCACTGGGCCAAGCATAGTTAAAATCGCCTCTAAGGTGCTTGGATGACATAACATCATAAGCCCCTCCATAAGCTTTTCGAGTGATTACAGTGACCTTTGGTACTGTTGCTTCCCCAAATGCGAACAGCAGTTTGGCTCCATGCACGATAATCCCTCCATATTCTTGTGCGGTTCCGGGCAGGAAACCAGGTACATCCACAAATGTCAGAATGGGGATTTCAAACGCATCGCAAAAGCGAACAAATCGGGCCGCCTTTCTTGAGCTATCAATGTCAAGACAACCTGCTAATACCATCGGTTGGTTACCAACGACTCCCACCGTTGAACCCTCAAGGCGGATAAATCCGGTAATTATGTTTTTAGCGAAATTTTCTTTGACCTCAAACAGATCACCATCATCAGCAATCTTGTGTATCAATTCTTTCATATCGTAAGGTTGATTGGGACTGTCGGGAATCAAGGTATCAAGTGACATCTCAATCCGATTGGGGTCATCATAATTGGGTAGGAGTGGCGGTTTTGAAGTGTTGCTAAGCGGGAGATAATCAAAGAATCTTCGTACTTCATAAAGTGCTTCAACGTCATTATTAAAGGCACCATCGGCGACTGAAGATCGGGTTGTGTGAGTGCCTGCACCTCCTAAATCTTCGGATGAAATGATCTCATTAGTCACAGTCTTTACAACATCTGGTCCAGTGACAAACATATATGAGGAATCCTTGACCATGAATATAAAGTCAGTCATTGCAGGAGAATAAACTGCTCCTCCAGCACACGGCCCCATGATGACACTAATTTGTGGAATAACCCCGGAAGCAAGGATATTGCGCTGAAAAACTTCGGCATATCCAGCAAGCGATGATACCCCTTCTTGAATACGGGCACCTCCAGAATCGTTGAGGCCAATAACTGGTGCCCCATTTTGGATTGCCATGTCCATAATTTTGCATATTTTGGCTGCGTGTGTTTCGGATAAGGAGCCACCAAATACGGTAAAATCCTGACTAAAGACGTAAACTTGCCGCCCGTTTATTGTTCCCCATCCAGTGATGACACCATCCCCCAGGATTTTGGTGTTATGCATATTAAAGTCATTACAGCGATGGGCAACGAACATATCAAATTCTTCAAAGGAATTGTCGTCAAGCAACAATTCAATTCGCTCGCGAGCGGTGAGTTTACCTTTATCATGCTGGGCCTTGATTCTTGCCACGCCACCCCCAAGATTGGCTTCTACACGTCGTTTGCCAAGTTCAGAAATTATTGTTTCCATATCATCGCCCTGTCTTATTGTTGTGAATGCATAACATAACCCTTATACAATAGTATTACCAACTTGGGATTATAAAAAATCAATGCGTCCCTAAATTTCAATTCAATTCAAAATTATTCAATCGTTAGGGATTAATGGAGTCTTTTTCTTGAAGTGCGATTTCATTGACTATAATTGCCTTCAAGGCATCATTGAAAGCAAATAAGAACCCTTCATAGCGATGGGTTAAATGCGATTAAGCAAAAACCTGAAGGTCATATAGTGAACGGAACCCCTCAAATACAATTTCTAAACCGGAAAACACCGCCCCATATAACTACATTGGTTATCCTTTCAGCCCTACCAGCATTGTCCATGACATTGTTTCTTCCGTCCCTGCCAAATATGACGGAGTTTTTTCAAACGGATTATCGAATAATTCAGCTTTCGGTTGCCTTTTATTTAGTCTTCAATGCCATCATGCACGTTATTGTCGGGCCTATTTCCGACTACTATGGCCGAAGACCAGTTGTTTTATGGGGTATAATTCTGTTCATTATTGCCACGTTTGGCTGTGTACTCGCTACAACAGTAGAGATTTTCCTATTTTTTCGAATGGCACAAGCCATTATTGTGACCGGTATGGTTCTTTCTAGAGCGGTAGTTCGTGACATGTATTCAGCCGCAGAATCGGCCTCTGTGATTGGATATGTAACCATGGGCATGGCGGTTGCTCCTATGATTGCACCAATCTTAGGTGGATTTCTTGATGAACTGTTTGGCTGGCAAGCAAGTTTATCCCTGTTGATACTTTTTGGCGTCATCACGTTGGGAATCACTTACTATGATTTGGGCGAAACTTTGCCTAGGTCAAAGTCCAACATCTGGTTACAATTCAAAGAATATCCAGAATTGTTTAAATCTCAAAGATTCTGGGGGTACTGTCTTGTTGCAGCATGTGCCTCAGGGGTATTTTTTTCATTTTTAGGTGGAGCCCCCTTTGTGGGATCAGAGATATTCAATCTGAGCCCTTCAGCGGTTGGAATTTATTTTGGCTTGACGGCCGTCGGTTATATGACTGGTAATTTTATTTCTGGAAAATACTCCACAAGAATTGGAATTAACAAAATGATTTTGGTGGGGTGTGCGATTCTTTTGTTGGGGCCAGTGGGGCCAATTTTATCAGCCCTTGCGGGTTTTAATCACCCGATGAGCTTTTTTGGCTTTGCCGTGATGATGGGTGTCGGTAATGGAATGATACTGCCAAATGCGACAGCCGGTATGCTGTCAGTCCGCCCACATCTTGCGGGGACAGCGTCAGGAATAGGTGGCGCGATCATGATCGGGATTGGCTCTGGTTTATCGGCCTTGGCGGGATCTTTATTGACAATTGAATCGGGACCTTACCCATTGTATTTCATCATGTTGATCAGCGTTCTAGCAAGCATTTTTATCGCTCTTTATGTTGTTCATCGTGACCGCCAACAATCACAAAAAAAGTTTGGTTGAAATTTATAATTATTTTTTGCTCATGAACTCCCGCCATGCCAAAAGCGAGATGGCACAAACGATTATGCTCCCACCCAAAAACACCCAAATATCTAACGGCTCAGAAAAAAACAATGCTCCAATTGCGACGGCTCCTATTAATTGTAAAAAGTTAAAGGGTTGAGTCACGGTAATCGGTGCTGCGTTAAAAGCACGAGTCATTGAATAATGAGCAAAAGTAGCAAAAAAAGCAACCAGAAATAACCAAAAAATATTTTCCAAAGTCGGTGGCTTCCAGGCCAGTAGAGCCGTTGGAAATAAGAATGTAGTACAGGTCAAAGATAGCATGACAATTATGACCTCGGCACTATAACGATTAGTGAGCTGTTTGGTCAGAAGGTAAGACACTGAAAATGCACAAACTGTTCCAAGAATGGACCAGTGACCAATGACCAATTCGCGAAAACCAGGTCTCAGTATTATTAAGCAACCAATGATACCACACAACAGGGTTATAATGCGATTCCATGATAGCTCCTCTCCTAGAAAAATTATGGCCATGATTGAAAGTAATATGGGGGTGAGATAACTCATGGATATGACTTCGGCGATAGTTATTTGTGTCATTGAAAAGAACCAAAGCATGACACCAATGGAATGAACAAAGCCACGAATACTAAAAATAATTAAGTCATTTTTGGGAATAGTTTTCAGGTTGAAATGCCGTAAAAGGGGAATGATAAATATGAGGCCTATTAAATATCGTAAAAATCCCGACTGACTGGCCGAAATATCGTTGCCTATGATTTTAGCGATTGTCGCTACAGCGACGAGATTAAAGCTGCAAACGACCATCCACAATATACCCACAGCATTGTTGGATAATCGACGATTAAGAAATTTTATTTCCAAGAGAATCTATATCAGCCGAATAATCTGAGGAGGTATAATCACTCAAATTGATTGAGTATTTCGTCAGGGATTTCAAAATTTGCCGTAACTCTCTGCACATCTTCATCCTCATCAAGCATATCAATTAGCTTTATGACTTTTTGTGCTTTTTCCAAATCTAGTTCAGTAGTAATTGTGGGTTTCCAGATAAGTTTAGCGGTGAGTGCCTCACCGAGTTCTTTTTCTAAAGCGTTGGATACAGCCGAGAGTTCAACATCTGATGTGTATACAATATGGCCGGCATCACTTGAATCAACATCCTCTGCTCCAGCCTCTATAGCGGCTTCTAACAGTTCGTTATCGTCACAAGTTTCACGCGAAAAAACAACTTCGCCTTTACGCTCAAACATGTAGCTAACAGCACCTGTTTCAGCTAAATTGCCTCCAAGCTTAGTAAATATTGACCGAATAGATGCGGCTGTTCGATTTCGATTGTCGGTCATGGCCTCAACAATCACAGCGACTCCCGCAGGCCCATAACCCTCGTAACGAACTTCTTCCAAGGAATCTGAATCCGCACCGGAAGCTTTCGTGATAGCCCGTTCAATAACATCTTTAGGTACTGAATTACTTTTGGCTTCTCGAACGGCTAACCGCAACCGGGGGTTTTTTTCAGGATCTAGATCTCCAATTTTGGCGGCAACAGTAATCTCTCTTGAAAGTTTTGAGAATAACTTTGACCGAGTGGCATCTTGCCGCCCTTTTCGATGTTGAATGTTAGCCCATTTTGAATGACCTGCCATTAATGTCTCCAACTCTGAATCATATGACTCAATTCATCCCATTTAATTGTTTAAACCAATTGATTAGATACTATGAAATAGGGAATTGATTCCAAATTATAAATATAGGACAACGATAAAGCTTTATAGAAAAGGAGGACTAACTGTCTAATTTCAATAATTGTCGTTCAGTCATTCGCATTGGGGGACATGATAATGCCGAGTTTCTACAGGGTTTGATTACCAACAGTTTGCCTGTGAGCGAGAAAGATTTGGTTTATTCAGCTCTGCTGACACCTCAGGGTAAATACCTTTACGATTTCTTCTTATTCAAAAAAGGTTCTGATTATTTTTTAGATATCAAAACCAATTCTACAAAAGAACTGATAACTCGTCTTGCAATGTATCAACTTCGAGCGAAAGTTGAGCTGAACGATACGAAATTAAAAGTAAGTAGAGGCTTAAATGCCACCGCCAAATTTGTGCGTCATGATCCCCGATGTACCGCTCTAGGATGGCGTCATTATAGTGAAGAGAAACTATCAGAAGAGAATGTAGACTGGGAATTAATTCGAGTTATGAATTGTATTCCAGAAACGGGTGTTGAACTTATTCAAAACAAAACTTTCATTCTTGAAGCTGGTTTTGAAAGGATCAATGGGGTAGATTTTAACAAAGGATGCTTTGTGGGGCAGGAGGTTACGGCCCGAATGAAACACAAAACAACTCTCAGAAAAGGACTTGCTAGAGTCATTGTCAAAGGTTCAGTAAGACCAGGTAGCACTATCAGTGTTAATGGGAAGCCTGTCGGAATTCTGTATACCCAGTCTAATAAGATGGGAATCGCCTATCTAAACTTCGATCGTGCCATCGGGAAAATGGAAGCAGATGGGGTAGAAATTAGAAATGACCCTAAGTGGGCATTTAGGCCGTAACAGACTAGGGCTATCGTATTTGAAATTTTACAATGGTTTTGCTTGCTGACGAACTATATTTTTCAATATTGTCAACATTATTAGCCAGTAAAAGAAAGAAAAATCCCTCAAACTCCTTCAGGAAATAATCTGCGAGGGTCAATTACGTGAAATGTGATAGAATGTTATTTCAAATGCGATAGCCTTGGTAACAGACATATTTAAATTGTCGTAAATTCCAAAGCCGCTTGCTTAAATTCGTCAAATTTGTGATACCCTGCGGCAATTAACCCATGGTAGTCATTATTGTTCTGGTTGGGAAAGGTATGAACTAACCCTCCGGCTTCAGTCAGAAGAAGTTGTGCAGGAAGGATCTCAATGGGGTCGCATTGAAAGCCAATAAATCCATCAATTTTACCGGCGCTGAGATTCAGTAGATCTAAGCTCGCCGAACCACTTGTTCGAATGGCACGAAAATTGGAAAATATAGTGTTTAATAGGGGTGGAATGCTTAAGGATTTGCATGAGTCAAAGTCAATAGCGACCGAAAAACTAGATACTTGATTGATGGGTGCAACGCGAAGTTTCATTTGCCGTGAATAGGCACCGTTACCCTTCACACCCTTGTAGATTTCATTAAAGCAAGGCTGGTTGATAACTGCGAGTTGAATTTCCCCTTTAAATAAAAGACCAATTGAAATGACCCAATTAGGATTTCCACGAGCAAAATTATCAACTCCAGAAACAGCATAAACCAGCCATTTACGAGTTGGGTCTTTGCCGATAATCGGGGAGGATAAAGTGCTTTCCAAACTGTAATGAGGTCGAGCAGAAGTGAGCTCGTAAATGATTGCATTATCGGCACGTTGCAAGGCCTTTTGAGTAAGCTTGCCCGCCCCTTCAATTGAGGATTGAAGACGGATGATCTCCTCAAAATCTCTGAGCAGGGTGTCGCCGGCAATGGAAACAGCTTTCGCCATTACATTGATGTTAGCATTTAGGTTGGTCATATTTGCTGTTTCTTTTTTTTCGAGCTGACAATAAGATTACTCAAATTGAAATATCATTTTTTGGGATTGCCATGGTATAAACATCACCTGTTGAGCAAAAACTCCGTACAGGGAAAAATAAATATTATTTTTACATTGATAATTCTTAATTGTTATTCCTAAATGGTTTTAATAGGTATCACATGTACCCCAAAGATTTGCCAGGTTTTGAGTTACTACAAAAAATGATAGATGAGGGTAATAATCCTGCGATGGGTGAAACTCTCAGCTTTAAATTGGTTTATCTTGAATTAGGCAAAGTTATTTTCAGTGGGGTCCCAAATCACAATTATGTTAATCCAATGGGTACCGTGCATGGTGGCTGGTATGGATCTATTCTTGATAGTGCGATGGCTTGTTCGGTGATCAGCCGTCTCCCAGCAAATCAAATTTTTACAACCCTTGAGTATAAGGTCAACATGACCCATCAAATTCCGCTCAATCAGGAAGTCTGGGCCGAGGGCACATCTGTCCATATCGGCCGCCGAACCGCAGTGGCTGAAGGAAAAATATACGATAAAAGTAGAAAAATTTATGCAACAGCATCAACGACGGGATTGATAGTTTCGAAACAATAATAGCATTGTTCTAAGCCCTTTCAGAGTATTGAAGCGTTTCAGTATTAATGACAATCTCTGTTCCTTCGGTAATGTAGGGGGGAATCATAACTCGAACACCATTATCAAGAAGTGCTGGCTTAAAACTATTCGCAACGGTTTGCCCTGATACGACAGGTTCAGTTTCAACCACCTTAAAGGTTACCTTTTGAGGTAAAGTAATTTTCAAAACTTCTTCGTTAAATTGCTCAACAATGACCATTGTACCTTCTTTCAGGTAAGGCAATCGGTCTTCAAGTATGGAAGCCTTGACATAAATTTGGTCGTAGGTTTCCATATTCATAAGAACGAGCATCTCTCCCTCAGAGTAGAGATACTGATAGTCGTTTTGCTCTAAACGAACTTTTTCAACTTTATCAACTGACCGGAAACGCTCGTTAAGCTTTGCACCATTGCGAAGATTCCTAAGTTCAACTTGGGCAAAAGCACCACCCTTACCAGGCTTGACATGATCAACTTTTACAGTTGACCATAAACCACCTTTATGCTCAAGGACATTTCCGTTTTTGATTTCATTTCCATTTATTTTTGGCATAGAGTGTAACCTTTTGAAACAATTTCTAATCTGAATTAAAAGAGATAGTGCAAATTCACGCAATCAAAATATAAGAATTTGTTATAGAGGAATAATTTACGGTGACTAAATATGATGAAATTACCTATCTGGCAGAGCAGGGTGTCAGAGCACGCAAACTGTTCTCAGCGATTGTACTTACGGTAATAGATGATGCCATTACCGACGACCAGAGATTTGGTAATGGGGTGGATTCCATTGCTCAGTGGGCCCGCTCAAGTGACGGGAAAGAAATTCTCGCTTGTGCTGGAATAGATCCGAGTGAACGAGCTGTTCGTGGGCTCATGAACTATGTTAAAAAAGGGATTCGAACAAGTGTCGTACATTCTAGGAAAGAAACTAAAAAAGTAATCAAAGGGACAAATTAGTCCAAAATCCAAGTTGACCGTTTAGCTTGTTTAAATTAACGACTTCTAGCCGGGATACTATCGAAATCATTTTCGCTGTCGGTCTGAGTTGAATTGAATCCAAATTTTTGCCTTAGATGATTCGGCCTATGTAAAAGGACAATATTATTGCTCTATCAGATTAGTTTATCCGAACTATGGAGATTTGTCCAAAATCTGCTGTAAAACTCATTCTTTTCAATTCATAGTAGCCTTGAGAGGTAGATGACGGGGTGTAAAGAAGAGTAAAATCTATTTGTGGTTCGTTTTCCATTTCATCAGCATCAAACCCTTTGACCCTTGTATAAGTGGAATTGCAAATGATATTTTCTGGTTGCAAGGGGCTCGGTTCCTCAATATTCATGAGAGCCACCCGTTCGCCATCCTTAAGATAAAAAGACATGTTGCAGAGTTCATTTGCAGGCTTCGGATTTAACAATGCGTAAAATCCAGAGAGGTAATCAAGACTTGCGATACCGTCATTGATATCCACAGGATTGGGTTCACTCTCAGAATTCACTTCATAATTTGTAATTCGTCCATCCGAGAACGTGAGTAGTTTGGTACTTTGATTACTGCCGATATTGGAGAGTAGCTCGTAGCGTTCTGATTTGATCATGCCATTACTGACCGTGCCTTCGGCTTTTGTTTCGAATCGTCGTTTCGAAAATATGCTAACAAAATCACTGCTCCGCATTACGGAAGCGACTTTATACCTTCGCCCGTTTGAAATTGTTCCAGCAAAAACATAACCAAGAGTAAAACCAAAAGAGCGGATTTCGAAAGAATAGTTTTCTTCTTTCAGTTGACTTGAGGCCGATGAGATACTTATCCAAATTATTAAGCCACCTATGAGTGCCCATTTTATTATTGCAGACCGCCTGACCCAAACAAATTTAACTGACATTATAGTAAATGTTCCCCATGACTTGATAATTTGAAAATTAGAACTTTACTCTATCTTTGATTTACAATGAAGCAAAATTCACAACCACCACTTAGATTACTTCTTGATAGCCTATGTCAAGGTAATCGAAAGTCAATATCAAGAATCATTACCATACTAGAAAGCGATAAAAACGATCACAAAGCGTTGACAATTGAATTGCTTGCAGCACTTCGCCAGAAGCAGCCCCGTCAAGCTATCCGATTAGGTGTTACTGGAACACCAGGTGTTGGTAAATCAACATTTATTGAATCGCTTGGTATGCATCTTGTCTCTAGGGACTTAAAAGTTGCTGTTCTCGCAGTAGATCCAACATCTCATACAAGTGGAGGGTCGATTTTGGGAGATAAAACCCGAATGCACAATTTGTCACGCGAGGCGAGCGCATATATCCGATCATCGCCGACAGGCAAACAGCATGGAGGAATCACAAATAGAACCGCAGAAGCAGCCTTTATTTGTGAACAAGCCGGATTTGATGTCATTATTATTGAAACAACGGGCACAGGCCAGACAGACTTTAACGTCGCTGATACTGTGGATATATTCGTATTGCTGATCGCACCCGAAGGTGGCGATGAACTCCAAGGAATAAAAAGAGGAATAATGGAGGTCGCAGATCTTATTTTGGTTAACAAAGCCGATGGTCCCCTTGAAAGTTCTGCAAAAAAAACGGCCGCTGAATATGAAGCAGCTTTAAGATTACTGCAAAAACGTATTCAGGATCCACCCAACTTTCCCAAAATCAACTTGATTTCAGCACAGTTAGAAGTTGGCATTGGTCAAGCTTGGAAGGATATTCAAAACCTCGTGCAATGGCGAAAGGCGAACGGAATATGGGACTTGGTTCGTAATGAACAAGAGATATTGCGATTTCGTAAAGAACTCCATAATCAATTTGTTCAGCTAATGAGCCAAGATAAAAATCTTGCCAAGTTGCAATTAGAATCTGAAGAAAGAATCCGCAAAGGACTCGAAGAACCTCTGATGGCTGCCCAGCAGATCATGCAATCTCTGAATAGAAAATCTATCGGTCATGATCTTGATAATTAGCTAAAGGTATCTAATGTATTAACTCCTTTGATAAAGGCAGAAACAGTTGGAATTGATTAAGGTATATCGGTTATGTCCAGAGTATGTGAATTAACAGGAAAAGGCGTATTGGTTGGAAACAACGTCAGTCACGCAAATAATAAAACTAAAAAAAGATTCTTACCGAATCTGAACACGGTCACCTTGATTTCTGATAAACTGGACAAATCATTCCGACTGAAAGTTTCAGCTGCAGCTTTAAGAAGCGTTGACCACAAAGGAGGGTTAGATTCCTTTCTTATGACGACTAGAGATGAAAAGCTTCCACCTAAAGCATTAAAAATCAAAAAAGAACTCATTAAATTCAATCAATTGCCTGATCCCGAACACACCTCATAAGAACTCATGGTAGTGAAAGCTGGTTATGATTCAGCACATACGGTAAGATTTAATCAGGACAAAGTCCCTCAGAAAGGGGTTATAACCCTGCTCATCTCACTCCGAATCCTCATAACAAAATGGGGTAAGAGTTTTAGAGGAATGAACTTGTGCGTGACGATAAATAATTGGAAGTTCAAACTGAGTGGTTCTTGAGCTGTGAAGATCTCGCATATTAGAAATTTTTCTATTGTCGCTCATATTGATCATGGGAAAAGTACCCTCGCAGATCGTTTGATGGAAGTGACTGGAACAGTCAGTCGGCGAAAACTTAAAGCCCAGATGCTTGATTCGATGGATATTGAACGCGAACGTGGAATAACCATCAAAGCCAATACGGTGCGGCTAGAATACTTAGCTCAAAATCAGCAACGATACATTATCAATTTAATTGATACTCCAGGGCACGTTGATTTCTCTTACGAGGTATCAAGGTCAATGCTTGCGGTTGAAGGTTCCGTGTTGGTTGTTGACGCGTCACAAGGAGTCGAAGCACAAACTCTGGCAAATGTATATCAAGCTATTGATGCCAATCACGAAATTGTTCCAATTTTAAACAAAATTGATTTGCCCGCGGCAGAGCCTGAGAAAGCCCGCAAGCAAATTGAAGACGTGATTGGGCTTGATGCCTCAGAGGCCATTTCGATTTCTGCAAAAACCGGTGTGGGTATTGAAAATGTATTAGAAGCGATAGTGCATCGTCTACCCCCACCAGTTGGTAATACTGCTAGTCAATTAAAAGTTCTGCTTGTTGACAGTTGGTATGACCCTTTTCTTGGAGTGATCGTTTTAGTTCGCATTCTTGATGGAGAACTCAAGAAAGGTGATCGAATTAAAATGATGGCCACGAATTCGACCTACCAAGTTGATAAAATTGGTGTTTTCAAACCTGAAATGGTTGATACTGATTATTTGGGAGCAGGGGAAATTGGCTACTTGACTGCTTCCATAAAAAGGGTGAGGGATACAATCGTCGGCGATACCATCACCCATCTAAACGCGACAAATATTTTGCCAATTGAGGGAATGCAACCTTCGCAACCGGTCGTCTATTGTGGAATGTATCCAATTGATTCGTCGGATTATGGCACTCTAAAAGACGCCATTGAAAAGATAACACTTAATGACTCGTCTTTTCACACGGAACCTGAAACATCGACAGCTTTAGGTTTTGGTTTTCGCTGTGGATTTTTAGGACTTCTTCACCTAGAGGTCATTCGAGAAAGACTCGAAAGAGAATATAAACTTGATCTCATCGTGACGGCACCCTCAGTAATTTTTCATGTGTATTTGAAAAAGGGCAAGATGGTTGAGGTTTATAATCCTGTTGATTTACCTGACCCAATGGAAATTGATCGAATTGAGGAGCCTCGTATCATCGCAACCATTCTTTCCCCCGACCAGTACATCGGTGAAATTCTTTCCCTGTGTCATTCAAAACGCGGCATTCAACAGGAATTGTCAGTAACGGATAATCGGGCAATGATGCGATTTGACCTTCCTCTGAATGAGGTCGTTTTTGATTTCTATGATCGTCTTAAGTCGGTATCACGAGGCTATGCGTCATTTGATTACTCTCACTACGGCTACCGGGCGGATAAACTCGTTCGGCTGCAAATCTTGGTTAACAGTGAACCCGTTGATGCATTAGCCATCATGGTGCATCAAGAAAATTCTGAAGCGAGAGGCCGTATTATGTGCGAAAAGTTAAAAGAATTAATTCCCCAGCATTTATTTAAAATTCCAATTCAAGCAGCGATTGGAGGAAAAATCATTGCTCGCGAAACCATTTCAGCACTACGCAAAGATGTAACCGCCAAGTGTTATGGTGGAGATATTACACGAAAAAAGAAGTTGCTTGAGAAGCAAAAGGCGGGGAAGAAAAAAATGCGAAGATTCGGTAAGGTTGAGATTCCCCAAAAGGCATTAATCAACGCTCTAAAGATTAGTAGTGATTAGGTATTCACTAATTCCGACCGGTAGTTATGGCACAAGATAAACCCGAAGCAATTGTCAGGCCACCTCTAGGAAAACGGGTCGTGGCAACAAGCCTGCTGGTATTAGGTGGATTAGGGCTGGGGTATTATGGAACGGTGTATTACTGGGGACAACCGGGAAGTTTCATATTATACTTCTTGGCTTTGGTGACCTTTTTTGTCTGCTTTAAGTTTTATACAACAACCGGGCAATCTGTTTTATTGTTTCATAACCGCGTCATCTCATCATCGGGTGAGTTGCTGTTTGAGGTACAAAACATCAAATCCATTGACAACGGCTTATTTGCATTCAAGCCAAGTAATGGTGCCTTAGTCCATCTCCACAGTTCAATGCCGGCAATAGTTCGTTTTGGTTTATGGTGGCGAATTGGCAAAAGAGTAGGAATTGGAGGATGCACCAGCCGAGCTGAGGTCAACGTAATGGTTGACCTCATTCGCGCTAAAATGACTCGATTATCTTAAAGACCTTTGTTTTTGTAGCTGGTTGCAACACGCTCTATAGCGAGGAGAAAGGCTGCTGTACGCAGGTCATTCACCTCTGGGCGGGTATGAAGAATTTCACTAATTGACTGATACGCCAGACGCATGGTGTCATCTAACCCGGAGCGAACGAGTTCAATCTCACCCGCTCCTTGAAGGTAACGCCGAATGAAATCTTCGTGGAAACGAAAGGGGTAATCTGACGAAGCAAAGAGGCGATTCATTTCATCAATGAGTAAACGACTTCGATATTCTTCTTGGCGTCTTTGCATGCGACCGAATCGAATATGGCTGAGATTCTTGACCCACTCAAAATAAGAAACAGTGACGCCGCCAGCATTAGCGAAGGTATCGGGAATAATTATAATACCCCGCCGATTCAATTCGGCATCGGCTTCAGCCGTAATTGGCCCATTGGCGGCCTCAATGATGAGAGGAGCCTTGATTTGACTGGCGTTGGCGGTGGTGATGACTCCTTCAACGGCAGCTGGTATCAAAATATCACATTCACATTCAAGGAGTTTCAGACCATTTTCTAAGAATTCACCTTTAGGGTAATTCTTAAATGTCTGACCCGCTTTGAGGTGTTTTTGTAAATCAGCGACATCAAGACCTTTGGGGTCGTATAACCCGCCGTCAACATTCGCAATACCAATGATAACTGCATCATCTTCTTGTTGTAAAAATAATCCGGCATGATAGCCAACATTTCCGAAACCATGCAAGATAATCCGCTTGTTGGCAAGGGTTCCTTTTAAACCAGTTCGTTTGATGTCATCGGGGTGACGAAAAAATTCTTGCAAAGCGTACTGAATGCCTCGACCGGTGGCCTCAACGCGCCCATGAATACCGCCACTAGTGAGGGGCTTGCCTGTCACACATGCCCGCGAGTTGATGTCAGTGGTATTCATGCGATTATATTGGTCAGCAATGATGGCCATCTCGGTTTCGCTCGTTCCCATATCTGGTGCCGGAACATTCTGGCTCGGATTAATGAGATCTCGCTTAATCAACTCGTAGGCGAATCGCCGAGTGATGCGCTCTAATTCTTCGTCTGAATATTGCGTTGGATCAATACGCAAACCTCCCTTTGAGCCACCAAAGGGGGTTTCGACGATTGCACATTTGTAGGTCATTAATGCAGCTAATGCTTCAACCTCATTTTGACTCACTCCCAAACTGTAGCGAATGCCCCCTTTAACAGGCTCCATATGCTCTGAGTGGACTGAACGATAACCCGTAAAGGTTTGAATTTTACCACGCATCCTAACCCCAAAGCGAACGGTATAGGTACTATTACAGATCTGAATCTTTTCTTTTAGACCCGGTGGAAGTTCAATAAGGTTTGCCGCCCTCTCAAACAGTTGATTAACAGATTCTAGAAATGACGAATCAACAGATGCCCGCATTGAAATCCCTCCTTACAATCAGTAGCACAGTAGTTGAACTATAACTCATTCAACGAAGGAGATAAAGAATTATTTTGTGGATTAAGAAAAATCCTCAGGGTGGCATGGTTCTTGGAAAAAGCTTGGAAAGAACAACACGCATATTGGGTATGGTACCGCCTACTGGAATTGAACCAGTGACCTCTAGAGCCACAATCTAGCGCTCTTCCGACTGAGCTAAGGCGGCATGCGTGTGAAATAGTCAATTCAAGAGCTCTTTTCAACAAAAAGAGATGAAAAAGCATTAAGCTCTAAAGTCAAAGGACAGTACTCACAAAACAATTAAACATTGGCTTTGCCTACACTGGCTTGATTCTTCCGATGTGAGATGAATATAATCGTGAAGCAGCAAAAATATTGTTATTACAGCCACAGAGTTTTGATTAAGATTAGATGTATGCTATAGATTGGGGGTTATACATTTAACGAACGCACCAATTAATTGTACATTGATTTCATTGCTACTTGTATATCTTGGCGAACTTTCTTAAGTCTCAATGCACTTGCCTGTGCGGATTCGGTTATGAAACGCAACCAAATTTGCTTCAGGCTTATTTGAGCAAATGAATTGTTGCCATTTACAACTCTATGCTTTATCATTGAATTGAAAGAGAGATTATTAATGACACAAACATCCTTTGATACCTTGGCAACGACCAAGCTTCTTGAGTCATCTGGGATTGCTGAAAACCAAGCCGAAGCGATTACGATTGCCATTAAAAGCGGGTTAGAAGGTGATATTGCAACAAAGGTTGATATAATCAATCTGGAAAGTAAACTTACCCAGTCAATAGCTGAGACGAATAGAAATTTGGATGAGGTCAAACGTCAACTTGACAAACATGATGAGCGGTTCAATAAAATAGATATATTACTTGCCTCAATCAACACCAACTTTAAATGGGTGTATGCGATTGGTAGCACTATTATATTATTTCTAGCGATGTTGGTGATTCCTGGGGTCGTTGAATTTTTCTCCTCATAATTTTTACATCTGATTTGAGAACAAAACATCCTGACTTTGACACTTTTTACCTTATTGGATTCATTCCCTTACTAGGGGGGAGGGGACTCCCCTCAACTTTGCGAGGTTTAAACATTCGGATTTCTTGGCTATAGTAGCTTTAACATAGTTGACGGAGGCCCGCTATTTTTTAGCTACCAGTCTTTATGTAATGAATGATAGTAAGAACGGTTGGAGACACTGTGAATCGGAATCCCGAATTTGAGATTGTAAAGATTCAGAAGCAATCTCACATTGAGTTGCCGATGTACGGGGCCTTGATTGAGGCTGGTTTCCCTTCACCAGCCGATGATTACCTTGAAACAAAGCTTGACCTCAACGACTTGCTTATTCAGCGTCCGGCAGCAACATTTTTGGTTAGAGTCAGAGGCAGCAGCATGAAGGATGTCGGCATACTTGACGGCTCAATTTTGGTTGTTGATTCCAGTATTGATCCACAAAATGGCATGATTGTTCTTGCTATCGTGGATAATGAGTTTACCGTCAAGCGGCTGGTCAAGCAGCAAGATGGTTGGGTTCTGCGACCCGACAACGACGCTTATAATGATATTCTTGTGACCCCCGAAACTGAAATTCGTGGTGTTGTGACAGCCTGTATTCAAAAGTTCGGTTTCTAATGTTCGGCCTTGTTGATTGTAATAACTTTTATGTCAGCTGTGAGCGGGTGTTTCGGCCCGAATGGCGAAAAGTTCCTATCGCGGTGCTGTCAAATAATGATGGATGTATCGTTGCCCGTTCCGAGGAAGTTAAGAAGCTCGGATACCCGATGGGAGTTCCTTATTTCAAAGTCAAGAATCAACTTGCTCGTGATGGTGTGATCATTTGCAGTAGCAACTACGCTCTCTATGGTGACCTCTCACAGCGTGTTATGACATGCCTTGAAGATATGACTCCAAAAGTTGAAACTTACTCTATTGATGAAGCCTTTCTTGATTTGCATGGGATTGACGATCTCAACAATTTTAGTAACAAAATTGTTCAAACTGTCAAACAGTGGACATCCATTCCAGTGTCAATCGGGGTTGCTCCCACAAAAACGCTTGCCAAGATCGCTAATCGTTTGAGCAAAAAGTCACCAGAACTTGCTGGTGTCTGCGTCATGAACTCAACGTTTCCACTGAATCAGGTGGCCGTTGAAGATGTTTGGGGAATTGGACGGGCTTTATCTAAAAAGTTGCGGTTGATGGGTATTGGAACGGCACAAGATATCGCTGATATGGATGTCCGAATGGTGCGCGGAAAATTTGGTGTCACAATGGAACGAACAGTCATGGAACTCCGAGGAGAGGCTGTGATAGCCTTGGACGATGAGCTGCCGGATCCGAAACAAATAATTGTTTCGCGCCAGTTTAACTGCCAAGTTACACACAAACAGTATCTTGAGCAGGCGGTTGCAACGTATGCTTCAAAAGCCGCTGAAAAAGCGCGCAAAAAGAAGGTTTATACACGTGTCATTCATGTGTTTGTTCAAGCATCACTTTTTGCTAAAGGACCACCCTATATAAATACCGCATCAAGGACTTTGCTGAATGCTAGCAATGATGATTTAACCCTAGTGAAAGCGGCTGTTAAGTGCTTGGATGCCATTTGGAAAGACGGTTACGAATACAAAAAGGCCGGTATCATTCTGACCGATCTGTCAAGTTCCAAGCACCGAGCAATCCCGATATTTGGAAAAGCTGATGATGGTCTCATCCATGAACTTATGTGCGCAATGGATAAGATGAATAAACGCTACGGACATGGAACACTACGCCTCGCAACAACAGGAATTGAGCGCCCTTGGTCAATGAAACGAGAATTTATCAGCCCCAATTATACAACCCGCTGGGAAGACTTGCCAACTGCCCAAGCATAATCCGACATCCGCTCCGAACAACCAGTCTACCAACGAGAAAGGATGCTCCTCCGGTACATACTCTCCTTCAAATAACCATATCGCTCAGTCGCATTGAATGCCAACTTGATTGTGATGGATTTGCGACGTCCGGGCGAAACCTTCAAAGTGGAACCAAGCCGAATGGTCTCGGCATCATATTTGTCAGCAATGATCAGCCCCACGTCAGAAGGGAGAATGTGGTGCGGAAAGCTTCGGTCTACGGCAAAGAAAAATTGATCACAGTAGGGGAGGTACTTATGCCATTTCTTATCCGAATAAAAATCAAGTTGTGACGATTTACATTCAATAATCCATAGGAATCCCTTTTGACTAAGAGCAATCACATCAACCCGTAATCCAGGAGCCGGT
The DNA here is from genome assembly GCA_002239085.1 of Rhodobacteraceae bacterium bin131. Classification (GTDB taxonomy): domain Bacteria; phylum Pseudomonadota; class Alphaproteobacteria; order Rhodobacterales; family Rhodobacteraceae; genus MPNP01. Next base: position 43,822 of record MPNP01000006.1, on the reverse strand, counting down.
ATAAACTCTTCAAGGCAAGCAAAGCCACGAGCTTTTAAATGCCTTCCTACACCTCGTGCTAATTCTTCTCCTCGTGAACTGTTGGTTCGCATCAGTCAATCATATTCGGTTAATTTTAATTGCTTGGTCATTGGATAAATGCTTAGGTGGATTAATTCATCATTTATTTGCTTTGGAACTCGTTCTTTTAAGTCATTGTGCTAAATTTGTAGTGAATGCAATCAATATTTACCAATTTATCAAGGGTTGATACCCAATCGTATCCATATGTGTGATATTAATGAGCTCAAACGTAAGCAACGTCAGGATTCACATCTCGTCCGATGCCAGTCCTTTTCAAAGGAAACAGAAAAACTTGGAACTGATAACCTTTATCATTTTTTTGATAAATTTAAGCCTCCCTTGATGATAGCAGGTTATTCACCCATCAATACTGAAATCAATCCTCTGAAAGTTCTAGAAAAACTCGAATCTGATGGCTACAACTTATGTTTGCCGATTGTTAAAGCAAAAGCGACTCCCCTTTGTTTTAAATCATGGAAATTTGGGGAAGAGTTAGTCAAGGGTGAGTACAATGTAAAAATTCCCAAAAAGGGAAATTGGGTTGTACCAGATATTGTTATCGCTCCTCTTTTAGCTTTTGATCACCGGGGCTACCGCTTGGGATATGGGGGAGGTTATTATGATCGAACGATTGCCATGTTAAAGGCAAGAGGAAAACTGGTTGTGGTCGGTTTTGCTTTTGCCGAACAGGAAATTCAGTCGGTGCCGACCAATGACACCGACCATAAACTTGACGCCATCATTACCCAAAAGGGGATGTATAAACTAACAAATTGACATGAGGAAACGATGAAAATTTTATTTTTAGGCGATGTCTTCGGCCGGTCTGCCCGCCAGAAAGTCAAAAAGGAACTTCCGGCAATTAGACGCACTCTCAATCTTGATTTTGTGGTTGTGAATGGAGAGAATGCAACCCAAGGAAAAGGGATTACTCCGAACCACGCCGATGAATTAATTGGTGCGGGGATTGATTGCATGACCCTTGGTGATCATGCCTTTGATCAAAAAACAATCCTAAGCCATTTCCAGAAGCAACCTAAATTACTTCGTCCTCTCAATTTGGGTCATGACCTGCCGGGAAAAGGCTACGGTGTTTATACAACGAAGAATGCAAAGAAAGTTTTGGTGATGGCTGCTCTTGGCCAAATCTTTATGAAGAAGCCTTATGATAATCCGATTCGCTTTGTTAATGAGGTTTTAAGCCGATACCCGATGGGAGCTGGAAAAGCAGTTGATGCGATCATTGTTGACTTTCACTGCGAAGCAACCTCTGAAAAAATGATTGCCGGACGACTTTGGGATAGCCAAGTATCACTTGTCGCGGGAACGCATACACATATCCCAACAGCTGACGCAAGAGTCTTACCCAACGGAACTGGGTTTATCACTGATGCCGGAATGTGTGGCGACTATGATTCAGTGATTGGAATGGAGTCACAGGTTCCAATGGACCGCTTTGCCAAAGGATATTCGGCCAATCAAATGCGTCCAGCAGTTAACGAGGCTACACTGTGCGGCGTTCTTGTAGAAACCGACGATAATACAGGTTTAGCGATTCGTATTGAACAATTTATTCAAGGTGCTCAAATTGGATAGGGTTGATTGATATGCCAGCCCTATTATCAATCATCATTCCGACCTATCAATCAGCACAATATCTAGGGCCAACTCTTGTGCCCCTTTACAAAGGGCTTCACGACCATTTGATTCACGAATTGATTGTGTGCGATGCATCAGAAGATCTTGCAACCCAAACAATTGCCAACGAAGTTGGTGCCCGCTATTTTAATACACTTAAGGGGCGCGGCTCCCAACTTGATTATGGTGCTAAACAGGCTAAAGGTATATGGTTGCTGTTCCTTCATGCGGATACGCATTTGGCAGACAACTGGTCTCAGGTATGTACTGAACACATTAATACCTACCCGCATCAGGCAGGCTACTTCCAATTAAAATACTCCGCTCAAGGTATCTTTCCTTTCTTAACCTCTGCCTTTGCCAATTTCCGTTCCAAGTTATTTGGTCTCCCCTATGGCGACCAAGGTTTATTAATTTCTCGTGACCTCTACAATCATATTGGTGGATTCCCCGATATTCCGCTTATGGAGGATGTTTATATCGCTCGTAAGCTCAAGGGCCGCTTGCGAGGTTTGAATTGTTATGCACAGACCGATGCTGAACGGAAAATTAAATCTGGATGGATAAAGTCAGGGGTATCCAACTTGATTTTACTCACCCGATATTTAATGGGAACACACCCCAACAAGCTCTATAAAGATTATTATAAGTCCCGGTGATCGGTTCGGAGTTCTTGACTGTTATATAAGTTGAAATAGAGTCCCTTTTGCGACATTAAACTGGAATGATTACCTTCTTCAATAATGTGTCCTGATTGCAGAACAATAATTTGGTGGGCATTCTTGATCGTTGATAATCGGTGCGCTATGACAACAATAGTTTGATGTTTGACTCGCTCTAACAGACATTCCTGGATATATTCCTCGGTATGGGCATCCAAGGCGGATGTTGGTTCGTCCAGCAACAAAATCGGTGAAGGTTTTAAAAAGGCGCGCGCAATAGCAATGCGTTGCCGTTGTCCACCGGAAAGTTTGGATCCTCTCGGACCACAGTGTGTTTTAAGCCCCATTGGAAGGTGCTTGGCAAAATCTAAAACGCGTGCTTGTTCAGCTGCATGGAGGATTTCTTGCTCAGTGGCTCCCATCTTTGGGCTATGGGAACTGGTTATGGTATTACCATACTCATCAACATCACCGGGATTACCGTAGCGAATATTTTCGCGGATCGTTTCATCAAAAATGCCGCTTTCTTGCGCAACGACAGCAATGTGTTTTCTCAATTCATTTTTGGTCATTTGTTGTGTATCAATGCCCCCCATCATAATATGACCATCCTGTGGGTCAATGATACCAGCGAGCAAGTTAAAGATAGTTGTTTTACCGGCCCCCGATGGTCCCACGATAGCTGTCATTTTCTTGGGCTCAATGGTAAAAGATATATCCTTGACAACGGGGAAGTCAGGATAGGAAAAAGAGACCCTATCAAAATGAATTGGTTTAGTTTGATCCATGCTTACCCAAAGGTTTATTTGTTCTTGGGGGATGGTTCATGGCTAACGATTGCATAAACTCTTTCTAAAGATGCCAAGGTAATTTGCCAGTAAGTTGCCAGTGAGCTCAGTCGTTTTAGGGGATCAAAAACGAGTACGATTGCTGTAAAGAAACTCATAAACTCACCGGTGGTTTTCTCGCCGCTTATGACTTCATTCCCACCCAAATACAACATGCCTAAAAAACCAAATCCGGCAACAACATCAATCATTGTTGGAATTGCCGAATTCTGGATTGCAACCTTGACACCAATTTTTTGAACCCGTTTGGCAAAACCAACAAAACGACCTTGAAGTATTTTTTCTAGCAGATACAATTTTACAATTTGGATACCATGAAATACTTCATCCATAAGCACGGTCATGTTTGAAATCAGCCAACGATGCTCAATTGACCGCTGCTTGACTAGTTTTTGCAGTCGTGATATCGGAAAAACAAGAATGGGTACACCGATGCACGTGACTATAGTCCAAAGAGGATCAATATAGATTGCCACAGCGATACAGGAAATGATCGAAACACTATCCCTTATTCCTGGGCCAATAAATCCAGACCAGATACTCCTTACTGCTTCGGCATCCCCTTGGACTCTAGCCATCAAGTCGCCAGGGGGATACTTTCCAAAAAAACTATCATCTAGAGCCATAATATGACGCATCAGAAAAGTCTTGAGTTCAAAATTGATTTTCTCACCAATATACGCAAGAATGCTCCTCTGCCCCAGCCCAGAGAAACCTCGAACACAAAAAATTACAAAGACACCAATCCCTAAAAGGGTCAGTGCATTTGTATTTTTATTGGTAAATACCTCATCAAACATGGGTCCGATAAGGTAACTTAACACACCCAACATACCTCCTTGAAGTGACATTAGTAAGACGGAAAGAATAAACAGGGCAGTGTGCTTCTTTAAATACCCATGCCACATCCACACAATGATTTCGCGTGGTGGAAATAGGGGAATAGGAGCGTTTCTTTTTTTCGGAGATGTCGCCAAATCTATTAGATTCCCTTTTAGCTGTATGTTTCAGTTGAAGTGCTTAATTTAGAAGATATGCTACCAAACCAGTTTCTTGCCCAATGAAAGGGTATAATTTATTTATATTTCTGTATCCATAGGGGGGAATAGTCACTTCCATTAACTAATTGCAAAGTGCTGATTATCAACTCATTGCAATTGTTCTTACGATCTAAAATTTAAGTCTTCTGTTGTTATTTGATTGTGGTCTCTATTCGAGGGGACTGGGCATGATGACCGCGGTCATTAAAATTGCCTTCCCATTCCTTGTGCTCCATTTGCCGTACGGGTTTGGTTTCTTCACAGAATGGTGTAAGTTTTTTCGTCCAAGGTCGTAGCAATGACCTAATTTCTTTCAGGATGGAAATGACATGCACCATCAGGCCATTATAAAACGCTCTGCTCCTTGTATTCGCCACCTTAAGTTGATTGACGCTCTAAAATTTATGGTATTGTCAATGAATTTTGGGATTGCAAGTATAAAAAGTTTTAAATCACTATCTATTAATAAATACCTCAGTCAATTACTCAGCCAATTCTATCAGAGAAAGTTTATAAATGACAAAACACTTTGGTCGTTCATATGTAGCCACTCCCGGGCCGTCGGTGATACCCGAAAGAGTATTAAGAGCGATGCATCAACCGGCTCCAAACATATACTCTAGCGAGTTAGAGGCCTTGGTTGAGAGCATTATTGTTGATTTAAAAGTTTTGGTCGGAACGAAGTATTACTCAGTAATTTATATCGCCAATGGTCATGGTGCATGGGAAGCTGCAATAGCCAATCTCTTTGCCCCTGGTGATGAAATCTTAACACTGAATACAGGTATATTTGCACAAGGGTGGGCTTCCTGTGCCGAAGCAATGGGGATTAAAGTTCATACATTAGATTTTGGGCTCAATCACCCAGTTGATTTAGATCAATTTGCTGACCGAATTAAGTTGGACTCAAACAAAACAATAAAAGGGATTATTGTTTGCCAAGCAGATACCTCCACCTCAGTAAAAAATGACATTCAAGGGATTTCCACTGTATTAAAAACTCTTAACCATCCAGCTATTCTAGCTGTTGACTGTATAGCCAGTTTTGGGTGTGATTATTTTTCTATGGATGATTGGGATGTTGACGTCGTTCTCAGTGCGAGCCAAAAAGGGCTTATGACCCCACCTGGTCTGGCATTTTTATCATTTAATGAGCGCGCAAGAGAATGCGCTAGAAATAAACAACATAATTCCTTGTATTGGGATTGGGAAAGACGAATCTTCCCCGAAGAGTTTTATTTTTACTTCTGTGGAACCGCTCCTACACACCACCTATATGGATTACGGGAAGCACTGAACATGATCATTCATGAAGAAGGGAAGATGGAGGTATTTAAACGCCATAAGCGCATGGCAAGAATGATATGGGCTGCAATCGATGCTTGGGCATTAAGTGGTCCTATCACAATCAATATTGCCGATCCCAAGTGCCGAAGCCATGCAGTAACTGTTGTAAAAGTGGGAGCACCCTATGGTAGCGAATTACGCCATTGGGTTGAAGATCATACTGGTTTAACTCTAGGTATTGGTCTTGGAATGGGAACAAAAGAAGACCCAAATTCGACGGGCATATTTAGAATCGGCCATATGGGGCATGTCAATGGGAATATGATAATGGGGCTTTTAGGTTCAATTGAAGCAGGTTTTGAGCATTTGGCAATTCCACGAGGAGCAGGAGCCATTGGAGCCGCAGCAAAGGTGTTGGCCACAAGTTAGATTATCCCAAGGGTTTGCATAAAATTATAGATCAATACAGAAAAGTGCTCATGACCGTGCACTCTAATGATTTATCCCAACTGCATTAATTGAAACCCAAGTTGGTTAAATTCTTCTGGAACTGCCTCATCAGCCCTGCCTAAAAAGACAGGGCTGAGAGATGTGTTTTCTAACGGTCCAATTATTCTTGCCAGTAAACCTGAGTCAGGTCGTTGGCTTGAGTTGGTGAATTTTCCCACAGCCCAACAATTGTGCTTTGTGCAACTCCGAGTTTGGGAAGCTGGAACAAGTATCCATTAACATAGTCTTGAGCAATGATTGTCTGAGCTTGATGAGCTAATTCCGTTCGGCGCATGGAATCAGAGGTCAATCTCATTTCTTCAATGATTGCTTGAAGATCAGGATTATTGTACTGAAAATAATAGTCAGGTCGAGCATAAATATTGATGTCATTGGGTTCGGTATGACTCACAATGGTCAAGTCAAAATCTTTCCCTTGAAAAACCTGCTCAAGCCACACACCCCACTCAACATTGATTATCTCGGTTTCAATCCCCACTGCTCTGAGTTGAGAAGCAATGATTTCTCCACCTCTCCTAGCATAAGAGGGAGGTGGAAGATGCAATCGCAAAGATAAGCCATCAGCATATCCCGCTTCATTCAATAATTGTCGCGACAATTCAGGATTGTAAGAAGACTCTCCTGTTAAATCTAAATAATCTGGATGATGCGGAGCAAAATGGGTTCCAATTTCAGTCCCATAGCCAAACATGGCCCCGTCGATCAATTCTTGCCGATTTATTGCATGAGCAATGGCTTTTCGAACCCTTACATCAGATAAATGATCTGCAAGGTTGTTGGTCGATAGTATTGTCTCGCCTTCGGTTGAACCAACAATCACGGAAAAATTTGGATTGGCTTCAAACTGGCCTAGAGTTTCTGGGCTCGGAAAACCAGGAAAGGCATCAACATCCCCTGTCATGAGAGCTCCAAAGGCAGCAGTAGGATCTGAAATGAATTTAAATGTTGCCGACTCTAAGGCCACTTCATCTCCCCAGTAATTCGGATTTTTTACAAGCTCAATTCGGTCACCTTCGGCCCAGTCGCTAAACATAAATGGTCCGGTCCCAATCGGTTTGGTTTCGGCAGTGTCTGCAGAAGCAGGATCAAGGATAATGGCATCACCCCAAGCCATATTAACCGGAAATAATCCATTCGGGTTATTTAAGGTAACTTCTACAGTCAGGGGATCGACAACAGTAACTTCGTTTATATCTGCAAACAGAGCCTTTTGTGCGTTGGTTGAATCTTCGGATCGTGCTTGATCAAGTGAAAATTTGACATCACTCGCATCAAACGTGCTGCCGTCATGGAAGGTAACATTTTCCTGTAAACTAAAAGTATACATTAATCCATCATCAGAAACAGTCCAGCTGTTCGCTAATGCAGGGCGAATCGAACCATCGGGATTAAATCGGGTCAGGCCTTCAAAGATATTGGCATAGACAACTTCATCTATGGCCGCCGCCGCTCCTGCAGTTGGATTCAAATGGGGCGGTTCCAATTGCATTCCAATCGTAATTGAGTTTTTTGCCGCGTGTGCTGAGCCAAACAGACATCCCAACATGAGGCATGATACCCCCAACCGAATCAAATTGCTTTTCATAAGTCCTCCTAATCAAAAATGAAAATTAATCTTTTGTCAGTAATTCTAACATAGTACAAGCCATCACTTTGGCACTTTCAATCATATCTTGAATTCCAATCCATTCATCTGGCTGGTGCGCGAGTTTCAAAAGACCAGGGCCGTAGGCAATGCAATTGTGAATGTTGCTAATCTGTGCAAAATGTTTTTGATCATAGGTACCTGGTGAAATAACATATTCGGGTTCTTCTCCTAGTACTTCATTGATCGCTTTATGGACAGCTTTGGCAACCGGTTTATGGTGATCAGTGATGATTGAAGGGACACTGAATAAATCGGTTAAAGTATATTCAAAGCCCGGTCGTTCTCTTTTCAATGCCTCCAATATGTCAACAATTTCAGCCTTAACTTCATCAAGAGACTCTTCTGGTAAAAACCTTCGGTCAATTCGCATTCGACAGCGGTCTGGTACACAAGGAGCTGAATAGCTATTGTTTTCGTTGGTTAGTTCCGGTTCACCCCCATGGATAGAATTGAGATTAATTGATGACCGTTTGGCTTCATTGGGGACAATTGGGAAGTTGGTTTTACGGCAGTCAAGCTTGGGAAAAAGACGATCTTCAAACGTTTGAATCAGTGCTCCCATGTGTCGAATTGCACAATCCCCTAAAAACGGCATAGACCCATGGGCAATTTTGCCATGAGTTTCGATTTCAGCCCACCAAACTCCTCTGTGCCCAAGGCAAATTCGATTCTTATGAAGAGGTTCGGGAATAATGACATGTTGCGTATTCTTAGAGGTTATAATTCCCTTTTCAGCAAGCCATGCGACGCCACTGTAACCGCCAGATTCCTCGTCCACGGTTGCTGAAATTTCAATGGCCCCGCCGAAATTAGGAATGACAGAAATAAATGCTTCTGCCGCAATGATTGAAGTGGCAAGTCCACCCTTCATATCACATGCACCTCGACCATAAATTCGGCCATCTTCTATGGTCCCCTTAAAAGGGTCTTTGGTCCATCCATTGCCTACTGCAACAACATCAATGTGCGAATTAAAATGGATGCAATCGCCGGGGAAATCACCTTCAATACGGCTTAACAAGTTCCATCTTGGATGGATATCACTGTCTCCAATGGCCCCTTCAGCTCTTACCATTTGGGAATAAAAGCCACTAGTTTGCAATCGCTTGCTTAAATATTCAATACACTCGCGATAATTTGCACCGGGTGGATTCAACGTTTCAAACGCAACAAGTTCACGAGTCAATTGAACAAGCTCTTCAGAACGTTCATGAATAGCTTGAAACAATTTCTCTTTAACATTCATGGACTCAACCCTTTAGATATCTTGGTCTAAGACTAACTGATATTGTAAAAAGTAAGTTAATAATACGAACTGATTGAATATCTTTTTTGGCAACCTATTGTGAGATAGCTTAAATTTCAGTTACACTATCAGTATTAGAAGGTGACCCCAAAAAGGCCAATTATTTTTTGTAATAAAAGCGATGACTGCAAAAATGTCATATATCAAATATACAATACTAACACTTGCCGCTTTACTCATATTCGGTTTTGCTCATTACACCTTAAGGTCTCAAGATGTCGTCAGGGTTGTTGGGACTGAAGTGGTCCGCACAGAAGTAGGTCAGAATCAAATGTTTTGGGTCCGAGGGAGTGCCACGGCAATTAGTAATAGAGATATACGCTTTATCAACGCGGTGCTCCAAAATGGCAAACCAATGGTTTATCGTAATGAGGATACTGCTTGGGGCTGGCCGCCTTATTTCAAATTTAATAGTGGTGATCTTCAGGCAGAAGCGCAACAATTTTCGGAAATGTCTGAGGGTTGGATACTTATCAATCATTATGGAATTCGAAGTCGAATTTTTTCAATTTATCCAAACATTACCAATTTACGAGTCATTGAATCTCCCTCTGTAGCACCGATCAATTGGGTCCGAATTATTGGATTTGTTTTGATTGGATTTATTCTCTTGGCGATATGGCGATTATGGAATCATTTTACCCTGTGGCTTCAGGAAAAAGCCGATAGCCTCAAATCAAGGCTGAAAAGATAGTCTCTAGTTTAACGTGAATAATACGAAATTATCGCTGTTCCTAATTGTTCAATATCGAAATCGTCAATACCAAGATGAATGACAAAGCGAAAGGTTGGCTTTTTATTGGTCACTAGAAATCCACTCTTGAGCAAATGCTGCCGTAATGGCTCATGGTCATCTTCATGCGGCTTTAAAAATACCATATTGGTTGAGTTGGAAATGGAAACTTTCTCTTGGGCCTCAAGATCAGCCAAGATTGACGCGAGCATTTTTGCCCTCTCATGATCCTGCTTGAGGCGTTGGATATGATTGTTAAGTGCATAAATTCCAGCGGCGGCCAGATACCCTGCTTGTCGCATTCCTCCACCAAGTATTTTACGGTTTCGACGGATTGACCGTTCCATTGCTTGGGAACAACCAAGGAGAGTCCCTGCCGGTGTCCCTAATCCTTTAGAAAGGCAAACTGATATCGTATCTGCTGCCTCGGCAAAGGCCTTAGGTTCCTCTTTAAGTTCGGTGGTTGCATTGAACAGACGAGCACCGTCCAGGTGGACCCTCAAGCCATTTTCGCGTGCTACACGCGAACATTTTTGAATGTTGTCCAATGAAATAGGACTTCCATGGACGGTATTCTCAAGACATAGCAATCGAGTTTCAGGAAAATGGGGGTCATCAGGATTAATTCTGCTTTGAATTTCAGCCCAGTTTAATGAACCATCATCATTTGTATTTAAGGTTTTATACGCAATACCGCCCAAAGACGATGCTCCTCCTGCTTCGTAACCATAGGTATGATATGAATCACCGACCAAGATTTCATCGCCTCTGCCACAGTGAGCCATGATAGCCGCGAGATTGCTTTGTGTTCCCGATGGGAAAAAGACGCTCCTTTCTTTCCCTACCATTTCAGCAAACTCCGCTTCAAGTTCATTAACAGTAGGGTCATCGCCATACACATCATCACCGACTTTGGCATTATAAATGGCATGGAGCATTGCGGGGGTAGGTTGAGTTACTGTGTCACTCCGAAAGTCAATTTTTATTGAATTGGAAAGCGAGGAGGAGTTAGATGTCATAGTTAGGAAAAGTAATTTAAATATAAGCGCATTAAATTTAGTCCAGAATGGATACTGCTGAGATAATCAAAACACAAGCTAAGAGTAATTAATAGTTGACCACCTACATTAACTCAATTGCCATATTATTTGATGCCTTAAACCTGTGAATATCAAATTAACTGCTGAATTAAACATTAATGAGCAAGGGTTAAACTAGAATTTGAACAACCACAGTTTTAGAATATTTTTATTTTTCACGCATTCTCAATGATAGTTCAATAGCCCTTTCAATAAATTTTAATGTAGCCTTTTCGCACTTGTTAACCGAGGTGAAATTACCAGAAACAATATTATTGAGAGGACAAGCCTCCCAATTATAAGAAGTATAAATGAAGCAATAATTTGTTAGTTGAATTTTTATGCGCTAATACTTACATCTTACTCTAATGTCGAGCAAATTTTGGAGGATACTAATGAAGAAAATACACTATTTCATAATCGGATTATCAGTTCTAGCGCTAGCAGCTTGCGATAATGAAACAACGTCTACCTTAGGTGCCGCCGCCTTAGGTGCTGGAATAGGGATGGCCGTTTCTAATGATGACGATAAACGAGAAGGTGCATTGATAGGTGCCGGACTAGGTACTTTACTTGCGAACGAAATGCAAAAACAAAGCCAAAGTGAATCGGCAACGACCCAAAGCACTTCAGCAAGTACCACATATACTGCCGAGCAAAGTAACGAGAAAACAAATCCCGTTATTGCGGCCCATAATTTTGCTGTTCAACGAGCTCTGGAATCGGGTTCACCCGAAAAATGGAGTTATGGAAAATCGTCAGGTACAATTTACCCAACAGGTTCATACACGGAATACGGTCTTACCTGCAGGGGATACGACTCGCTGTATACTGACGGAAATGTAAGTGGTAACCTTAGCGGTCAAGCTTGCCGCCAGCCTAATGGCTTTTGGAAAGAAGCATAATTCAACTTATATTCATCGGCAGTGATCAGGAATCACTGCCGTAAAGCAATTTCTATAGTGAGAATTGGTGCTCGCTAGAGTTCTGTTGATTGCTCTAAGCAGCAATCTCTTGGCTGATGTTTTTTTGGCTCCTTTTGGGTTTCAGATTACCAACAATCACTTCCTTGGCCTCAACAACAGTTATTTCACGAACCGCAGAAATTTCCCGAGCAAGGCGATTGTAAGCAGACTCATATAGTTGTCGCTCCGAGTAAGACTGATCTTTGTTAGGGTCCCGTTTATGGAGGTCACGAACGACCTCAACAAGTTGAATGATATCGCCAGAGTTAATCTTTTGGTCATATTCAACGGCTCGGCGAGACCACATAGATTTTTTTACTTTGGCACGTCCTTTAAGCACAGTGAGTGCTTTATCAAGCTCTTCTTCGCTGGTAATTTTCCGTAACCCATCTTGAGATACACGGTCTGTTGGGATGCGAAGAGTTAAGCCGTCACTATCAAAATAAATTTTGAACATTTCAACTGTTTGTTTATCAACCGTCTGGGAGATAATTTCTTTAATTTCACCCACTCCATGAGATGGATAAACAACTTTAGCACCGACCATATATCCACTTACTTTTCTTCTATACATTCCAATAACCTGTAATTTACTTTCTACGCAATTCTGTTTTTGATTTGGAGATACCGTTGTCAATTATTCAATAGAATAATGTCGCAAGAATTTAGGGTAAATGCCTCACAATAATCGCTATGGCTTGATCCCCAATTATTCTTCCAAATATCTCACAAATACCCCTAGCACGCACAAGGGAATACTTTCTAAAACCCTTGAGATGCGTTTCAAAACGTCACACTTTTTGGCGCATGGGGCAAACAGATATTCTACCAAAGTTTTGAACAATAATCAAGTAATTTTTCTTAAATTAATGTGAAGTTATACATTTTCTGTTGAGCAATTCCTAAATCCAAATATTAAGACGATTTAAACTGCATTCGCTGGGTCTGGAAGTTTGTTGGCAGATCAAATCCAAAACCAGTAGCAATAGAACAACTCGGAGGCAATTCCTTAATCAAATTGACGGAATTATGGTTAACAGTTCTGCAAATGGGCTTTCTATTGAACTCAAACCTGGTCGGACTCATACGACTCGTTGGAGGACAATGAGTTCACAATTGTGTGATTAATCTACCGATTTACAAGGCCGAGTGAGAACCAATAAAGTGTTAGGTGATTCTTTCGTGCATCAACTTTTTGATTTCGGCAATGGCCTTTGCTGGGTTTAATCCTTTTGGACAGCTTTTAGTGCAGTTAAGTATTGTGTGGCACCGGTATAATCGAAACGGGTCCTCAAGTTCATCAAGTCGTTCTCCACGATTTTCATCACGGCTATCAACAATCCAACGGTAAGCGTGAAGCAAAGCAGCAGGTCCCATATAGCGGTCACTATTCCACCAATAGCTCGGACAGGATGTTGAACAGCAAGCACACATCACACATTCATATAGTCCATCAAGCTTTTTTCGATCATTTGGCGATTGCTTCCACTCAGTTCCCGGGTCAGGGGTTGAAGTCGCCAACCAAGGCATGATAGCCGCATGTTGAGCATAAAACTGGGTGAGATCTGGAATCAAGTCCTTGACGACATGCAAATGGGGAAGAGGATATATTTTGATTGGTTTTCCCTTAGGATTGATTTCCTTGATACAAGCTAGTGAATTTTCGCCGTCAATATTCATGGAACATGATCCACAAATTCCTTCCCGACATGATCGGCGAAAGGTTAAAGTTGGGTCAATTGTATTTTTGATTTTGATGATTGCATCCAGAACCATGGGTCCACAATCGTCTAAATCAAGGAAATAAGTGTCTATTCTCGGATTGTCAGCTTGTTCGGGATCCCAACGATACACTTTGAAAGTGCCAAGTCGTCCTTTAATTTCTGGCTTGGGCCAAGTTTTTCCAACCTGAATCCGTGAATTCTTCGGTAATCTTAATTCAACCATTTATTCACCTCCAAATTCTCTAATCATTCTTCAACATTTTGAATTTTCCGACTGCCCCAAAATAGTTGAAACGCCAATGCCGATTGAATATTCGCCAATAGCATCGCCATGATTATTGACCCCCATCTTCATCGTACCGGTGGTCTTGACCTTGGGTTCATTTTCTTCGCAAGGTTCTCTCTCAACTGGTGGGGGCGTTGAACAACTTATAAGAACAACAATAGGGAAACAAACAAGTAAAAAGCGAAGTAATTTCATTTTAATAAACTCTTTTCTTTGGTGCGATAATGCTTGGGTCCATACCACCATCTTCTTGTGGAACCAAGAGAGTGTCATGAACTGGTCGATAATTGATTTTAAAGGTATGTTCATCAACCTTGACGAGTGAATGCTTGCGCCAATTGACGTCATCACGTTCAGGATAATCTTCATGGGCATGAGCCCCCCTGCTTTCTTTACGAGCATGGGCAGAACTCACTGTAGCAAGAGAGGAAATCATTAAATTCGCTAACTCAAGGGTTTCCATCAAGTCTGAATTCCAAATCATTGAGCGATCAGTAACCTTTACATCTTTTAGGGTTTTGGTAAGTTCAATCATTTCCTTAACCCCCTTTGCTAAGGTCTCTTCGCTTCTAAAGACAGCGGCATATTCCTGCATCACTTTTTGCATTTGGAGTCTAATGTGTGCGGTAGGAGTGCTCCCGTTCGCATGTCGCATTGTGTCAAATCGTTCAATAATCGTTTCAACCGCTTTTGCATCTCCCGGTTCAACGAACTGCTGCGGTTGTATTATCTGACCAGTACGAATAGCGGCAGCTCTTCCGAATACAACGAGGTCAGTTAATGAGTTTGAGCCTAATCGGTTGGCACCATGAACCGATGCACAAGCAGCTTCTCCCACTGACATTAAACCAGGCTGGATGGCATCGGCCCCGGCATCGGGATTGATAACCTCTCCCCAGTAGTTGGTTGGAATTCCCCCCATATTGTAATGGACTGTCGGTAATACTGGAATGGGTTGACGGGTCACATCAACTCCGGCAAATACTTTGGCCGATTCTGTAATTCCAGGCAAGCGCTCGGAAAGAACGTCAGCGGGAATATGACTCAAGTGAAGATGAATATGATCTTTGCTAGCCCCGACTCCTCTTCCTTCACGAATTTCCATTGTCATGCACCGTGAAACAACATCACGGCTTGCTAAATCCTTGTAAGTTGGAGCATAGCGCTCCATGAAGCGCTCACCTTCGGAATTGGTAAGATATCCACCTTCACCTCGTGCCCCTTCGGTAATCAGGACCCCTGCACCATAAATACCTGTCGGGTGAAACTGAACAAACTCCATATCCTGTAAGGATAAACCCGCTCGAGCAGCAAGCCCGTTACCATCTCCAGTACAGGTATGAGCAGATGTAGCTGAAAAGTATGATCTTCCATAACCACCAGTTGCAAGAACAACCATATTGGCCGAGAATTTATGAAGAGTACCCTCTTCAAGGTTCCAAGCGACAACACCTTGGCACGCTCCATCGGGGGACATAATCAAATCAAGGGCAAAGTATTCAATAAAAAATTCAGCCTTTCGCTTTAATGATTGTCCATAGAGGGTATGAAGAATAGCATGTCCTGTTCGATCCGCGGCTGCACAGGTTCTTTGAACAGGTGGGCCTTCACCAAATTCGGTGGTATGACCACCAAAAGGTCTTTGATAAATTTGACCATTCGCTGTACGACTGAAGGGTACCCCATAATGTTCAAGTTCGTAAATCGCACGAGATGCTTCACGTGCCAAATATTCCATTGCGTCATTATCACCGAGCCAATCTGACCCCTTAACACTGTCATAAAGATGCCACTGCCAGCTGTCAGGTCCCATATTGGCAAGTGCACCGGCAATACCTCCCTGAGCAGCAACGGTATGTGAACGTGTCGGAAACACTTTCGTAATACACGCGGTCTTTAATCCCTGTTCAACCATTCCTAGAGTGGCTCTTAAGCCCGCACCACCAGCTCCAACCACGACAACATCAAATGTGTGATTAACTATTTCATAGCGTGACATGGCTCACTCTTATATGACAAAACTTAAAGAGATACGAAGAATTGCAAAAGTTGCTGCGATCATTAATCCCCAGCAAAAGAGCCAGTTGGATACAAGCAGAACAGTTTTCCATCCTTTTGAGTGCGAATAGTCCTCAATGACAACTTGTAGTCCCATCCGCAAATGGGTAAAGGCAACAATAAAAAACAAGATAGCAATAATCGCATTACCGATATGTGAATAAATGGCAATAAATTCACCGTGATCTGACCCGAATGCCCTTATGAAAGGGATCAAAAACAAAATTGTTAATGGAAGCAGTGCAATTGCGGTTAATCGTTGATACCACCAATGATGAGTTCCATCTTTGGATGACCCTAAACCCTTTACCCTACTTAAATCAGTACGAAACTTCATCCTAATATAACCAAATATAGACAATACTGAGAAGACTCATAACGACTGTACCAACGATTCCAAGATAAGCGGAAATCTTGATATTACGTTCTTCGAAACTCAATCCAATATCCCAAAATAAATGCCTGATTCCATTGAAGTAATGAAACCAAAAGGCAACTAAACTTCCAAACAGGATAAGGTCAACGATAAAGGATGAAACGATCCAAGAAGTGAAATTGTAGTACCGCTCTGAAGTTGCCGCTGCAACAAACACCCAAACAATTAGGACAGCGCTCAAAACTAGGCCAACACCCGTAATACGATGTAAAATTGACATTATGGCATTCAAAGGCCACCTATAAATGGTTGCATGAGGCGAAAGAGGGCGCTTGGAGTTCGAATATGCCATGGTACGAATATTTACTAAAAAATTCTTCTTATTCCATTGTGTTGATCAATCAAATACAATACAACTTATAAAGCGTATCATTATCAAAACATTTGAAACAGTATTAGTTTTTTGTTCAGATTAGATTATAAGTGAATAGCAAAAAATATAAAGATGCCATGACCCTTGAGATAATTCCCAATTTAATGGTTGAGAATCTAAATACTTCTCTCAAGTTTTATTCACAAGTCGTTGGGTTGGATATTGAATTTATAATTAACAGAGACAAAGCATTAACGCAAGACCCCCTTCAAGGGGTATTTGCTCTCATGCGGCGAGATAACGCTAGTTTAATGCTTCAAACAAGAACAAGTTTAATTGACGAACTCCCTATGATTAATGAAATGCCCGCAACTCAGCCCCAAGGCACGATTTATTTTCGTAATATCAGACCATCAGAAGTATGTCCCCATCTATCTCCTGATCAAATTCTCAAAGGACCTTTCATCCAGTGGTATGGAATGGAGGAAATATATTTTACCGATCCTGACGGATACATAATTTGTGTCGGATGCATGGCCGAAGCATCAAATTCAAACTCGAATTAATTGTGCAATTGACGACGAAAATTATGGCCGTACACACTTTGGTGACATTTCAAAAAATATTTATTGTCCGCTCAAAAATACAAAAATAGTTATCAAAATCTTTGCAATACAGGGTTTTGATTTGCTACCACGCGATCAAGGTTAGTTTAAAATTTGATTTTTTCATAAAAAGGCCTGATTCGTCATCAATGCAACAATTCTTCAAGGAACGAACATGAGTCAAACGTCTCCTTGACAACAACTTGATGATATGGAAGTGCTGTTTACCACATTTATGCCGTTATCGGCATAACCATTGTATTCCAATCTGTATCGGGGATGATTGTCGGATTATTCCTGTTCCCAATAGCTGAAAATTGGAAATAATCTGACCAAGTTTCTTTTTTACCACTAGCGAACGCCTGTCAGACAATACCCGACTTTTCTGACTGTTACTATTTGGGGATTGTATTGAGCCGGTAAAGTCGCTCACCTTTTTGATTCTTTAAAGCGCTCTGCTAAAACTCTGCTGACTTCGTCAAGACCTAGCCCACTGCTCTCTAATAGGACCATTATATGAAACATCAAGTCAGCGGCTTCGTTAAGGATTTCCGATCGATCCTCTTTGACTTTTGCCAATGCCAACTCCACACCTTCTTCACCAACTTTTTGAGCTATTTTGTATGCCCCTTTATTAAAAAGAGTCGTTGTATAACTTCCTTCTGGCCGTTTTTGATTGCGCGTTTTAATGAGCCGTTCCAAACGGTTCAGAAACATTAAAGGTTGCCCCAATTCATCATTAAAACATGTTGACGTACCCGTATGACAAACGGGCCCTTGGGGATGTGCTTTGATAAGAATCGTATCGCCATCACAGTCCACTTCAAGACTAACTAAGTCAAGAAAGTTTCCTGAAGTGTCACCTTTGGTCCATAGCGTTTGCCGGCTTCGTGAAAAAAAAGTTACCCGACCAGTATCGACCGTTTGTTCTAGGGCTTCTCGGTTCATAAACCCCAACATCAAAATGCGGAGGTCGTTGGCGTCCTGAACAATGGCCGGAATCAACCCCGATACTTTTTCCCAATTTATTTGTTGTGCAATAGTCATAATCGAACTTCCACATCATGATTTTTCAAATAGTGCTTCAAGTCACCAATATGAATGTGTTGGGTGTGAAACACTGAGGCTGCGAGTGCTCCAGAAACATCAGCACAAGCAAATACTTGTGCGAAGTGTTTCATTTCACCAGCTCCACCTGAAGCAATGACAGGAATACGGACAACTTTCATAATGGCTAGAAGTTGCTGAATGTCATATCCTTGACGTACGCCGTCTTGATTCATACAGTTGAGGACTATTTCGCCGGCTCCTAACTCCTGAACTTCCTGGGCCCATGGCACGGTATGGCGGCTGGTTATAATCGTTTTGGTTTCATCTCCAGTATATTGATTCACAACATAATGATTTCCTTCTTGAAGGCTATCAATTCCAACGACAACGCATTGTGTACCAAATATATGAGCGAGTTCAGATATAAATTCTGGTTTTTCCAAGGCAGGAGAATTAACTGATATTTTATCGGCTCCGTCACCGAGAACTTTCCGTGCATCTTCAACTGAACGAATTCCACCTGCAACGCAAAACGGAATATCAATGACTTTAGCAACTTTCTTAATCCATTGCTTATCAACGACTCGCCCATCACTGCTTGCGGTTATATCATAAAATACCAACTCATCAGCACCTTCACTCGCATAGCGTTCAGCGTGTTCAATGATATCGCCCATGTCCTTGTGGTTTCTAAACCGGACTCCTTTGACAACGCGTCCATCCTTAACGTCAAGACATGGAATTATGCGCTTTGTGAGCATACGACTTCCAGTGCCTCCTTGAGGCTAAATGCACCTTCATACAGTGCTTTCCCTACGATAACACCCGCGGTTTTTAATTGCCTTAGGTCATCCAAAGAAGCGACTCCCCCTGAAGCTTGAAAGTCAATTTCAGAAAATGTTTTTTGGATTGTGTTATAGAGCTCAAGATTGCAACCTTCGAGGGTGCCATCAAGTGAAATGTCTGTGCACAACACATGTTTAAGACCAGCTGGAAGGTATTCACGAATCAATGATTTTAGGGTGATTTTACTGTGTTCCTGCCATCCTGAAAAAGCAACATAATAGTCATTGTGTTGGAATTGCACATCTGCGGCGAGGCAAATTTTTTCACTGCCATATTTGCCTATGATATATTTTACATGATCAATTTCTTTGGTGGCCAGTGAACCAATAATGACCCGACTTGCTCCCGCTTTAATTAATTGAGAGACATCGTCTTCGGACCTTATGCCTCCCCCGGTCTGAACATTTAAGTGACTTGAACGAATAATTTGCTGAATAGTTTTAAGTTGTCGCTTTTTTGGTTCAAGCGCACCATCAAGGTCAATTAAATGTAACCATTGCGACCCTTCCTGACGAAATCCTTGGGCAATGTCATCAGGTGATTTGCTATAGGTGGTTTTCTGGGCAAAGTTCCCTTTATACAGGCGAACACATTCCCCATTCATCAAATCAATAGCTGGGTATACAATCATAAGGACAGTTCAACAAAATTCTTAAGTATCTGTGCCCCGTTTTGACTTGACCGCTCAGGATGAAACTGGCACCCCATAAAGTTCTCTTTAGCAACTATAGCCGCAAAACACTCACCATATTCACACTCACCAATAGTCAATTCACTCACGGGTGGGAAATAGCTGTGCACAAAATAGAAATAGCTATTTTCGGGTATATCTTTAATTAATGGATGATTATTCTCGGCGAGTTTAACGTTATTCCATCCCATATGAGGTATGGCTTTTTTGGGTTCAGGAGTAAAATGCCTGATTGTCCCGGGAATAATATCCAATAGTGACGATTCCCCTTCCTCAGAATACGAAAATAATAATTGCATTCCGACACAAATACCGAGGACAGGCTGGGTTAAGGCCGTAATACATTCAATCAGATTGTCTTCTTTAAGCCTTGCGATGGCATGGTCAGAAGCTCCTACGCCGGGTAGAATAACTTTGTCTGCACGCGTTATTTCTTTTTGGCATGATGTTAGGATGGACTCAACTCCCAGCCGTTGAAGAGCAAAGAGAACTGAAGTCATGTTGGAGCCACAGCTATCAATGACGGCAATCATAGCATTCCTTTGGTACTCGGGAGATCGTTGCCTTGAATTTTGGTGGCTTGACGCAAAGCTCGGCCCAACCCCTTAAAGCATGTTTCAACCATGTGATGAGTGTTTTGTCCTGTGACAGAGATGTGCAATGTACATTGAAGATTATCAGCAACTGAGCGAAAAATATGTTCAATCATATCGATTGGGAGTGGATTGTTTTTGTTCCCCACATAAGCATCTGGGAAATTTCCTTTAAACGCAAGGAATGCCCGTCCCCCTAGATCCAATGCGATATTTGCTTGGGCTTCATCCATGGGGGTGACTAACTCAACTGAACCATAACGACCAATTCCTGATTTATCTCCAAGAGCATCATTTAAAGCTTTACCCAAGACAATTCCACAATCCTCAATGGTATGATGTGCTTCAACATCCAAATCACCCTGACACTCCAACGCAAGTGAAAAAGCACCATGACGTGCGACTTGTTCAAGCATGTGGTCTAGAAACGGATGCCCGGTGTCAACAGAAACTGGTGAGCTTGTGTCCAAATTGATTTTTGCCGTAATGCGTGTTTCATTCGTCGACCGAGTGATTAATGAAACTCGCTGATTTTCGGATTGATTGGGTTTGATCCCTTTTAGGGCATTGATTAAAGCATCCATTTCAGTCCGAGTGCCAATGGAAATCCGGACACAATCCTCAAGACATTCCTGGTGTGACTGGTCGCGAACGATAATGTTCGCATTGAGGCACTTGGATATGAAATCGGTTCGGTTATGGACACGCACTAAAATAAAGTTGGCTTGGGATGGAATGATTGCCTTGACATCATCAATCTCTTCAATTTGACGGACATATTCAGCTTTAATTTGCAAAAGTTCATTGCGTTTATGGATGATTCGTTCACGATTATGGGGGGCGAGTATCTGACACACCGCTTGAACGACAGGAACTGGAATGGGGTAGGGGGGAAGCAATTTAAGGAGCAGTGCGATAACTTCCGAAAAGGCAATTCCGACACCACACCTTAAGCCCGCGGCAGCATAAGATTTTGATAGTGTTCGCAAAATCACCAAGTTGTGGCAATCTTCTATTTTACTCGTGAAACTTTGTGAATCACTAAACTCAATGTAAGTTTCATCAACAACAACAAGGGCGGTATGCGAAAATTTCTGACAAAGCCTCATGACCGCCTCGGCGTCCATAAGGTTGGCTGTAGGATTATTTGGAGAGCAGACAAAAATGAGTTTGGTATCACTATTACTCGCTTTGACAATTCCGTCAAAGTCAATCGAAAACGTTTCTGTAAGAGGAACTTTCCTTGTTTCAATTCCATGAATGATTGCCGAATGCTGGTACATTGCAAAGGTAGGAGGGCAGACAACAATATTATCTGTGAATGGAACACAAAATGTTCTCACCAAGATATCAATGACTTCATCGGCACCGCGTGCGATGATTAAGTTGCGGGAGCTCACATCATAAAGTTCACAAAGAGCTCGCACGAGTTCCTCGGGTTGTTGTAGGGGATAGCGAGAGTAATTCTGACTTCCAACGAGGGGCTCAAAAGGACACTCATTTGCGTCTAAGTAAACCAATCCCTTTGCTTTTGTTTGCAATTTGCGGGCCGAAGAATAGCCATGCATCTTGACAATATCTGAACGTGCTCGTGCTAGTATAGTCATCAACTTATGGGTTAAAACAGCTTAATATTTGTTCCATCAATGTGGGATTTGAGGCAGCAATTACACCATATTTTCTTTCAAAAGCCTCCGCCGAAGCAAATTCCATACAGGCATAGGAGTTGCCGCTCAAATCAACAACCTGAAGTCCAGCATTTAACAGAATTGGAATGAGTGGTAATAAATCATGGGCCTTAAGTTGGTTTTCAATAACAGCATCAAATAAACCATCAATCACCCCAGCAAATCCTAAGCAATTTAAATCCGTTTTTATTGCGTGAGCCGTTACCTCAACGTGCGACATTTTATTCTGCAACTCGTGAGTAGGGAACATTTCACAGGGTCGCGTGCAGGCAATAGTACTCTCAGATAACTCTAAACGATTATTGATTCGCTGCATGACTTGACCCGAAAACCATTGCTGATTATTAATCGGGTCACTCATGGCTCCCAAAACTGCTTTTCCTTTATACAACAGACCAATCAATGTTCCAAACTGCCCCTTTTTCTGAGCCACAAACTCTTTGGTTCCATCAAGGGGGTCAAGAACCCAAATCCAATCAGAGTCAAGATTATGGCCACCAAATTCCTCACCATGAATTCCATGAAGAGGATAATTTTCACTAATCAATTCCCTAAGAGCAGATTCTGTCATACGGTCCGCCTGGGTTGCCGGTGATTGGTCCGCCTTGGTCACTATTTCAATGTCTTGGCCTTGGCAGTAGTCACGATAAGTTTGTGACAAAATTGAATTAGCTTTTGGCAGTAAGATATTTTTGGTGAAAGTTAAAAGTTCGTCTGTTTTCATGGGTGTTCAACACATATAGGTTTTTGATAAAGGGGTTAGCCTCTTTGAAAATGACAAGGGTTAAAATACAATGAATCGTGGAACAAGGATACCTGAAAATCAGTCAAGCATTTTTTCAATGGGAAGAACTGTAATTGAGCTTGCTCCATTGGCTTTTAAGTCCTCCATGGTATTCCAAAAAACGCCTTCGTCACAAACGGCATGAACAGCGACTAGATTTTCAAGTCCCTGTAGAGCTAAAATTGTTGGTGACTCAGAACCAGGTAAAATTGCTTTAATTGCTTCAAGTTTATTTATGGGGCAATGCAGCATGATATATTTCCGAGTTTTAGCAGCTTGCAAGCCGTTCAAACGCAGCATTAATCGGTCAAGTAGTTCTTCCTGAACTGAATTGAGAGTATCATTTCGGATTAAGATAGACTGACTTTCGAGAACAATTTCAACTTCCTTAAGCCCATTGACTGCTAAAGTAGAACCCGTTGAAACCAAATCACAAATTGCCTCGGCCATTCCCATTCGTGGAGCAATTTCAACCGCCCCTTGCATTGAAACAATTTCAGCCGAAACACCGCGTTTGCCTAGATATTGAGACAGTATTCCACGATAAGAGGAAGCAATTCTCTTACCCTGGAGGTCTGAAAGCCCCTGGTAGTCATGTGAATTTGGCACGGCTATACTCAGGCGACACCTTCCAAAACCAAGCTTCATAATGGCTTCGATTGAATCTAATTGCGAGTTTGATGAGTTGATTTGCTTATCAAGAAGGACATTTTGACCGAGAATACCAATGTGGCAGACTTTGGCAGCAACAAAAGTAGGGATATCGTTGACCCGCACGAAATAAACATCAAGGGGGAAATTCTGGGCTTTACAGACAAGTTGATCCTTACTTTTGAGTAAGTCAATTCCGCACCGTTCAAGTAGCACACGCGAATCATCTGCAAGTCGACCGTTTTTTTGAATGGCAAGGATTAGGCGTAATTCGTTGTTCATTTTGGCTCTAATGATTTTTGACTTGGAAATAAGTCACTGTATCAGGATTTCATGTGCTTTTCAGTAGAGAATTAAGTTATCCAACTCACTGTCAATGCTTACAATTGGTTAGGTATATAGGTGATTCTATACTCAACACAAAGGATTAAATAATCTGTTGACACCAATGGATAGTGTCTGTCAATAGCTGTCCCTTGTTCAAGCATAAGCCAGTTAGGTCGGGATTAATGCCCAGTAGCTAAAATCAAGCAAGAGATTTCTATCATATTTTTGATTGTCATCAAAGGCTTTTTCAATTTCACCTTTGGTAATGAAAGTTCTTAATTTAATTGCCCCTATCCCATTCTTTTGAAAGTCGTAGATATATTCAACCTCTGACCACGCGCGGATGGTATCACCGGCAAAGCATGGGTTGGTATGTGAACCGTTATTTATGCCAACTATTGATTGGGCGTTGGCAAGCCCATTAAAACTTAACGCTTTTGCCATGGAGATTAAATGCCCACCATAAATCAGCCTTTTGCTATCGCCACGGACAGTATTATCAAAGTGAACTCGAGCCGTATTTTGCCAAAGGCGAGTGGCGAGGATGTGTTCAGTTTCTTCAATCGTAATGCCATCAATGTGGTCAATGATTTCTCCTGGTTTGTAATCGTGTAATCGGTAGGGTTCTCCAGCTTGGTCAAAATCATAATTAGAAAAGTTCCAATCACCTGCTAAATGGAGTGATTTGGGATCAACACTGGGGGTAATCTTTGGGATCAGATTTTCAGAAATTAAAGAATCAGGATGCTTTTTACGAACCATAACCCAACGAATATATTCTAATATGAGTTTCCCGTTCTGGTTATATCCACTCGTTTTAACCCAAACAATGCCGGTTTTTCGATTTGAGTTTTCTTTCAATCCGATGACTTCGGAGATAGCATTGATAGTATCTCCACAATAAACAGGTTGATAAAATCGACCCTGTGCATAGCCAAGATTTGCAACAGCATTGAGGGATATTTCAGGAACGGTTTTGCCAAAAATGACATGAAAGACGATCAAGTCTTGAATGGGCGATTCTTTTAATCCGCAATTTCGAGCAAATTCATCAGACGAGTATAGAGCATGACGTGACGGGTAAAGGGAAGTGTATAGTGCTCGTTCTCCAGCCGTTATTGTTCGCGGTGTGGGGTGGTGAATAACTTGTCCGATTAAAAAATCTTCAAGGTAATTCCCCGATTTTAGTTTTGTACTTTTCATAACTTTTGTTCTAACCAATGGAAATTAACAATTGAAAGTGGTGTAAATTGAAAGATATATTTCTTAAGAGATTAAGGCATAATGACCTTGTCAGCGAAGAAGATAAATTATCAGCTATTAGGGAGTCCCCGTCAATGAGTTTTATTCAACCGGTAAAGCCGATTTCAAGATTGAATCGAAGCGAACTAGCAGTACCAGGAAGCCAACCCAAATTTTTTGAAAAAGCTCTTAACTCACAAGCTGATGTGATTTTTCTTGACTTGGAAGATGCTGTTGCTCCAGAGGAGAAACCCCGAGCTAGGAAAAATATTATTGAAGCGCTTAATGACCTTGACTGGAGTGCTAAAACAATTTCGGTTAGGATTAATGGTTTAGATACACAGTGGATGTATCAAGATGTGATTGAAGTGGTCGAACAGGCTGGCCAATTTGTTGATTTAATTATGATACCCAAAGTTGGTACGGCTTCAGACGTTTATGCATTGGACATGTTAGTGAGTCAAATTCAAATGGCCAAAGGCTTTACAAAAACTATTGGCTTTGAATTGATTATTGAAACTGCTCTAGGGATGCAAAATCTTGCTGAAATTGCCGGTGGTTCCAAGCGCAACGAGAGTCTTCATTTTGGTGTGGCTGACTATGCGGCTTCAATTGGTGCGCGCACGACTAACATTGGTGGTGCGAATTCAAACTACTCTATTTTAACAGATTCAACTGAGAGCAATCTTAGACAAGTTCATTGGGGTGATATGTGGCATTATGCACTTTCAAAAATGGTTGTAGTGGCTCGTGCGAATGGGTTGAGACCTATTGATGGTCCTTTTGGCGATTTTTCGGATGCGGATGGGTTTAAAGCGGCCGCTTTACGTGCTTCTTCACTTGGTTGTGAGGGTAAATGGGCCATTCATCCTAGTCAAATTGTGCTGGCTAACGAAACGATGAATCCTTCCCCTGAAGAGATTTCAAAAGCAAAACAAATTATCTCTGCCATGGGAAAAGCGGAGTCTGAAGGAAAGGGTGCGGCGACTTTAGATGGTAAGCTCATTGATTATGCATCAATACGTCAGGCTGAAGCCCTACTAAAGAAACTTGGGGAGTGATCTTAAGTCAATGTTTGCTGGGAATAATATCAATTGCCTATAACGCCCATGCAGTACAGGGCATGTTAAGAATTTTCCATTCAAGTGTGCTTCTAACCTCGTTCTTAATTCAGTCATGCATGTTATTGAATCCCAAGAAAGTTGGCCAGGACCACGCGTCAATATAACTGACAATAATTGGGCCAAGCGTAATGAATTCAGCCAGACCTTCTTGAACCGGTCTTCAATTTAAGAGGTTTTTCAAATGAGGTCACCACGTATGCATCAAAAAGGAAACAATTTTTGTTTGATTCAAGCGAATCGCAAGAACAACAAAAGATTTATAAAAAGGGATTGAGGAAATAATTAATCTGCTTTGGAAAGAAAAAACATACCCTAAAGTCAATCCAATGAACATTTTAAAAAGAAAAAATAGCGGGAACGACAGGAATGAATTATTTTCAGGTAAACACTAACTAGATTTAAGTATTATTGTCAACACTGACCTTTACATGGAGAGAAAATGTCAAAGCCAAAACTATCACTTATCGGAGCAGGCCAGATTGGTGGAACACTTGCACACATGTCGACACTGGAGGAAATTGGAGATGTGGTCATTTTTGACATTGTTGAGGGCGTACCGCAAGGCAAAGCACTGGATATTGCCGAAAGTTGCCCAGTAATTCATGTTGATGGCATCATCCGAGGGACTAATGATTATCGCGATATAGCTGATTCCGATGTTTGTATTGTTACCGCTGGAGTACCTCGAAAGCCGGGAATGTCTCGCGATGATTTACTCAACATTAATCTTAAAGTGATGAAATCAGTTGGAGAAAACATAGCTAAGTACGCACCAGATGCCTTCGTTATTTGCATTACCAATCCTCTTGATGCAATGGTATGGGCATTAAGAGAATATTCTGGTTTGCCAACAAACATGGTTGTCGGGATGGCCGGTGTCCTTGATTCTGCTCGATTCCGGCACTTCCTGGCTCTGGAATTTGGTATCTCAATGCGTGATGTAACTACTTTTGTCTTAGGCGGGCATGGTGATACAATGGTTCCCTTGGAACGATATTCGACAGTGGCAGGTATCCCGCTTCCAGACTTGGTTACCATGGGTTGGACAACCGCAGAAAAAATTCAAGAAATCATCCAGCGTACCCGAGATGGAGGAGCCGAAATTGTCAATTTGTTAGGAACTGGGTCAGCCTATTATGCCCCAGCATCGGCAGCTATCGAAATGGCTAAAGCGTATCTCAATGACCAAAAAAGAGTTCTCCCTTGTGCCGCCTACTTGAGTGGGCAGTATGGACAGGATGACCTCTATGTTGGTGTTCCAGTTGTTATCGGCAGTTCAGGGGTTGAAAGGGTGGTAGAAATTAAGCTGAACGAAAGCGAAATGACGGCCTTCTTAAAATCGGTAGGTTCGGTTAAGGGTTTGCTCGAGGCATGCATTAAGATTGACCCCAAATTAGGAAAATAAAAGAATAGTTGTTATAAAATCAATTGCGTTGAAAATCCACAATGGAAAAGTGTAGTGCGAGTTCACATGACAAAAACACAAAATTAGGGGATCAATTTCTATGAACATTCATGAATATCAAGCAAAGGAATTGCTTAGGCTATATGGGGTTCCAGTTGCTGAAGGACGGGCTGTTCTCCGAGCTGAAGACGCCAAAACAGCTGCCGCGGAGTTGGATGGTCCGGTTTGGGTTGTGAAAGCACAAATTCATGCAGGGGGGCGTGGAAAAGGGTTTTTTAAAGAAGCCGATGCCGGTTCAGATGGAGGAGTTAGAATTACCCGGACTGCTGAGTCAGCCGCCATTGAGTCTCGCCGAATGTTGGGCCGTACTCTGATCACTCACCAGACAGGTGCTGAAGGTAAACTAGTAAATCGCATTTACATTGAAGAGGGAGCAGAGATTGAACGCGAACTTTACCTTGCCCTTCTCATTGACCGTTCCAAGTCAAGGGTTTCATTTGTATGTTCAACTGAAGGCGGTATGGATATCGAACAAGTCGCAGCGACCCAACCTGATAAAATCAAGACCTTTGCTATTGACCCAGCTATGGGAATTCAACCATTTCATGGCCGCCGTGCGGCAACGGCACTCAAACTAGAGGGAAAGTCAATAAAGGAGTGTATGAGTTTAATCAAAAATCTCTACAAATTATTTGTTGAGAAAGATGCCGAACTGTTGGAGGTAAACCCTTTGATTGTCACGAGGAGTGGGCATCTAAAATGTCTTGATTGCAAAATGGCATTTGACTCAAACGCTCTTTATCGCAACCCATCCATTTTAGCGCTCCGAGATGAATCAGAAGAGAATCCCAAAGAGTTGGAGGCTTCCAAACACGACTTGAGTTATATTGCCCTTGATGGCGAAATCGGTTGCATGGTTAATGGTGCGGGTTTGGCAATGGCAACGATGGACATCATTAAATTACGTGGATTTGAACCTGCCAACTTTTTAGATATCGGCGGTGGTGCAACCCGAGAAAAGGTTGTTGAGGCATTTAAAATTATCACCTCGGATACCAATGTAAAAGGTATTTTAGTCAATATCTTCGGAGGTATTATGCGATGCGATATTATTGCGAACGGAATTGTTGATGCTGCCAAGGAAGTAAAGCTTGAAGTCCCACTTGTGGTACGGCTTGAAGGGACTAACGTAGAGAAAGGAAAAAAGATAATCTCCGAAAGTGGTTTGAATGTCATTGTCGCCGATAACTTAGGTGATGCGGCGACCAAGATCGTCGCGACAATTCGTTAATCATGAAAAATCTGAATTATTCAAGGAAGATAAAGTTTAAGGAATATAATTATGGCAATCCTTGTTGATAAAAATACGAAAGTTATCTGTCAAGGTTTCACAGGGTCACAAGGCACGTTCCATTCTGAGCAAGCAATTGAGTATGGAACCAATATGGTGGGGGGAGTCACTCCCGCAAAAGGGGGGCAAGAGCATTTAGGATTGCCGGTATTTGATACGGCTCATGAAGCTCGGAAAGCTACAGGAGCGAATGCTTCCGCAGTTTATGTTCCACCGCCTTTTGCCGCTGATGCGATTCTTGAGGCAATTGATGCTGAGATTGAATTAGTGGTGTGTATAACCGAAGGAATTCCGGTCCTTGATATGGTGACTGTCAAAAAAGCTTTGGAAAATTCAAAAACCCGCTTAATTGGACCGAATTCTCCAGGTGTAATTACTCCAGGTGCGTGTAAAATCGGCATAATGCCAGGACACATTCACCGTAAAGGAACCGTGGGGGTGGTATCACGGTCAGGAACTCTGACTTACGAAGCCGTAAAGCAAACGTCAGACATTGGACTGGGTCAATCAACATGTGTGGGAATCGGTGGGGATCCAATAAAAGGGACTGAACACATTGATATTCTTGAACTTCTTATGGCTGATCAAGATACCCATTCTATAATCATGATCGGTGAAATTGGCGGAACCACTGAGGAAGAAGCGTCGCAGTTTATTAAAGACGAGGCATTACAAGGACGCTCAAAACCAATCGCGGGATTTATTGCTGGTCTAACAGCTCCACCTGGAAGACGAATGGGTCACGCCGGCGCAGTGGTTTCTGGAGGAAAAGGTGGTGCCGAAGAGAAAATTGAAGCAATGCTCAGTGCTGGGATTGTCATTGCCGAAAGCCCGGCATCACTTGGAGAAGCAGTCTTAGAAGCGATAAATCAAGCATCCTAATTGAAACAACTTTCTCGTTACAAACTACCGATTTACAAATAAATAAAATCATTCGTTTGACTGTTGAATTTGTAGTTTGTTCGGTCGGATTGGACTTAAACAACAAATCTGCTATGCTTGTGTAGAGGATTGACTGATATTATCAGCACGACTCCCTGTTCGTGAAGTTGATTGAACTGACAGAGAATCTCAGCCTCTGATTATTATTTTATGGCTTTATTGGTTGTCGAAATTCAAAATCAATAGCACTTTTTTCCCTAAACATTAAACCTCCCTATAGAAGTGAATTGCTAACAGGATATATTTTTGAAAACAACCTATAATAACTTTTTGAGCAATTACCCTCATTCGTACATTTTCGATATCATTATCAATTGATTAACTCTTAATATTGCATAATCATTATCGTGTCTAAATTTACCTTGCACCGATTTTTTTTGCTGGCCGGTTTACTGTCCAATGTCCGTTCGGTCTTTGTCAGCGTTCGTCGGTTCTATTTGAAGGGCTAGGAAGGTTGAAAAGACTTATATATTGTCGGTAAAGATTATTTAGGAATTCTAAAGAGGGAACAATCAATATTCACTCCATCTAGATCCTAATTTTATTCCTGATAGCCGATTCACTTGTCTGAAATTGAATTATGCTACAGGGTAAATAAATAGAAAAAAATTAAAACTGTTTATATAATGACCACAATTAACGATAACTAAACGGAGTCTAAATTGGCAAATGTCTGATACACCTCGGAATTCTGATTACCATGCAACGAGCTTTTTATCAGGAGGCAATGCGGAATACATTGAGAAGTTACGCGATCAATACCTTAATAATAGCCAAAATGTTGATGCGTCTTGGCACGAGTTTTTTGGCACATTGGGTTCAACAGAAGAAAAAACTAATGGAACAAATGGTCCCTCTTGGGTACGACCCAATTGGCCGCGGGATAAAAGAACTGAAATCCTTTCTGCGCTTGATGGTCAGTGGGACAGAGAGGTGCATGAATTTGGGCACAACGTAGAGACGACTATAAGAGCCCGCGCTTCCCAAATAGGATTGGGTATATCGGAAAGTGAAATCCATCAAAGAGTTCTTGACTCAATCAGAGCCCTTATGGTGATCAGAGCCTATCGCATTAGAGGTCATCGCATAGCCAATCTCGATCCCCTAGGATTGCACCATCACATTGGTCATTCCGAGCTTGAACCTCGCAGCTTTGGCTTTTCCGAAATGGATCTTGATCGCCCAATATTTATTGACAATGTTTTAGGGATCGAAACAGCGACAATGCGCCAGATTGTTGCATTGTTGCGGCGGACTTACTGCGGCACATTCGCTCTACAGTATATGCATATAGCTGATCCTGAACAATCGGGATGGCTCAAAGAACGCATTGAGGGCTACGGCAAGGAAATTCAATTTACTGCTCAAGGTCGTCGAGCCATACTTAATAAGCTGATTGAGGCTGAGGGGATAGAAAAGTTCTTTCAAATCAAATATACAGGCACCAAGCGATTTGGTATTGATGGTGGGGAATCCCTTATTCCTGCCCTTGAACAAATCATTAAACGCGGTGGTGCATTAGGAGTCCAGGAAATCGTTATCGGGATGCCTCATCGAGGCCGTCTCAATGTCTTGGCGAATGTAATGGGCAAACCCTATCGAGCCATAATGCATGAGTTTCATGGGGGGAGCTATAAACCAGAGGAAATCGAAGGTTCTGGTGATGTCAAATACCACCTCGGCGCTTCCTCTGATCGAGATTTTGACGGGAATAAGGTCCATCTATCTCTCACCGCTAATCCGTCACACCTTGAAGCCGTTAATCCGGTCGTATTAGGAAAAGTTCGGGCCAAACAAAATCAATATGACGACCAAGACCGAACTAAAGTATTGCCAATTCTTCTTCATGGTGATGCAGCCTTTGCTGGTCAAGGAGTCGTTGCCGAATGCTTTGGATTGTCAGGACTCGTCGGTCATCAAACTGGAGGGTCAATTCACTTTGTTATCAACAACCAAATCGGATTTACAACGGCTCCATTATACTCAAGGTCTTCGCCTTATCCAACCGATATTGGTTTTATGATTGAGGCACCGATATTCCATGTCAATGGCGATGACCCTGAGGCAGTAGTTCATGCAGCAAAAGTAGCAACTGAGTTCCGGCAAAAATTTCACAAAGATGTCATCATTGATATGTTCTGTTATCGTCGCTTTGGTCACAATGAAGGAGACGATCCCATGTTTACGCAACCACGAATGTATCGAACCATCCGTAAACATGAAACGACTCTTGAAATTTATTCTAAGAAACTCGTCACTGAAAATCTAGTTCCAATGAAAGAAATTGAGCAACGAAAAACGAGTTTTCGAAATAAACTTGAAGAAGAATTGGAAGCCTCAAAAAATTATCGCCCTAACGATGTTGACTGGTTAGATGGCCGATGGTCACATCTTGGTTCCCAACATGACGATGATGCTAGAGGTTCGACTGGAATTAGTCAGGAGATGGTAAAAAAAATTGGTGCTACCTTATGCACCTATCCTGGGGATTTCAATCTTCACCCGACGTTAAAGCGTTTTCTCAATACACGTAAAAAAGTATTTGATACAGGTCAGGGATGCGATTGGGCTTTAGGTGAAGCCTTGGCATTTGGAAGTTTGTTGCTTGAAGGATTCCCCGTTCGTCTCTCTGGTCAAGATAGCACGCGTGGTACTTTTAGCCAGCGCCATCTCGCCCTCATTGATCAGGATACTGAAGAAAAATTTTACCCTCTAAACAATCTGAGTCAAGACCAGAAACAATTTGAAGTCATTGACTCCATGCTCTCAGAGTTTGCTGTTCTTGGCTTTGAGTATGGCTTCTCGCTCGCTGAACCCAACGCTCTCGTGCTATGGGAAGCTCAATTCGGAGACTTTGCAAATGGTGCTCAAATTATATTTGATCAGTTCATAGCATCTGGAGAAAAAAAATGGCTTCGAATGTCTGGTCTAACTTTACTTCTACCACATGGGTTTGAAGGGCAAGGTCCAGAGCATTCTTCTGCTCGGATTGAGAGACTATTACAATTGTCCGCAGAAGATAACTGGATTGTTGCGAATTGTACGACTCCCTCAAATTACTTTCACATTCTCAGACGCCAGATGCATCGTGAATTTCGCAAACCATTAATTTTGCTCACACCAAAATCTTTACTACGCCATAAGTTCGCCGTATCAAAACTTGAAGACTTTACTGAGCGAACGACTTTTCATCGGGTTTTGTGGGATGATGCTCAGAAAGGAAATTCTGATACTGAATTAGTACCTGACAACAAAATCAAGCGGGTGGTAATGTGTTCTGGTAAAGTATACTTTGACCTTTTAGCCGAACGGGATAAGAGGGGAATTAATGATATTTATCTTCTTAGAATTGAACAATTTTATCCCTTTCCGGCATTTAGCCTCATTTCGGAATTGGGACGATTTAAACAAGCCGATATGGTCTGGTGTCAGGAAGAGCCAAAGAACCAAGGTGCTTGGACTTTTATTGAACCCAATCTTGAATGGGTCCTCAATAAAATCAAAGCCAAGATTAAACGGCCTAAATATGTTGGGCGTACCGCTTCGGCATCGCCCGCAACAGGTTTATTATCACAGCATAA
Source organism: Rhodobacteraceae bacterium bin131 (assembly GCA_002239085.1). GTDB lineage: Bacteria > Pseudomonadota > Alphaproteobacteria > Rhodobacterales > Rhodobacteraceae > MPNP01. Next base: position 10,346 of record MPNP01000006.1, on the reverse strand, counting down.
AAAAGAACAAGAACAATTGATCAATCAGGCACTCAAATAGGTGGATTAGATGACAGATGAAATTCGGGTTCCAGCCCTTGGAGAAAGCGTCAATGAAGCCACTGTTGCACAGTGGTATAAACAAGTCGGAGATAGTGTCATAGTTGATGAAATTCTATGCGACCTAGACACCGATAAAGTTGCCATTGAAGTTCGGGCACAATCGGCAGGAGTAGTGAAAGAAATATTAGCCCCTGAGGGTACAGATGTTGAAGTTAACGCTTTACTTGCCGTCATTGCTGAGGGTGAATTAAAGCAACCTGCCCAAAAGGCAAAAAAAGATCAACATCCTCCATCAGAAGCAAAGAAAAAAGCATCTGATAGTAAAGAGATTCTGGCAAAATCATCCCCTAATCAGGATATTGAAGATTCTCCTGCTGCCAAGAAACTTATGACCAGTAAAGGTATTAAATCCGCAGCGGTTGATGGGACTGGTAAAGATGGGCGAGTCATGAAACCAGACGTTACAAAGTTTTTAGCTGATGTGCACCCAAATACGCTTGATGAAAGGAGAACCTCTCCTCCTGATGACGGATTTTCACCGTCCCTTGAGTTGGAGGAGAGAGTACCAATGTCAAGACTTCGCCAGACGATAGCGAAGCGCCTGAAGTCAGCGCAGAATACGGCGGCAATGCTGACAACCTACAATGAAGTGGACATGACCAATGTCATGGAAATCCGAAATGAATACAAGGATGTCTTTTCACAGAAATTTGGCATTAAGCTCGGCTTTATGTCGTTTTTTGTTAAAGCCTGTTGTAATGCACTCCTTGAGGTCCCAGAGGTCAATGGTGAAATTGATGGTACCGAATTAGTATTTCGGCGATATGTGAATATGGGAATTGCGGTTGGAACTCCTTCTGGTCTTGTTGTTCCTGTTATCCGAAATGCCAACGAATTGAGCTTTGCCGAAATTGAGCAGACCATTTCAAGTTTGGGGGCTAAGGCTCGTGATGGACGGTTAGCTTTAAGCGATATGCAGGGAGGGACATTTTCAATTTCGAATGGAGGGATTTACGGCTCCTTAATGTCTTCACCGATATTAAACCCACCCCAATCAGGCATTTTGGGTATGCATAAAATCCAAGAACGACCAATTGCTATGAATGGACAAGTCGTGATTCGTCCGATGATGTACCTTGCCCTATCATACGATCACCGGATTGTTGATGGTAAAGGAGCGGTCACCTTTTTAGTCCGAGTAAAGGAAGCCATTGAAGATCCGCGGCGACTGTTGTTAGAAGTTTAACTCCAACAAAGTTGAAGATAATAATTGAGAGGATGAATCATGGCTAAATATGATCTCATAATAATTGGTGGCGGCCCAGGTGGGTATGTGTGTGCGATTAAAGCTGGACAACTCGGATTAAAAGTCGCATGCGTCGAAAGTCGGGCAAAGCTTGGAGGAACTTGTTTGAATGTCGGCTGTATTCCTTCAAAAGCGTTACTTCATGCCGCTCATCAAGTCCACGAAGCAAATACTAATTTTTCGACTTTGGGGATTGATATAGCCAAGATTAATGTGAACTGGACACAAATGCTTAAATACAAGCAATCAACGATAGACGCTAATACGAGCGGTGTTGAGTATCTGTTTAAGAAAAATAAAGTGGACTGGTTGCAGGGGGCTGGGGAAATAGTTGAGACCGGAAAAGTCAAAGTAGGCACAAAGGTATATGAAACCAAAAATATCGTTATAGCGACTGGATCGGTGCCGTCCGAACTCAAAGGGATTGATGTTGATGAAAAAAGCATTGTGACCTCAACAGGAGCTTTGGAGCTTAAAGCACTCCCAAAAAGCTTAGCCATTATCGGTGCAGGTGTGATTGGATTGGAGCTTGGGTCAGTTTATGCTTGGCTCGGAACCAAGGTCACCGTATTAGAATATTTAGACCGAATCATTCCGGGCATGGATTTGGATGTCGCTAAAACCTTTGAAAAAATCCTAAAAAAACAAGGTTTGGAATTTAAGTGTGGTGTTAAGGTTGTAAATGTGAAGAAGGGCAGGGGAGCTCAAGAAATCTCCTATGAAGACAGTAAATCAGACACGATACTCAAGGAACGAGCTGAAATTGTATTGGTTGCAACCGGTCGTCGCCCCTTCACAGAAGGCTTAGGAATTACCAATGTTGGGGTGAAGTTAACTCCCCAAGGTCAAATTGATACAGATAATAAATTTGCTACTAACGTGGCGGGAATTTATGCCATCGGAGATGTCATTTCGGGCCCCATGCTTGCTCATAAAGCAGCAGATGAAGGTATTGCTGTGGCTGAGACGATTGCTGGTTTAACGGGTTATGTGAATCATGAAATCATTCCTTCAATTATTTATACGCAACCTGAAGTTGCCGCTGTTGGTCGTACAGAGGAAGATCTTAAAGAGGCTGGGATTGATTATAAAGTAGGTAAGTTTTCATTGAAGGGGAATGCTAGGGCGAAGTCGGTGATGCAAGCGGATGGATTTGTCAAAATACTTGCTGCTCAAGACAGTGACCGGATACTCGGATGCCATATTATTAGCCCTGCGGCCTCCGATTTAATTCAAGAAATCTGCTTAGCGATGGAATTTGGTGCGTCAGCTGAAGATGTGGCCTTGACAAGCCACGGTCATCCTACATATTCAGAGGCTGTAAGAGAAGCGGCACTGGCTTGCGGTGATGGACCTATTCACGCGTGAGCGGAAGAGTTTTATCGCGATCTTTTAATTGTAATTGGTTAATGGGGAATAATATGTCAAATGAATGGGGCGTAAAGCACTTTTGTGAAAACTGTGGAATCAAATTTTATGATCTTTCACAATCACCTATTGTGTGCCCTCAGTGTGGAACCTCAGTTGAAATCTTTTTTAGTGGTGAAAACCAGTTTGCAGATGACACAGAACTTCTTGACATTGACCTTGAAGTACCGATTGAGGAAATTAAACCTAGTGGTGTTGAGGTGAAGGATGAAGTTGATAATATACTTGATGACGAGGACACAGTTTCACTTGATGAAATAAAGAATGTTTCAACGCAAGACACTGAATAATCCGTCCACCTTGTTTGACCAAGGTAGCATTTAATTGGTACCCGGCAGATTTGTTTCAGACAAATTTCGTAAAAATTTAATACTCTATCATTCAGATAGGATTTCATCTCTATTACCGAAAATCCCTCAGCGAAAGTTAGGCCTTGTAAATTTCGCAATAGGTGATTTTCAGAGCGTGATTGTGGATTCCGTTTGATTAATGTACGACTATTTGTCTACCATCACGTCGAGAGTTGGGTACAATAGCATACAGAATGGCATTACACGCATTCCATTGTGTCAAACCCTTTCAATCGCTCCGTGTCATTTGTTTGTCTTTACCCTGTCAAATTGATTGATGCTCAATAGATGCCCGAAAAACGAATTTAGGTCTTTTTAATCAGAGAAAATAAATATTAATTGACATGATAATTTACTTTCGATATAGTTCGGTAAGTGAACGAAGTAATTAAAAATATAATTGTAATGCTAACTTATACCAAAATAAGCCGACGAATATCACAAAGTTCTGTCGTCCAAGCAATCGTAAATTACGGCCCAGTATCCCGTGCAAGTGTAGCAAAAATAACTGGCTTATCTAAACAGACAGTTTCTGAAATTGTGGCTAATCTTGAAGAAAAAGGTTGGGTTCGACCAGTTGGTCAGACGGAAGGTCATATCGGTCGAAGAGCGGTTGTCTATGAACTCTTGCCTACGGCCGCATTAGTCGCAAGTGTAGACTTGGGAGGAACAAAAGTTCGTGCCGCAATAAGCGATCTGAATGGCATGATTATACATGAGCGTCTTGAACCAACCGATCCAAGGGGTGGACAAGATGTTGTGCATCAAATTGCTCAAATGGTTCACAATTTGATTTCCGATACAGGCAGTTCTTATGAAAGTTTACATACAGCCGTAATCGGAGTCCCTGGTGTTCCCAATCCAGAAACCGGAGCGATTCTTCTTGCTCCCAATATTGGAGGAATTGATCGAATTAATTTTGCTGAGAGTTTAAGCCAGAAACTGGGTGTGGAGATAATTGTTGAAAATGATGTTAACCTTTCTGCTCTTGGAGAGCATTGGCTAGGCGAAAAAGGAGAACAGGATAATCTTGTATATCTTTCAGTGGGAACCGGTATTGGTGCAGGAATAGTCCTTGGTGGTAGCTTGCTAAGAGGTAGTTTTGGAGCTGCGGGTGAAGTTGGTTTCTTACCATTGGGCACCGACCCTTTTGAACCCGAAAGTCTCAAAACTGGTGCGTTAGAGAGATCGACAGCAACGAGTGCAATTATAAACAACTATAAAAAGCACTCCCAGACTCTTAAAAATGTGCCTGAAGTATTTGAAGCAGCCGCTTCCGGGGATATGAATGCAATTCTTGTTTTAGATCATGTAGCCAAAAACATAGCTTTGTCCATAGCGGCCATAGCGGCCATAATTGATCCATCAAAAGTTGTAATTGGGGGCTCAATTGGTTCGCGCCCAGAACTTCTTAAGCTAATTATCAAACACTCCTCCCGTTGTTTCCCACGGCAGATAAAAATTGAAAAAACACAGCTTGGTAGTCACGCAACACTCGTCGGTGGAGTCGCTACAGCACTTCATCATCTGCACCTGTCTCTTTTTGCAGAAGGTCAAGATATAGGAATTATTTCCATTCCCCCCGCCCCCGCAATTGAAAACTTAAAATCCTGTGAGATGCGATGAAAGAATTCATACAGACTCTTTCTGAAGCACAAAATGCCAATTCGGATATAGAGTTGTTACGCCGTTCAATTGCAGTAGAAAGTATAACTGGAAACGAAACTCCCTTTGCTTTGTTTTTACAAGCTGAGCTTGAGAAGCTTGGTTTGAACACTGGAGTAAGCGATTTCATGGAAGGCCGAAAAAATGTATGGGGAAATAAAAAGGGCAAGAAAGGTTTCCCCAATTTAATGTTCATTGGGCATACCGATACTGTTCATACTGAAGGTTGGCGAGACTACTGGCGTTCCGACCCACGCGCCGACCCATTTGGCGGAGTCGATACCGAAGGAGCCATATGGGGCCGTGGATCATGCGATCTTAAAGGTGGAATCTGTGCGGCTATGGCGAGTCTTCGCCTTCTTCATGAGGCCGGCTATCAACTTGAAGGTGGTATTACTTTTGCATTTGTTGGTGATGAAGAAAGCGGTGAGATTGGGACAGGAGTAAGCGCAGGGATCAAAGATTTTTTAAGTAGGTTTAATGAGTGGGAATTAACAGCTCCCGACTTTATAATCTACGTTGAACCAACATGCCTAGATATTTTTACCGCCCAGATTGGGTTTTTCATTGCAAATATTACAGTACGAGGAAAATCGGCATATTTTGGTAAGCCTGAACTCGGTGTTGATGCCCTAAAATATTCCCACAAATTGCTAGCTCAGATTTGGTCGCACGAATCAGAAATCAGATTGGGCTCTCAGCATGACTTGTTGGGCCCCTCCTCACTTCTTGTTACAAGCATTGAAGGGGGTGGTTTTATTGCCGTGCCGGACCAATGCAGGTTTTCGCTCATCCGTACGCTCCAACCAGATGAAGATTTAAATGCGGCAATAAAGCAATTTGAAGATTGTTTATCAAATGAAGAGACGATGGAAGGGATTACGGTTCAAATCGATTATCCTGCCGGACGAAATCATGCTCAAGGTGGGACAGGTTTCGAAATATCTCAAGATACTGAATACGTTCAGCTATTGAAGAATTGCATCTATGATAGCGCCCAAGGAAAAGGTGAAATATGTGGCGCTCCATATTGGTCAGAAATACCATTTCTTGTAAACGAATTCTCCTGTCCAGCAGTTTATTGTGCTCCAGGAGATATCTCTGTTGCTCATACCTTTGAAGAGCGGGTTAATATTGACGAGTATCTCGCTGCAATCAGAGGATTTGCTCTGTTTATTTCACGCTACTGTGGAATCAAACCTTTATCAACAATTTAATCCAGTGAAAGGAGAACATTATGAAACTGGCGAAAATTGTCATTAGCACTGCGCTAATTTTACTGCTTGGGACTTGGGTGAATTCACAAACGATGGGTCCAGGTGGGGAGTCCTCAACTCCAAGCTCACAGATCGTTGTCGGTGATGGTCTAGTTGATTCAATTAAGGCGGGTAATTATACTGCGGCTCTTCTGTGGCATGATCAATCAGATTTTGTGAATGCTGTTACTAGTGGTGCCAGTGATGAATTTCAGCGGCTCGGTATTGAGGTTGTTGCTGTCACGAGTGCTGGATTTGATGCTGCTAAACAGCGTAACGATATTGAAACAGCTCTGACTAGGAATCCAAGCATAATTCTATCATTACCGCTTGATCCGGTAACTTCTGCTGCGGCGTTTGAAGAAGCAAAGGAAGCTGGAGTTTCCCTTACGTTTCTGTCTAACTTGCCTTCGGGTTATATGCATCCAGAAGATTATGCAGCTATTGTAACTGATGACCTATTTGAAATGGGTAAACAGGCGGCTGATGCACTCGCTTCTGCTATGGGGAATATGGGTACTGTCGGTTGGATCTTTCATGATGCAGCTTATTATGTAACCAATCAGCGTGACAATGCGTTCAAAACAACCATAGAAAATGACTATCCTGATATCTCCATTGTTGCTGAGCAAGGAATAAGTGACCCCGCTAGAGCCGAGGAAATAGCAAATGCAATGTTGCTTCAGAATCCTGATCTTGGAGGGATATATGTAACTTGGGCAGGTCCTGCTGAAGGAGTGCTTGCAGTTCTGCGTGCGAATGGCAATGAAACAACAAAGCTCGTTACATTGGATCTTTCCGAGCCTATTGCGCTGGATATGGTACGCGGCGGTAACGTCGTCGCTATTGTTGCCGATGAAGCATATGAGCTTGGTCGGGCAATGGCCGCATCTGCTGCTCTTGATCTTATGGGAGAAGTTGTTCCACCATTTATCGTAGCACCGGCAATCACGGTAAGCGCAGACAATATTGTTGAAGGCTGGAATCAGTCGCTCAATATTGACCCACCATCAAGTGTCGTTACTGCCGCACAAAATTAACATTGTAGGCGGGCTGTATTGCAGCCCGCCAAATCGACTAAAGGCAAAGTGGCTATTGGAGGCTCTCTTTTGCATTCACTTCTGCAAAATATTCAGAGAAACCTAATTTATTTTGGCTTTCTAGGAATATTTTTCTTTTTCGCTGCAACACTTTACGACGACGGGTTTCTAACGACACGTAATTTAACGAATATTGTACTACAAACAGCTCCCGCTACGGTCATGGCTATTGGGCTAGTATTCGTGTTGTCTGCGGGCGAGATTGATCTTAGTTTTGGGTCTACTGTAGCTGTTTCCGCACTCACTGCGGCACTTGTGCTTCAGAGCGCTCCGTTAATTGTTGGCGTATTGGCCGGACTAGGAGTTGGCTTGGCGATTGGATTGTTCAATGGCGTTTTTGTTGCATATTTTCGCTTACCCTCGTTTTTAGTAACTTTGGCGACAATGGGTTTGTTTGCAGGCATCGCACGGTCTTTAACAAATCTGCGTTCTATTCCGGTAATTAATGACACGTTTACAGGTATTTTTGGATCAGGAAAACTGTACTCAATTCCCTCTCTGGTAATATGGACGATTCTAGCAGTACTATTTGGTCATATCGTCTACCGGCATACACGCTTTGGAGCTCATGTCCTTGCGGTTGGCGACAACGCCCGCGCGGCCCAGGTGTCAGGCATTCGAGTAGCGCGAATAAGGCTTTATGCTTTGACCGTATGTGGTGGATTGGCAGGGTTAGCAGGGTTGCTTTATGCCGGGCGACTTCAAGCGGCAAAATACACACTTGGAGAGAGTGACTTAATGACAGTAATTGCCGCCGTCATTGTTGGCGGAACATCACTGTACGGTGGTAAGGGGTCAGTCATTGGTGCTTTACTAGGCTCCCTAATGATGGGAATGCTCAATAACGGACTTATTCTAATGGGTCTTGATGTCTCTGATCAAATGATTGTACGGGGTATTATTATTCTTGTTGCCGTTGCTTTTTCGTTACGCAATTTCAATCGAGTTTAGGATATTTTATGTTTTTGGATGCACTCATTCGGAGAAACTCAAATTTCATTGAAGCCGCAATCTCAATGCACCAGTTGGGTAGGTTGCCGGCAAATTCCTATGTTATTGATCTTGAGGCCGTGGAGCGGAATGCAAAGCGATTTCAAGATGAAGCCAAGAAATATGGACTGACAACATTTGCGATGACCAAGCAAGTGGGGCGACATTCTAGTTTTTGTCAGGCGATTAAGAGAGGTGGAATTAATCGCTCGGTAGCGGTTGATGTCGCTTGTGCTGTCGCTTGTGATAGAGCTGGACTCCGAACGGGCCATATTGGACATCTCGTTCAGGTGCCATCTGCGGAGGCCGACTTCGTAGCCGCAAAACTGAAACCAGATTATTGGACGGTGTTTTCAGAAGAAAAGGCAATTGAAGCCGCAAGAGCTTCATTACGGGCTGGTAACAAGCAGAAATTTCTTACTCGTATTCAGACTTCTGGGGACACGTTCTATCGTGGTCATGAGGGGGGCTTTAATGCTGACGACATTATTGAGGTGGCGAACGCGCTAAATAAGCTTGATGGCGGACATTTTGCCGGTATAACTACTTTTCCAGCCTTACTTTTTGACCAGTCAATCAGTAAAGTTAAACCCACTCCCAACTTGGCAACACTTCAACGTGCAGCAGAGAAATTGAGATCCCATGGTTGGAATGATATTGAAATTAACGCCCCGGGAACAACATCTTCTGTGGTCCTTTCTGCCTTAGCTGAAGCAGGAGCAACTCAATGCGAGCCAGGTAATGGTCTTCACGGTACGACTCCTCTCCATGCAATTGAAGATCTCCCTGAAGATCCAGCAGTTCTTTACCTGACTGAAGTTTCACATAACCATAGTGGCAGAGCATACTGTTTTGGCGGTGGACTTTATATTGACCCCGTATTTCCGAACTACCAGGTGAAGGCACTCGTTACATCAGAACCAGTTGTTCGTCGTGAAGACTTGTATGATGTTGAAATGCCTGACTATTCTGCGATTGACTATTATGCAATGATTGATCAAAGACACCAAAAAAAACTAAGGGCCGGTGATAGTGTAATTTTTGGCTTTCGGGGTCAAGCTTTTGTGACTCGTGCCCATGTTGCGGGTCTGAAAGGATTATCCTGCGGAAAGCCGGAAGTAACCTCTATTGAAAACAGCTTTGGGTACCAAACCTTCTGGCCTGGAGAGTTCCGAATATGACTGATATTTCTCCAGTCTTATCTCTTAAAAACATCCATAAGGCATTTGGTGGACTCATAGCGATTCAAGACTTTTCACTTGATCTGTTTCAAAGTAAGATTGTCGCTCTTGTTGGTGATAATGGTGCTGGTAAATCAACGGTGATTAAGATTATTTCAGGAATTTATCGCCCGACTTCAGGTGACATTAAGCTTGAAGGTGAAACAGTTTCTTTTTCGGATGCAAGTTCTTCCCGAAGTAAAGGAATTGAAGTTGTTCATCAAGATTTAGCCCTTGTGGATGAACAACCAGTTTACATGAACATGTTTTTAGGTCAGGAGTTAGTAAAAAAACCCTTTGGTTTGCTTGACAAGGTTCGAATGCGTCAAGAAAGCCAAAATCTAGTTGATGCTTTAGATGTTCGTATTCCGTCGGCAAACTCAACAATACGTGACCTGAGTGGCGGTCAGCGTCAAGGTATTGCTATCGCGCGGGCTGTTCATTGGGCAAGCAAGCTCATTCTCCTTGATGAGCCGACTGCTGCGCTTGGTGTCGCCGAAACGGCTAAGGTTGAAGAACTTGTTGCATCATTAAGGGCACGTAAACTTGCTATTTTACTGATCAGTCACAGCCTTGATCAGGTCTTTCGATTATCCGACCAAATATGCGTTTTACGAAGAGGTCAGCAAATTGGAATTCGTGAAACTCATGCGACTGATAAAAATGAAATTATTTCAATGATTACCGGCGTGAATTGATATTTGATTTACTGATATAGAATCGGACAATCATCTAGTTTCAACCCACCTATGAATTGATGATTGTTCAATTCACAATTAATATGCATTTAGTCCCCTTTATCCCGTCAACTGTCAACACGAATAGTTTTAGTGCTGCATACTTTAACAATAGGGCACCTCTATAAAATCCCAAAATCAGGATTCACTTGTTTTTGTCTTTGAAAAAATCATGATTATTCTGAATAATTTCTTCTCCTTTGGGTCACATTCATTCAATAATCTTCCCCAAAAAGGTAAAAATAGACCCTT
>MPNP01000096.1 GCA_002239085.1 Rhodobacteraceae bacterium bin131 | reverse complement strand
GAGTGCGGTTGCGCATGTCAGGAAGCTCGGTCTAGACCTCATGAGGACCTGTATTGAACAGCAGGATGCAGGAGACAGTTCCATCACAAGGGATGGCCGTTCCTATTACCGGCTTCCCTTGAGCCGCGGTGCGGTGATGACGTTGCTTGGTCAGGTTGATTATACCCGTTCGCGGTATCGGGGTCGTGGGAAGAAGAATTCGCTGTGTCCGGTGGATGAAACGTTGGGTCTGTTAGAGGGTCGAGTGACCCGGCCGGCTGCTCAATTGGCGATGAGTCTGATTTCGGAACTGCCGCTCCGTCAATGTCAGGAGTTCTTGCACGAGGCGGGTGGCATGATGCCCTCGGTTTCGACACTGCAACGGCTCCTGCAGGAAACCCACTGGGCGTGGCAAAAGATTGAGGAGGACGCGATGCCGGTCATACGTGCGATGGAAGACATTCCCAAGGAAGCCAAGACGATGGCGGTCTCCCTTGATGGGGCGATGGTTCGCCTCCGTCCTGATGAACAGCCGATTGGGGCTGAGGGGAGTGCACTCTCAACCGGCTCAAACTGGCGCGAAGCGTCCTGTGGAACGATCTCCTTTCATGACCAAGACGGCACGACACTGAAGACCATCAGTTCGGGTCGGATGCCGGAGAAGAATAAGTTATCCCTGAAGCACTGGCTCTCGCAGGAACTTGCGGCGGTTGTACGAAAGCAACCGGATTTAACCGTTGTGACCATTGCGGATGGTGCGCCCGATAATTGGTCGTATCTCAGTCATTTATCCTCGGATGCGGAAGTTCTCGATTTTTTTCATGCCTGTACACATTTGTCGAAGGCCTCTGAATATGCACATGCGAAGGAGCGCTGGTATCACAACAATCGGCATATCCTGCGGAATAAAGAGACTGGTGTCACACGCGTCATTGGAGCCATTCGTGGTCTGCGAGACCGAGCCAAGACGGCGACGGCAAGAAAAGAACTCACTGTGATTCTGACATACTTTCGGACGCACCGTCACCGGATGAATTATGCGGTGTTGAAAGCGAAGGGGTTACCAATCGGTTCGGGCATCGTTGAGGCGACGAACCGGACCCCTATCGGGGAGCGGATGAAGCGTTCCGGCATGCACTGGGGAATGGAAGGGGGTCAAGCGGTTTTGAGTTTCCGTTCACTGAGGAAATCCAAGCGTTTTGAACAGGCTTGGAAATGGATTGTGAAGGAGATTGATACCCGAGACCCAGACAATGATAACTGGAAACAGTATTATGAGAAAAAGGCAGCCTGAATTGATTGAAATGTCGCAATGCGAGACTCGCACCCATGCCCGTTGGGATGGATTGCATGGGGTGATCACCAATCTCCAGAACATCCCGGCCATGGAATTGTTGGCACGGTATCGTGGGTTATAGCGGATTGAAGAAAGTTTTCGCATTGCGAAGACCGACTTGATTATGTAAAGCTTTACATAAACTTGAAGATACGTCCGATCTATCATTGGACCGCGTCCCGTATCAAGGCTCATATCGCCCTGTGCTTTATGGCGTTCAGTCTGATACGCCATCTGGGTCATCGCTTGGCGGGTCTGGACATGCGGCTGTCACCGAGAGGCATCCAGGATGCTCTGGCTCACCAGCAATGTTCGATTGTCCGGGATGATGAGAGTGGCAAGCGTTATGTGATACCCTCGACGACCACGAAGGAGGGGAAAGCGATTTACAAGGCGATGGGTGTCAAGATGGGAATCACTGCGTACGCATTGTACCAAGATGAGGACTGAAAGCAGGGTTATATAGGGGAGAAAGAAGGGACTTTGGCGAGCCAAAAATGAGGGCAATGTAGTGCCTACTTTTTCGGGGTACCCCCATAGAATCGGTGTTTTAAGCGATAAAGTGTCAAAGTCGGGTGGAAGGACGCCATCAAAGGTCATCTATTTTGCTCTTCAGCATGGCGGTCTAGATGACATTTGAGATGATAAGGTCATTCAATCGGCCCTTGCTCGCCCGTACCAAGGTTATCATCGCTGGACCTGGCAATAGGCAGCTGCCTTAGTGCACAGCATCATTAATAACCACAGATTTGTTGATAGAAACAAGCGAACGGCACTCTAATTGGCTGAATTGCTGGCAGAAAAATGTGGCTGGGAGATTATTGCTGACGACAATGAAATTATAGACATTTTTGTCAGAGTGGACAAGGGAGAAACCGATTATGAAGAGCTCGCCAGCTGGTTCAGGGTTAACTTGCGACGACCAGTCTAGGGGAAGGAAAGACTTGCTCTTCCCCGTAACTGATGATAGGATAATTTATTTTACCTAAAGAGGCCGGCGGTGCTCCGGTAACGTGTTGGGCCACTAAGGGCGTTGGGTCCCCACACCTGTCACTCAGTAATCAATATAAATTTTCCTGATGGCAGAAAATCCAGTTAATTCGGAAATTTGATTTTTGCGGAAATGACTGCTAATGGAACAGTACCTTAGGATTTATTTTCCTAACTCACATTCTCCAGAACCCATTTATCACAAGCTTTAGCATTAAAATTGTGCACAATACATAACCAAATTAAATCAGAAAATTGCTATGAAACATTCACCACCGCCCATAAGAACTGCACTGATCTGTGTTTCTGATAAGACAAAAATCATAGACTTCACACGGGAACTCCACAATAGATCAATTCAAATTTTGGCAACAGGCGGAACGGCAACACTCTTAAAAAATTCGAATATACCAGTCCGAGAAGTAAGTGATTATACTGGGTTTGATGAAATCCTGGACGGGCGGGTTAAAACTCTTCATCCCCTTATTCACGGAGGAATACTCGCTCGAGGTCAACAGGATGAAGCCGTCATGTCCGATAAGGGCATCACCCCGATTGATTTAGTCGTTGTCAATTTATATCCATTTCAGGAAACCATATCTAAACCCTCATGTCAATTATCAGAGGCCATCGAAACAATCGATATCGGTGGTCCTACTCTCCTAAGGGCAGCGGCAAAAAACTTTGAATATGTGACTGTTGCAGTAGATCATACTGACTACTTGAGAATTCTTGATTCGATGAAGCACCACCAAGGCGGGGTGGAACCCAAGCTACGTTATGACCTAGCCGTCAAAGCATTTGAATATACTGCACATTATGATGGAGCAATCGCTAACTACCTCGGTCAATTAAATCGCTTTGAAAATGATCCGGTAGCAAATTCTTTTTCCCGAACATTAAACGCCCAATGGATTTACCATCAGGGTATGCGATACGGTGAGAATCCGCACCAAAAAGCGGCTTTCTATATTGACAGCAAAGCTTCTCTTGGGAGCGTCTCAAGCTCTCATCAACTTCAAGGTAGAGAGCTCTCTTTCAATAATATTGCTGATACTGATGCGGCAATTGCATGTGTTAAACAGTTTGACCGTCAACCAGCATGTGCAATAATAAAACACGCCAATCCTTGTGGAGTTGCTGTCCATGACCGCATGTATTGCGCTTACCAAAATGCCTATAAATCAGATCCAGAATCAGCCTTTGGTGGAATCATCGCTTTTAACCACGAACTTGATGAAATCACTGCTACAGAAATTATCAATACTCAGTTCGTTGAAGTCATTGTGGCACCAAGTATATCCGTTCAAGCAATAAAAATCCTCTCCCAAAAAGAAGCAATACGGGTGCTGGCATGTGGACAATGGGAGCCGAGTTCGCTGTCTTTAGACTATAAGAGGGTTGAAGGAGGACTTTTAGTTCAAGAAGCAGACAATGAACTTTATAAGCAGTTGACTATTGTTACCAACAGATCACCAAATCCAAGCGAACTTCGGGATCTTGAGTTTGCTTGGCGAGTCGTAAAATTGGTTAAATCCAATGCGATTGTTCTCGCTCGCGATAATATGACCGTGGGAATAGGTGCAGGGCAAACAAGCCGTGTTAATTCAGCACGTATTGCCGCACTAAAGGCACAAGATGCAAAACTTGAATTAAACAGTGCCGTGATGGCTTCAGATGCCTTTATCCCATTTACAGATAGTATTGACTATGCCGCTGCTCATGGAATCTCGGCTGTGATTCAACCTGGAGGTTCAAAAAATGATGCCAAAGTTGTTGCTGCCGCTAATGCCAATAATATAGCAATGGTTCTGACTGGCACTCGACACTTCAAACACTAAATTGAATTTTCTCAAGAATTAGCTAATTCATAGGCAGATTGTTCTAATTTCAATAATAATCGTTATATTGACATTCTAACTTGGTAACTAAGGTTTCCTTTTTTCGTGTTCTTTTCAATTGAGGGAGTTTGAAATGATCCGTAAACCATATCTACTTTTTCTTGGGGATGCCCCAGATCAACTCGCAGCAAAGGTTGCTCAAGGAATAAAAGACTGGCGTCCTGAGTGTGTGACAGGACAGATTCGACTAGAAGGGTGCCAAGCTGAAATGGGTTTGCAAGACCTGACAGTTCAGAAAGCTGTGGAAATGGGAGCCAAAACAATGGTCATCGGGGTGGCTAATCGGGGTGGGATTATTTCACCTCAATGGAAACCGACCCTCCTTGCAGCCCTATCCTCGGGTCTAGATTTAGCCTCCGGTCTGCACAATTACCTTGGCGACGAACCTGATCTTGTCCAAGCCGCCAAGGAACATGGTAGACAATTGATTGATGTTCGAAAAGCCTACGGTACCATGCCGATTGCCAACGGGCAAAAAAGAACTGGTAAACGTTGCCTTGCAGTAGGAACTGATGTGTCCATTGGTAAAATGTATACGACTCTTGCAATCCATCGGGAACTTCAGAGCCGCGGAAAAAAATCAACATTTCGTGCGACCGGGCAAACCGGCATTCTCATTGAGGGTCAAGGAGTTCCACTTGATGCGATTGTCGCTGATTTTATGGCGGGTTCAATTGAACAACTAACACCCGATAATGATAGCGACCACTGGGATATAGTAGAAGGACAAGGTTCTTTATTTCATGCATCTTACTCAGGTGTGACCCTTGCTCTAGTGCATGGCTCACAACCGGATGCACTCGTCCTTTGCCACGACCCTACTCGAACTGAAATGAGAGGCCTACCGGGCTATCAGCTGCCGTCACTTGACTATTTACATGAAATCGCCCTAAAATTGGCACAGGTTGTTAATCCTCAGTGTCAGGTCATTGGTGTCGCTATTAACTCCAGTAAAATGTCGACAGAAGATGCCACTGCTTATTTGCAAAAAACTGAAGACCAACTTCAAATTCCTGTGACCGACCCGTATCGATTTGGCGTTACAGCACTTGTTGATTCACTTCTTAACATCCCTTGATTAAACTGCTCAATGCAAATTTCTGTCAAACAGGAAAGTTTTAGACTGGCGAAAAAATTCGTGATTTCTCGCGGTTCGAGAGATACCGCTGAAGTGGTTACCGTCACTGTAAGCCATGATGGTCATGTAGGACAAGGGGAGTGTTTACCTTACCAAAGGTATAACGAAACCATTGAGTCTGTATCCCAACAAATTCAATCGATTCGCCCGCCTATTTCACGCCAAGAGTTAATGACAGAACTTCCTCCAGGGGCTGCCCGTAACGCTCTTGACTGTGCTTTGTGGGACTTAACTACCAAACAAACAGGAAAACCCGTATGGCAACTAGCGAGTTTACCTCCGCCCCAAATGGTCACCACAGCTTATACGATCTCTCTGAGTAGTCCTGATGAGATGTATGCCGAAGCCGCAAAAAATAGCTTTAGACCTATTTTGAAGATCAAACTCGGTGGGACAAGGGATGTAGAACGATTAGAAGCGGTTCGCCACGCTGCTCCTGATTCACAATTAATCATTGATGCCAATGAGTCATTCCAAATTGAAGACCTCGAGGCTAACATGTCTACCTTTATCAACTTAGGTATAAAATTAATTGAACAACCCTTACCAGCAAGCTCTGATAGTCCGTTAAATGATTTTAAATCCCCTATTCCGATCTGTGCCGACGAAAGTTGCCATGATGTAAAATCTCTTGATAACCTTGAGAGAAAATATGATATGATTAACATTAAATTGGATAAATCAGGAGGACTTACAGAAGCAATTAGGCTCTATAATGAAGCTGTCAAAAGAAACTTTAAAGTCATGATCGGTTGTATGGTTGGCACTTCACTTGGTATCGCACCAGCTTTGACCTTGGCAGTTAATGCCCTTGTTGTTGATTTAGACGCTCCTTTGTTGTTATATGAAGACCGCAAGCACCCTATCCGATATGATAAGTCAAAAATTTATCCTGCCCCCACTGCCTTGTGGGGCTAATATAATGAATATTCTAATTTTTACCGTGGAGACTTCTTTATGAGCCGAATTGTATTCGTCAATGGACAATACCTCTCTGAAGAGGATGCAAAGGTTTCAATATTTGACCGTGGATTCCTCTTTGCCGATGCCGTTTATGAAGTCACCTCAGTATTGAATGGAAAGCTGATTGACTTTAATGGGCATGTCAAACGATTGGACCGATCATTGAGTGAACTTGATATGGATGCACCCTGCAATCCGGATGAGTTATTAGAAATCCATTATGAAATCCTCAAACGTAACAATTTGAAGGAAGGTCTCATTTATCTCCAAGTTTCCCGTGGAAGTGCAGATCGTGACTTTCTTTACCCTCAAAACACTACACCCACCTTGGTTCTATTCTCGCAAGCCAAAAATCTGACGGATCCGCCTTCTGTGATTAAGGGAATTCAAGTCATTACTGTACCCGACCTCCGATGGCATAGAAGAGACATTAAAACGGTGCAGCTTCTTTACCCTTCAATGGCGAAGATGATGGCACAAAAACAAGGAGCAGATGATGCTTGGATGTTTGAAGACGGCTTTATTACTGAGGGGACTTCCAACAATGCATTTATCCTCACCAATGAGGATAGAATTATTACACGTCATCTTTCAAACGATATTTTGCATGGCATTACGCGTTCCGCATTACTCAGATTTACAGATGAAATTGGTTTGGCTATTGAGCAGCGGCCATTCACCGTTGGCGAAGCATTGGAAGCCAAAGAGGCTTTTATCACCTCCGCTTCAGGGTTTGTAACACCCGTTGTTAAGATTGATGAAGTTAAACTCGGTGATGGTAAGCCAGGAGAAATGACTAAGAAGCTCCGCAGTATCTATATCGAAAAAAGTCTTGAATATGCTTCTTGAGAGCTCAGCAATAATACCTAACCCTCATTTGCGAGTGACGTTTTAAATCTTGAATTGTATCAATATCACCGAGCTCATTGATATAACCAATCGTAAATTGCGAGAGTCGGTCTTCACAGTCCCTTAAAGCATGTTGGGTAGACCACCGCACTTTAGCAAATTGCCTTCGGTTATGGCGTTGCGGGTGCTTAAATCCGATTAACCAAAACCCACCGTCTGGAGAGGGACCAAAAACAACATCATGAGAGCTCAAAACTCTAATGGCATTAACTAAGTGCTTGATTTTTATATTAGGAATATCTGAGCCTATCATTATAACAGGCCCCCGCAATATTTTTCGTGCCATGTAAACGAATCTTTCACCGAGTTCTCCATCCCCTTGAGGAAGGCGTTCAACTCGGTTAATCCAGATTTTTATTTTGCTTGTGGCATAGTTATGATTGGGGGTTACACCGAGCATCGTTTTCCAGAATGGTGCTTGACTTAATCGACGGATGGTCAAACCTGATTCATGACGAAACCATTTTGTTGCTTCAAAAAAACCTAAATCTTTCGCCAGCCTCGTTTTTACATTCCCAATTTTTGGTTCCTTAACAAGAATAATTAAACTTGGTTGCGGATTAGGTTTGGAAATAGTCATCAAGGCACTGCCTGTATACTTCCTTAAGCTTAACGATTTCTTCAACTGGAACATGCTCATCAACTTGATGCATCGTTTTCCCAACTAAGCCGAACTCTACCACTGGGCAAAGTGGAGCAAAAAAGCGGGCATCTGAGGTTCCACCTGAAGTAGAAGATTGGGGGGTACGCCCTAATACTTTTTTAACTGCTCTCGATACTATTTCGGTAAATTCGCTAGGAGTCGTATAGAAGCACTCTGCTCCGGAAAGTTGTTTGACCTCAACTCGACATCCATGGATTTTAGCAATATCTTCGGCTTCTTTCTTAATCTTGTTAGTCAGGGATTGAGTTGTATGTAGTTCATTAAATCGCAAATTGACCGTGGATATACATTGCGCTGGAACAACATTCATAGCAGAATTTCCAGTCTCAATTCTCGTGATTGCTTGAATTGAAGGTTGGAAATTTTCTGTTCCCTGGTCAAGTTCCCAATTGTTCAATAAATACCCAAAGTGGGTCATGGCATTAATGGGATTAACATATCGAGAGGGGTAGGCTGAGTGACCTTGGACACCGAACATCGTCAAGCGAATAGAAAGCGATCCTCGCCGCCCGACTTTAATTTCCTCACCAAATATTTCCGGGCATGTGGGCTCACCAACAAGACACACAGTCATGTGTTGATCATTTTTCTGCATCCAGTCAATAATTGCCGCCGAGCCATCTATGGCAATAGCTTCTTCATCACCTGTGACCGTAATGGCTATTGAACCTTCTTGAGCTGGATTAGTATTCACAAAATCAATTGCCGCCGCGACAAAGGATGCCACACCTGATTTCATATCTGCGGCTCCGCGTCCCCAAAGTTTACCGTCCTTGACTTCTCCCCCAAAGGGATTGACCGACCATTCCTGAATATTCCCTGCTGGAACTGTATCCGTGTGACCGTTAAACCCAAACACTGGAGAAGTATCACCCCAGCGTGCATAGAGATTAGCAACGTCATTGCGGTCAATTCTCTGACAACTAAATCCAGCTTCAGCCAATAGCTGTTGCAAAATTGTAATCGCACCCCCTTCATTTGGAGTAACGGATTGACATTGAACTAACCTTTGCGTCAGACTGACAGGGTCAACGGGCTGTGTAGACATAAAAACCTTCGGAAAAATTCTTGCTTCATAGAGCAAGACTTTAAATTCGCCAAAATGGACAGAACAGAAACATTTGAAACTGATTTATTGAGTCTATTATTACAATGGCTGTAATTCAAGTCATAATGGTAAACCGGAAAATAACGATTGGAGGTTACTATTGAGCGGCAATCACGTTGAATAACGCGCAAGAACTAAGGACAATGACCAATGAAAAAACCTCCAAACAGATAGGCAATTAATCTGAACTTCATATACCCAAAACTCCTTAAAGCACCATTTTAACAGGGCAAAACCCATTTATCAATGCCCTTATTTGGTATTTTGTTCCTATGTATTATTTTGGTATTTTTTATTATATGCCATTGCATACTTCACATAGAGTATCTCATTCAATCAGTTCCCATATCTCACATGAATAACACAACACACCATGGCCTATAATATTGAAACCATCACCAACCAATTTGGCCGCACAGCCATCCTC